>CALEKX010000136.1 GCA_937904525.1 uncultured Phycisphaerales bacterium
GCTGACTGCAGACCGCTGACTGCAGACTGATAAGCTGCCTGCCGCCGGCTGGAATCACTTGAGCTCAACCGTCCAGTAGGCGTTGTCGAGGAACTGTTTCCAGCTTGAGTAGCGCTGGTCAGCCAGGCGGATGTTGATGACCGGGCTGCGGCGGGGGCGGGTGGGCTTGGAGATCAGCTTCATGCCGGCCTGCTCGGGGGTGCGGCCGCCTTTCTTCACGTTGCAGCGGACACAGCAGCAGACGATGTTCTCCCACGTCGCCCGGCCGCCCTGGCTCTTGGGGATGACGTGGTCCAGGCTCAGCTCGCTGGTGTTGAAGCGCTTACCGCAGTACTGGCAGCGATTTGAGTCGCGCGCGTAGATGTTGCGGCGGTTGAACTTCACGTCCTGCCGCGGAAGCTTGTCATAGCCCAGAAGGCGGATGATGCGCGGAACGGCGATCTGAAACCGGACGGTGTGGATCCAGTCGTATTCGTCGGGCTCGAAGGTGGCTTTGAGCTCCGACAGTTCGCGCCACTCGGCGAAGTCGAGGTTCTGCCATTTGCTGGCTTTGCCGGAGGCATCGCTTTCGACGTGGACGACCTCAGCCAGATCCTTGCACAGCAGGGTGAACGCCCGGCGGACGTTGACCACGCGAATCGCCTGATAGAAGCGATTCAGCACAAGGACATTGGCATTCAGCGCCGGGCAGGCAGCAGACCCGCGCGACGCAGCCAGCGGTGAGATTGGCGAGACATTGTGGCTCATACGCTCGGCGTTAAACGCCCGCCTCCACAGCTCCGTCCACTTCACCCACGTCCAAGTATATCGGACCTACGGACCTAAGACCAGCCTGCGGCGTTCGCAAATTAGTAGGGAATTGCGGTGGCGTTGGTCCACCGGTGGGGAAGAGTGTGAACGCGGATTTCAAACGCGCTGGTAGATGGCTTCGAGGGTGTCCAGATGATGCGCCTGCGAAAGTTGCGGGCGAAGCGCCAGCGCGGCGCGGGACATCGCCTGGCGCAGGTCGGGATCGAGCAGGGCACGGATCGAGCCGGCCAGGATGGCGATGTCGTCGGGCGCCTCGAGCACAAAGCCGTGGGATGGCGTCATGATCTCGGTGGCGCCGTTGAAGCGCGTGCTGATGACCGGCAGGCCCATCGCCAGGGCTTCGAGGACGACCAGGCTGCATGGATCGTGGCGCGTCGGCAGGATGAACAGATCGGCTGCCCGGTAGAAGGGATAGGTGTCCTGCTGCGGGCCGGGGGCGATGACGCGATCCACGAGTCCCATGCGGGCGATCGCGCGCTGCTGGAGGCTGGTCAACGGGGGGCCGACGACCAGCAGCCTCAGCCGCGGATCCTGGATCCGCGCAACGGCTTGCAGCGTTTCCGGCAGGCCCTTGCGGGCATAGTCATGGCCGACGAACAGGGCGACGACTGCATCTTCTGCAATGCCAAGGCGTTGCCGCACGGCTGATCGGGCGCCCGGGTCGCGGTCGGGATCGAAACGACCGATGTCGATGCCGTTGAACAGCGTGGCCAGCCGGTCCGCCGGCAGGTGCGGGTAATGCCGCTGAACGGACCGTTGCACATACTGCGACAGGCAGAGGACCACCGGCGGGCGGTCGGATTCGAGCAGTCGGCGCTCGATGGATGCGAACGTCCGCCGCTTACGGTTGAGGCGGTTGCCGACCCATGCGCCCGCCTGCGCAAGGCTGGAGACCCGCTTGCGATGGCCGGAATGGAGCACCTCAGCCGCCAGGCCGGCATGGGGGTGATACAGGTCGCAACGGCGGACCGGGAGCATCGCGTGGACGCGGTCGTATCCGCCAGCCGCGATCTGGGCATCGACGCCATCGAGGAATCGCAGGTAACGGCGGAGGCGGGTCGGACCCGTGGCGGCGATGGGGATCTGCTCAACGCGCGGATCGATGCCGTCGGCGAAGCTGGAGGCGATGAGGGTCACGCGGTGGCCGCGATCCGCCAGACCGGCTGCCAGATCCAGGGTATACCGCTCAGCCCCGCCACGGCTGGGGTCGGCATGGAGGATGACCAGAGCAATGTGCATCTCGGGTAGCTGGTCTTGCGAATCCCAGCCAATCCTACAGGGGATTGGGGAGGAGGGAAGGGGGGACTACCAACGGGCGGAGCGACGAAGGGCCGATTGGTGACGAACAGACGAAGTGCAGCGGGCGCCGTACGGCCTGCTCGCTTCAACGGGCAAGGCCATCCTTCAACCCCTCCCCCATCCCTTTGTCCTAATACACACCCGGTAGACGCGCTGAACACCCGTGATTCTTGACCTTGTTGACACCGACAGATACAAGCGCTGCCTGCGGTTATGCCCACAACCGGTACATTCTTTCAGGACTTACTGCTCGGGCCGGAACCAGCGGCCTGGGCGGTACTGCTGTTCCGGGTCGCCGTGATCGCCGTTGCCTTTGTGACGCTCGTGTCGCTGGTGGCGATGCTGTGCATCTGGGGGGAACGCAAGGTGGCTGGGCATATCCAGGCCCGCCTGGGGCCGCACCGCGTCGGGCCGTTCGGGCTGCTGCAATCCGTTGCCGACGGGCTGAAGCTCTTACTCAAGGAAGACATCTGCCCGCAGCAGGCGGACAGCCTGCTGTTCCGCCTGGCGCCGTATATCGCCTTTGCGCCTGTCTTTGCCGCCATGTTGGCGATTCCGTTCGGCCCGAACCTGACGTTCGAGCCGCGGCTGAGCGTGGGGGTGTTCTGGATCCTGGCGATCCTGGCGATCGAGGTGATGGGCGTCATCCTCGCTGGCTGGTCGAGCAACAATAAATGGTCGCTGTACGGGGCGATGCGCGAAGCCTGCCAGATGGTCTCCTACGAGATCCCGCTGGGGCTGTCGATCATCGTGGGCGTGATGGCGGGGGGGACGCTGAACCTGGTTGAGCTGGGGCATCTGCAGGGCGGGGGTATCCATACGTGGTTGGTGTTTGCCAACCCCTTTGCGATGCTGGCGTTCGGCGTTTATTTCGTCGCCAGCCTGGCGTCGAACAAGCGCGCGCCGTTCGACCTGCCGGAGTCGGAATCCGAACTGGTAGCCGGATTCCATACCGAGTACTCCGGCATTCGCTTCTCCTTCTTCTTCTTTGCCGAGTATGCAGCCGTCTTTGTCGTCGCCGCGATACAGACGGCTTTGTTTTTGGGCGGATGGCATGACCCGTTCGGGCTGATCGGGTTCTACACCGCCCGCTTCATCGAGGCGAGCAATACCAGCGGCCTGATCTGGGTGAACGTGATCGCCTGTGCGATCTTCCTGGCGAAGGTGACGACGATCATCCTGGTCGTGATGTGGATCCGCTGGACGCTGCCGCGAGCCCGTATCGATCAGGTGCTGTATGTGTGCGTGAAGGTGCTGCTGCCGCTGGCGTGTGTGCTGCTGTTGGGCGCGGCGCTGTGGCAGCTTTTTGTGGCGGATCAGCCGGGTGTCCCGTGGTTTGACTACCAGCCGTGGAGCTGGGCGGGATGGGCCGGCGCAAGGGCTGGGCTGATCACGAGGCTCATCCTGGCGGCGATCGGCGTCAGCCTGATCGGCGCCCTGATGATCTGGATCGGCTATGCCGTGATCAGCGGCCGGCGGCGCATCCTGCGGCTGACGGATCCGGAGCCGATTGTTTGAATTTTGGATTGCGGATTTTGGATTGGGCCTGATTGCGGATTGGTTGGAACCGCAGATGAACGCGGATAGACGCAGACAGGTTGGCTGATTACTGCCCACTGGCTTCTGCCTACTGCGCTGAGCACATGACCACCGTCCTGTTCTACATCTTCGCCCTGCTGGTCGCCTGTTCGGCGATCGGGGTGGCGGTGTCGCGCAACATTGTGCGGACGGCGGTCTGCCTGTTTTTCACGCTGACGGGCGTAGCCGGGCTGTATTTCCTGCTCAATGCCGAGTTTCTGGCGGCGGTGCAGTTGGTGGTCTATGCCGGGGGCACGCTGATCCTCATCGTCTTTGGCGTGATGCTGACCAACCGCCTGCCGTCGGCTGGGTGGGATGTGAAGCCATGGGAAAAGACGGTCGCGCTGGGCATCGGCGCGGTGCTGGCTTCGGCGCTGGTGGCGTCGATCCTGTCCCTGCCGCCGCGCGCCC
This sequence comes from uncultured Phycisphaerales bacterium, assembly GCA_937904525.1. Lineage (GTDB taxonomy): Bacteria > Planctomycetota > Phycisphaerae > Tepidisphaerales > Tepidisphaeraceae > CALEKX01. The sequence continues at coordinate 4,099 of CALEKX010000136.1, forward strand.
AGCCGGATGAGAGTGGCGCGTATCCCGTACTGGAACTGGGTGCGGCGCTGCTGGGGGATTACCTGCTGCCGTTCGAGCTGGTGAGCGTTGTGTTGCTGGTGGTGATGATCGGCGCGGCCTACCTGGCCAAGGGGCGCCGGCGCAACCGGGAGGCTCAGCCATGATCGTCGGCCTGCATCACTACCTGGTCCTGGCGGCCATCCTGCTGGTGTGCGGCATCGTGACGATGCTGATCAAGCGCAATGCCATCGGCATCCTGATGGGCGTGGAGCTGATCCTGAACGCAGCCAACGTGAACCTGGTGGCGTTCAACCACTACCTGCCGGCTGACAGCGGTATCCGCCTGGACGGGCAGATCTTTGCCCTGTTCGTGATCGTGCTGGCCGCCGCCGAAGCCGCCATCGCGCTGGCGATCATCCTGAGCTTCTACAACAACTTTGCGAGTATTGATGTGGAGAAGGCGAGCAACTTGAAGGGCTGAGGTATGTGTGTGTCACTTGTCACTGGTCATCTGTCACTCGCCGAGGCCTGTTGATGGACGCGGCCTGCGCAAGTGACCAGGGGCAAGTGACCGAGCGACACAAGTAACAAGTAACCGGTAACAAGTAACAGATAACCAATAACCACCATGCCCCTGCCGGCCACACTACTTCTGATCGCCACCCTCCTGCCGCTAGCGTCGTTTGTGACGCTGGTGTTCGCCGGAAAGCGCATTGGCACGCCCCTGGCGGGCGTGGTGGCGACGGGCGCGATTGGCGGGAGCTTTGCCGCGTCGATCGGGGCGCTGATCTCATGGCTGAGCGCAGCCGATCCGGTGCCGTGGGGCGCGGCGCGCGAGCCGATCCTGCTGTTGTACAAATGGGTTCCGATCGGCCAGGTCGGCTCGAATAGCACGGGCTGGCTGGATCTGGGGATTTACATCGACAGCCTGACGCTGGCGATGTTCACGATGGTGACGATGGTCGCACTGCTGGTGCACGTCTTCTCCATCGGGTACATGCGCGGCGACAAGCGATTCCCGCGATTCTTCACCTATCTGGGGCTGTTCGGCTTCTCGATGCTGGGGCTGGTGATCAGCGCCACTGTGCTGCAGCTTTTCATCTTCTGGGAGCTGGTGGGCGTCTGCTCGTACCTGTTGATCGGCTTCTGGTACGAGAAGAAAAGCGCCAGCAACGCAGCCATCAAGGCGTTCATCGCCAACCGGGTGGGCGATGTCGGTTTCCTGATCGGCTTCGGCATTCTGTTCTATCACCTGGGGAATGTGACGCTGCCGAACCTGTGGGCGACGCTGGGCAGCGCCGGGACGCTCGCCAGCGGCGAGGCGATCGGCAACTTCGGCTACACGCTGCTGACGGTGATGGGCATCGGCCTGTTCTTCGGCGCGATCGGCAAGAGCGCGCAGTTCCCGCTGCACGTGTGGCTGCCGGATGCGATGGAAGGCCCGACGCCCGTGTCGGCGCTGATCCACGCCGCGACGATGGTGGCTGCCGGCGTGTACCTGTGCGGGCGCATCTTTCCGATCCTCACACCCGACGCGAAGCTGTTCATCGCGGTGATCGGCGTGACGACGCTGACGATGGCGGCGCTGATCGCCATCGTGCAGAGCGACATCAAGAAGGTTCTGGCGTACAGCACGATCTCGCAGCTTGGGTACATGATCCTGGCGATGGGGGTGGGATCGTGGGTCGGCGGACTGTTCCACCTGATCACGCATGCGTTCTTCAAGGCGCTGCTGTTCCTCGGCTCGGGCAGCGTGATCCACGCGGCTCACCATGAGCAGGAACTGACGCAGTATGGCGGCCTGGCGCGCAAGATCCCGGTGACGGCGATCACCTTCCTGATCGGCGTGCTGGCGATCGCCGGTACGCCGCTGCTGGCGGGGTATTACAGCAAGGACATGATCCTCGCGCACGCCGCGGCGCTGGGATATCTGGCTGAGGGGCAGGGGCGCGGCGGGCTGTGGTGGGCATTCTTCGTGCTGCCGGTGATCGTGGCGTACATCACCGCCTTCTACATGATGCGGTGCTGGATGCTGACGTTCTGGGGCAAGCCGCGCAACCGCGAAGTGTACGAGCATGCCCACGAGTACCCGGTGATGTACATCCCGCTGATCGTGCTGGCGGTGCTGAGCATCATCGGCGGCAGCTACCTGGGTGTCAGCGATCTGCTGCAGTACACCCAGCAGGAGTCCAACGCGATCGTGCGGACGATCGGCGGCGATGCGGCGGGGGATGTGTTCGCATCGGCCTGGCCGGTGCGTTCGCACAACGTCATGCCGCCGCATGAGGAGTTGGATGTCGCTCCAGCCGCGGAGATCTCTCTGGCTGGGCATGTTCTGGAGGCCGGCGAACATCTGATGCACCGATGGGTGGGGTGGGCGTTTGCCATCGGCATCGGCCTGGCGGTGGTGATCTACTGGAACGGGTTGACGATCGCGCAGCGGCTGACGGCGCTGCCGCCGCTGAATTGGATCCATACCTGGCTGTACAACAAGATGTACTTCGACGAGCTGTACAACAGCGTGTTCGTCGGGGGCGTCCGCGGTTTGTCGATTGTGCTGGGGGCGTTCGACCGCAAGGTCGTCGATGGACTGGTCAACGGCGCAGCCGCGCTGACGCGCGGGCTGGCGGTGATCTCCGGCGCCTGGGACAAGTATGTGATTGACGGCATGGTGAACGGCGCAGCCGCGGTGGCACGCGGGATCGGCAGCCTCCTGCGCATCCCGCAGGCCGGGCGCATTCGCCTGTACGTGACGATGCTGTTCGCCTCCGTCACGGCTGCCGTAGCCGTGGTGGTGCTGGTGGTGCTGATGAGAAGCTGACTTCACCACCGAGACGCGGAGGCACGGAGAAGTGATGCGTGGTGATTGATGCGTGAAGCAGGCTGACAGGATCACGGACCAGTCAGCAAGCATCAAGGATGAGCCTCTGCGATCTGTGCGTCTCTGTGGTGAACTGAAACGGGAAAGCCATGAGCGACTGGTTAAGCCATAATCTGCTGACGATCCTGCTGTTTCTGCCGGCGATTGGCGGCGCGGTGGTGATCCTCGCGCCGCGCGAGCAGGCGCGGAAGATCGCGCTGGGGTTTACCATCGCGACGTTCCTGCTGTCGCTGCTGATCCTCGTGCCGTTTGAGTGGAGCACGCCGGGTGAGTCGGCATCGGTATACGGCTATGCCGAAGGCCCGGGATCGGGTGGGGTTGTGCAGATGGTCACGGCTGTGCCGTGGATCGAGTCGTTCAACATCTACTACCGCATCGGCGTCGATGGCCTGTCACTGCCGCTGATTCTCCTGAGCACGTTCATCTGCGTGCTCGCGTGCATCGCCTCGTGGAACATCCAGAAGATGACCAAGGGGTACATGGCGCTGTTCCTGTTCCTGGAGACGGGCATCCTGGGCGTCTTTCTGTCGCTGGATTTCTTCCTGTTCTACGTCTTCTTCGAGGTGAGCCTGCTGCCGATGTACTTCCTGATCGGCATCTGGGGCGGGCCGCGGAAGGAATACGCAGCCATCAAGTTCTTCCTGTACACGCTGGCTGGTTCGATCGGCCTGTTGATCGTGCTGATCGGCACGTACCTGGCGACGGGGACGTTTGACCTGATCGCCTTGGCCGGCGCGGAGCAGCAGGGGGCGATCGCCGACTGGATCGGCGAAGCCAAGTGGATCAGCCTGCTGTTCTTCTGCCTGCTGATGCTGGGCTTCCTGATCAAGGTGCCGGCTGTGCCGTTCCATACGTGGTTGCCGGATGCGCACGTCGAAGCCCCGACGCCGATGTCGATGATCCTGGCCGCGATCCTGCTGAAGATGGGCGGCTATGGGATCTTCCGCGTGGCGTATCCGCTGTATTCCGAAGCCGCGATGCAACTGTGGTGGCTGGTGGCGATCGTTGGTGTCGTCAGCATCATCTATGGCGCGCTGGTCGCGATGGCGCAGACCGACTTCAAGCGGCTGGTGGCGTACTCGTCGGTGTCGCACATGGGATTGGTCGTGCTGGGAGCAGCCATGATGACGGCGCCGGCGGTGAACGGAGCGCTGTTCATGATGGTGGCGCACGGGATCACCAGCGCGATGCTGTTCTTCATTGTCGGCGTGGTGTACGAGCGGGCGCATCACCGCGAGCTGCGGCGGCTGGGCGGATTGGCGTCGACGATGCCGATCTACACTGGCTTCAGCACGGTGGGCATGTTCGCCAATCTCGGCTTGCCCGGGCTGTGCGGGTTTGTCGGTGAAGTGCTGGTGCTGATCGGCGCGTTTGCTGCCGCGGGTTCGGATCAACTGCTGATGCGCGGCGGATATGCCCAGGCGTGGCAGATCTACACGCTGGCGGTGATCGCGTGCTTCGGCATGATCCTGACGGCTGGGTACATGCTCTGGACGATCCAGCGGGTCTTCTTCGGCCCGGAGAAGCCGGAATACAAGGAGTTCCCGGAGGTAGACGGCCGCGAGATTGTGGTCCTGACACCGCTGGCCGCGATGGCCATCCTGCTGGGCATTTTGCCGACGGTGTTCTTCTTCGTGTTCACGAACAACACAGTCGACGCGCTGATGAAACTGTTCGGCTGACGCAGAGAAAGATGAACCACAGAGACACGGGGACGCAGAGTAGACGCAGGAGTCTGATGATTGACTTTGTCTCCGGGTCTCAGCGTCTCTGCGGTGAATTGAGATGATATGAGCTCGACACTCGCCATCATTGGGTCGCCGTTTATCCCCGGGTGGGATCAGCTTGGGGCGTTTTTGCCGGAGCTGGTGCTGGTGGCGGCGATTGTGGGGGTGCTGATTACGCCGTTCTTTACCGAGCGGCGGAACTTTGCCTGCGCGGTGGTGGCGCTGGTGGGGCTGGTGGGGGCGTTTGTGTCGGTGTTTGCGGTGGCGGGCGAGGACGGAGCCTATTTCCGCGGGCTGCTGGTGAGCGATTCGCTGGCCGTGCTGTGGAAGGGTTTGCTGCTTCTGTTCACAGCCGGGATCGTGCTGATGTGGATCGGCACGATGGCCGAAGCCATGCGCGAAGGGGATGGGCCGGAGTTCTTCACGCTGCTGCTGGGCGCGACGCTTGGGATGAGCCTGATGGCGTCGACGACAAACCTGCTGATGATCTTTCTGGTCGTCGAACTGGCGAGCCTGCCGAGCTACGTGCTGGCTGGGTTCCGCAAGACGCATCGCCTGGGGGCTGAGGCGTCGCTGAAATATGTGCTGTTCGGCGCGGCGACCAGCTCAATCATGGTGTACGGCCTGTCGCTGGCGTACGGGCTGTACGGGACGCTGGATCTGGCGAAGATCGCGGAGCAGATGGCCGTGCCGGGGGCGCAGCATGTGCTGTTGGCGGTCGTGCTGATCGGCTTGATCGCGGGGATCGGGTTCAAGATCTCGGCTGTGCCGTTCCACTTCTGGTGCCCGGATGTGTTTGAAGGGGCCCATGTCGACGTTGCGGCATTCTTGTCGGTGGCCTCGAAGGGTGCGGCGCTGGTGCTGCTGCTGCGGATGGTGATGCTGATCGGGTCGGCAGCCGGGTTTGAGGCGTCGGCGGTGACCGTGTCGCTGGCCTGGACGCTGGGAATCCTGGGTGCGGTGACGGCGACGTGGGGCAATCTCGCAGCCTTTGCGCAGACGAACATTAAGCGGCTGCTGGCTTACAGCTCGATCGCCCATGCCGGGTATATGGTGTGCGCGCTGTCGCTGCTGGTGGCGCGTCGCAACGAAGCGCCCGCAGCCGACGCGGCGCAAGCCGTCATCCTCTACCTGGCTGTCTATCTGTTCATGAACCTCGGGGCGTTCACGATCGCGGCGCTGGTGTGGCGCCAGACGGGCAGCGAGCAGATCGCCGATTTCAGCGGCCTGGGCCGGCGGGCGCCCATCGCGGCTGCGGTGATGACGGCGTGCCTCTTCAGCCTGGTCGGCTTGCCGCCGCTGGCGGGATTCGCAGCCAAACTGGTGCTGATGAAGGTGCTGTTCGACAACGGCGGCTGGTGGACCGTGCTGGTGTTTGTGATCGGCATCAACACGGTGCTCAGCCTCTACTACTACCTGCGCATCGTGAAGGTGATGTACCTGCAGGATCGCGGGGAGGATGTCCTGGGTGGACCGATCCTTCCGCGCGTCATTGGCGTCGCCTGTGCGGCGATGCTGGTGATCATGCTGATCGGCTTCGGCTCGCTGGATCGGCTGACCAGGGATGCGGGGCGGATCCATGACACGAATTCATCGGTCGCCGCGGTGAAATAGGGGTGAGTGGTGATTGATACGTGAAGGATGTAGGGCACGCTATTGCGTGCCGGAACCATCGCGCATCGCGTGATGGCAGGCAGATAGCCTGCCCTACGAGCTTCCGAGAGTGTCCACAAATCAACACGAATGGACACGAATTGTCTTCTTCGATCGGATCGTCCGTTCAGGCTGCGGCACGCAGATCGCGTGCCTTGAGAGTGATTCGTGAAGATTCGTGTCTACTCGTGGATGCTTTCTGTTTACGGGGCCGGATACTGCGGTTGTCTGCCTTCCAGGACGGCCATCACATCGCGCACAACCCAGCTCATGTTCTGCATGGCTGTGCTGGTGCGGGCAGCCAGGTGGGGGGTGAGCAGGACGTTGTCCATGCCCAGCAGGGGGAAATCCGGCGGCGGCGGCTCGGGGGCAAAGACGTCCAGCGCTGCCCCAGCCAGGCGCTTTTCACGCAATGCCGTCGCCAATGCAGCCGCATCGAGCACCTCGCCGCGGCTGGTGTTGATGAGGATGGCGGTGGGTTTCATCATCGCCAGTTGCTCGGCTGAGACGAGATTCTCATTGCCCGGCCGCATGTCGACGTGAATGCTCAGCACGTCGGCCTGGCGGTAGAGCGTGGACTTGTCGACCGCCTCAGCCGGGAAATCGAGCTCCCCGGCGACGTCGCGCAAGTCGTTGTAGATCACGCGCATGCCGAAGCCGCGTGCGCCGATTCCGCCGACGCGTCGCCCGACGCGTCCCATGCCCAGAATCCCCAGCGTCAGCTCGTTGAGCTGCACGCCGCGGACGGTGTTGCGGATGCGCTTGAAATCCTCGGGGCTGTAGGCCCGCTCGCGGAAGAAGCACCACGGCCGCAGAAGCTGCAACATGTAGCCGAAGACGAAATCGCCCACGGCGATCGTATTGGCGTCGGGGGTGTACACGACCTCCACACCGCGCCGGCGGCAGGCGGCGACGTCGATGTTTTCGATCCCGACCCCACCGCGACCCACGACACGCAGACGCGGCGCCCTGGCCAGCAGGGCGTCGTTCACCTTCGTATACGTGCGGACGACCATGCCATCCGCTACAGCCAGATGCGCATCGAAGGAAGGATCATCGACGCGCACTTCGCGCACATCCGCGCGCTGGCGCAGCCATTCCAACGGAGCAGGGTCGGAGCCTTCGGTCACCAGTACGATCGGTCGGGGAGAGGTCATGTTCGGATACAAAAAAGAGCGATCTATCGGGGTTGAACGCTGGCTTCGGCGCTGGGGTCGAGGCTCAGGCGCATCTCCAGTCCGGCCAGGGCGCTGATCTGCCGCTGGTGGCGGACCTCGCCCTCCTGGATGACGCTGAGGGTATAGAGGCCGGGCGTCAGATAGATGCGGCCGCTGAACTTGTTTTCTTCAGTGAGCTCCAAGCGCAGCGGCTGATCGAGGTTGAGCCCTTCGACCTCGATGAGCGTGCCGGCTGACGCCTGGTTGCCGCTGACGATGATGACCGAGCCGGGCTCATCAATTCGCAGCCAGTTCCAGTACAGCAGGGAGACAAACAGGAAAAACAGCACAAACGCCGCGATGATGCTCACATGGACAAACCACCATCGGCCCCGCTGATTGTCGACGGGGGTCGCAGGCGGTTGCTCGGAAGTGGACGTGCCGCTTTCCATGGGTTTGTGCTGACAGGTTGCATCATACCATCGTGGCGGGGCGTGTGCGATTGGTTGAGGACGGTTCAGGGGCCGTTATGCGATGCCGATGGTGCCCGTCAATGGTCCCCGGGGGGGGTAGCCAGCGAAGTAGGATTATTGCGGCGGCCCGCCAAATTCGGGGTAGGAGAGGAAGCAGCGGGGGCGGTAGACTGGCAACGGCTTAACTACAAGGAAAGGAGCCGCTATGAAGCTCACGTCTACTGCCGCATCTTTGGCCCTGGCGGGCCTGCTGCTCGTGGGATGTAAGGACGATTCGACCGAAACCACCCCGCAGGACACGGCTGATCAGGTCCAGCGCCAGGTCGATAACGCCGTCGGCGACATCGGCCGTCAGACCGACCGCCTGGCTAACGAAGCCCAGGACCGCGCCGCCCAGGCCCAGGAACAGGCCACCGAAGCCGCCGGCCAGATGCAGGGCCAGTTTGATCAGGTCCTCCAAAGCGTCGACGCGGAGACGCGCCAGCAGTTCCAGCAGCTCCGCCAAGCCATCACCGATCGCGACTGGAGCCGCGCCCGCCAGCTTGCCGACCAGCTCCAGGCCAAGTCCAGCGAGCTGGGCGAAGCCGGCAGGCAACTGCTCAACAGCCTGCGCAGCCAGATCCCACAGGGCGACTAATCGCCCGACCGGTATCGGCAGCGATTTCACAATCGTGGCACGCGCGTCCCGTACGTGCGCTACAATCTGTCATGCCGCGCGTCGCCCGACGCGCAGCCGACGGATCGCAAGCGGACGGGGCGCGCGGGCCACTTTTCATTTGATGGATGGAGGATCCGATGGCTGAGCAGTTTCGCGAGGAGCGGGATTCGATGGGGGTGATGAAAGTTCCGGCTGACGCGTATTACGGCGCGCAGACGGCTCGGGCTGTGGAGAACTTTCCGATCTCCAACCTGCGTTTCAGCCGGCGGTTCATCGCGGCGATGGGGCTGATCAAATACGCCGCAGCCGAGGCGAGCGCACGACTCGGCGTGCTCGATCCGCAGAGGCGCGATCTGATCCAGAAAGCCGCCCAGGAGGTCATCGACGGGCGGCTGGATAATCAGTTCGTCGTCGACATCTTCCAGACCGGCAGCGGCACCAGCACCAACATGAACACCAATGAGGTGATCGCCAGCCGCGCCAACGAGATCGCCACGGGCAAACGAGGCGGCAAGGAGCCGATCCATCCCAACGATCATGTCAACATGCAGCAGTCCAGCAATGACGTGATCCCGAGTGCCATGCACATCTCCGTCGCGCAGGCGCTGCACGATTCGCTGATCCCGGCTCTCAATGAACTGGCCGATGCGCTCTCCGCCAAGGCGCGGGAATTTCAGGACATCGTGAAGATCGGCCGCACGCACCTGCAGGATGCCACGCCGATCCGCCTGGGGCAGGAGCTGTCGGGATACGCGCACCAGGCGCGTCTGGGCGCGATGCGGGCGGAGCGGGGGATTGCCGCGCTGCGCGAGCTGCCGCTGGGCGGCACGGCTGTGGGGACGGGGATCAATTCGCACCCCGATTTTGCGCGCCTCGCGATCAGCATGATCTCCCAGAAGAGCGGCATCGAGTTTGTCGAAGCCGTCAATCACTTCGAGGCGCAGGCAGCGAAGGATGCGATTGTGGAGGTGTCAGGGTTGCTGAAGACAATCGCGATCAGCCTCAGCAAGATCGCCAACGACATCCGCTGGCTGGCCAGCGGGCCGCGCTGCGGCATTGGCGAGATCACGATTCCGGCCACCCAGCCGGGCAGCTCGATCATGCCGGGCAAGGTGAATCCGGTGATGAGCGAGATGATGCTGCAGGTGTGTGCGCGCGTCGTCGGCAATGACGCGACGGTGACGTTCGCCGGCAGCGGCTTGGGCAGCACGTTCGAGCTGAACGTGATGATGCCGGTGATGGCGCACGCGATGCTCGAGTCGATCGAGCTGATGTCGCGGGCTGCGCGCGTGTTCGCAGAGCGAACGGTCAAAGGCCTGCAAGCCAACCGCGACCGCTGCGAGGGCCTGGTCGAGCAGAGCCTGGCGATGTGCACCAGCCTCGCTCCGCTCATCGGCTACGACAAAGCCGCCGAGATCGCCAAGGAGAGCTTCGCCACAGGCAAGACGGTGCGTCAGGTCGCACTGGAGAAGAAGATTCTCTCCGAAGATGCCCTCAACAAAGCCCTCGACCCGATGCGTATGACCGAACCGCAGGCGGATCAGGTAGGCAGTGGGGGTGGCTAACGGGAACCTGTGAGCGGCGGTATAGGCAGGCAGGAGCAGTGAGGGGTGCCGCGCGGAATGGCGGTTTTTCGGAGGACACCAGGCTGGCGGGTGGCCTGCGGGGAGCGATCGTGTACGGCTCGATCCTGCAGGGCCGCGTCGGGGGCGAGGAGCCTGAAAAGGAGAGCGCCAACAAGGATGATCTGCGGCCGTGCTTCCGGCGGACGGAGCATTCGGAGTCGGGCGACGCAGCCTCTCCGACGAAGTGCTCGGGATTGCAGCGGGGGCTGGAAGCGAAAGGCGATGATCGTCCCTTCGCCTGCCTGGTTGCAGGCCCCGGGTTGGCCTATCATCCGCTCCATGTCCCGCACGACCAAGCCGTTTCGCCCCACGCCGCAGCAGCTTTGCGAGGCGCGTGACAAGACCGTTCCCGACGTGATCGCGCCGGGGCTGCGCGTCCTGTTCTGCGGGATCAATCCGGGGCTCTATTCCGGGGCGACGGGGCATCACTTTGCCAAGCCGGGCAACCGCTTCTGGCCGGCGCTGCATCGCAGCCGGTTCACGCCGCGGCAGATTTCACCCTTCGAAGAACGCGAGCTGCTGGACTATGGCCTGGGCGTGACGAACGTCGTGATGCGCACGACCGCGTCGGCTGCCGAGTTGAGCGAGGATGAGCTGGTCGCCGGCGCGCAGGTGCTGCAGCGAAAGGTGAAGCGCTACAAGCCGCGGGTGCTGGCGGTGCTGGGGATCGGCGCGTACCGCAGCGGTTTTGGCCGCAGGGATGCTCAACTCGGCTTGCAGCCAGATCACACCATCGGCTCGACGCGCATCTGGGTCCTGCCCAATCCCTCCGGCCTCAATGCCCACTACACCTTAGCCAAGCTGAGCCGTCTGTTTGCCGAGCTTCGTGAAGCAGTCGAGCAGATGTGAGGCATCGCTCCTGCCGCTACGCCGCTACAATGGCCGGCATTCCACATCCAGGGAGACCCCATGAAGCTCAAGCGAATGGATAACGTCGGCATCGTGGTTGAGGATCTCGATACCGCGATTGCGTTCTTTACCGAGCTGGGGCTTGAGCTGGAGGGGCGGATGCCGATTGCCGGGGATTGGGCTGACGGCGTGACAGGGCTGAAGGGGATGCGCGTTGAGATCGCCATGATGCGGACACCCGACGGGCATAGCCGCCTGGAGCTGTCTCGCTTTGACCATCCACCCGTCGCAGCCGACCACCGCGCCGCCCCCGTCAATGCACTGGGATACCTCCGCGTCATGTTCACGGTGGAGGATCTGGACGACACACTCGCCCGCCTGACGCCGCTGGGTGCGACTGTGGTGGATCGTGTGGTGCAGTACGAGAACGCCTACCGCCTGTGTTACATCCGCGGGCCGGAGGGGATTCTCATCGGGTTGGCGGAGGAGTTGGGGGGAGCGTGAGCAGGTCACGCGAGGACGGCGAAAAATCTGTTTGCAACATTTTCGGTGCGGTGCGGCGCGAAGGCTCAAGCGAGGGTAGCCGATGCTCCCGCATGGGAACCCTTATCCCGAGGACGGTAACAAAACAACGAAACACCAAACACCCCAACATAAATCCGCAATCCCCGTATCGAAGATCCCAATTCCAGAACCGCAAATCTGAAGACCTTCCGGGTGGTTTGACACCTACCCGCAGCGCAATACACTTCCCGGTCCGGTCGCCTGTGGTGGCGGTCGGATCTGCCAACAGCGTCCTACGTCACGGAACACCATCATGAGCATCAATATCGAGTACATCCAGGCTCGCCAGATCCTCGACTCCCGCGGCAATCCGACTGTCGAGGTCGATGTCATTCTCGAAAACGGCATCCTCGGCCGGGCAGCCGTTCCGTCCGGCGCCAGCACCGGCGAACACGAAGCCGTCGAGCTGCGCGACGGCGACAAGAAGGCCTACCTTGGCAAGGGCGTGCTCAAGGCCGTCGCCAACGTCAATGACACGATCGCTCCCGAGCTGATCGGCCTGGACCCGCGCGATCAGGAGCAGATCGACCAGATCATGATCGAGCTGGATGGCACCCCCAACAAGGGCAAGCTGGGCGCCAATGCGATGCTGGGCGTTTCGATGGCCGTCGCCAAGGCGGCGGCTGAGGCGTCGAGCCTGCCGCTGTACCGTTACCTCGGCGGCACCGGCGCCAAGACGCTGCCGGTTCCGATGATGAACATCCTCAACGGCGGCAAGCATGCCGACAACAACGTCGACTTCCAGGAGTTCATGATCCAGCCGTGGGGCTTTGACTCGTTCAGCGAGGCGATGCGGGCTGGCGTGGAGATCTATCACGCCCTCAAGAAGGTGCTGAACAAGAAGGGTCTGAGCACGGCGGTCGGCGATGAGGGTGGCTTCGCCCCGGATCTGAAGGACAACGAGGACGCGCTGAAGGTCATTGCCGAGGCCGTCGAAGCCGCCGGCTACAAGTTCGGCGAGCAGATCTTCGTCGCCCTCGACCCGGCGACCAGCGAGATGTGGGATCCGGAAAAGAAGGGCTACAAGTTCTTCAAGAGCGCCCCGGACAAGATCATCAGCAGCGAAGAGATGGTCGAGCATTGGGCCAACTGGTGCCAGAAGTACCCGATCCGCTCGATCGAAGACGGCTGCGCCGAGAACGACTGGGAAGGCTGGAAGAAGCTGACCGATCGCCTGGGCGACAAGGTGCAGCTCGTCGGCGATGACCTGTTCGTGACGAACGTGAAGTTCCTCGAGAAGGGCATCAGCTCGAAGACGGCCAACAGCATTCTCGTGAAGGTCAACCAGATCGGCACGCTGAGCGAGACGTTCGCGGCTGTGAACCTGGCGATGCGCAACGGCTACTCGGCTGTGCTGTCGCACCGCTCGGGTGAGACCGAGGACGCGACGATCGCGGATATCGCAGTCGCCACCAACTGCGGCCAGATCAAGACAGGTGCTCCGGCCCGCAGCGACCGTGTGGCCAAGTACAACCAGCTTTTCCGCATCGAGGAAGAGCTGGGCGACACGGCCCAGTACGGCTCGAAGTTCTGGCGGAAGTAAGCTTTCGCCCGACGCAACGATCAAAGACAGCAGGCGGCATTTCGGCCGCCTGCTGTTTTCGTAATGGTCGGCAGGTCGCTTTGAAGGTGAGACAAAGACGGAGAGAATGCGGCACGGGCTACCAGCCTGTGATCTCTCTCAACGCACGGGCTGGTAGCCCGTACCACAGAAGCCCCGACAGCCACGAGCGTGAAAGATGAGCAGCTTCCAGCACGAGTATCCCTTTGATCCGAGCTACGGTTACGACCTGGACGCCTTGCTGAGGGTCGGCTCGCCCGAGCCGCCGGAGGATTTTGAGGCGTTCTGGCGGCAGACCTACGAGGCGACCCGGGCGACCCCGACCAACCCGTCGATGCGCAAGATCGAGACGCGCGACGGCTACGACGTGTTCGAGATCGAATACGACGGCCTGGGCGGTTTTCGCGTGGGGGGATGGTTGGTTATCCCAGCCGATGGGGTTGTGACGCGTGGCGTCGTCATGGGGCACGGCTATGGCGGCCGCGGGGTGCCCGAGCTGCCCCGCGATCTCAAGCAGACAGCGATCATCGAGCCGTGCGGTCGCGGCTTCCATCGCTCTGCCATGAGCGGCTATCCCGACAACAGCTCAGCCCATGTGGTCTATGGGATCGAATCGCGCGACACGTACAGCCATCGCTTTTGCGTGGCGGATCTGTGGTCGGCTGCGACGGTGTTGCTGGAGCAGTTCCCGCAGATCGGCTCGCGGCTGGGGTATTACGGCGGCAGCTTCGGCGGGGGGATGGGGGCGATGATGCTGCCGTGGGATGAGCGTTACTCGCGGGCGGTGCTCAATGTGCCGAGTTTCGGCAATCATCCGCTTCGCGTGACGCTCCAATGCACCGGCAGCGGCGAAGCGGTGCGGCAGTTGTACCTCAAGAAGCCCGAGGTGATGCAGGTGCTGCGGTACTTCGATGCCGCGACGCACGCGCGATTCATCCGCCAGCCGACGCTTGCCGGCTGTGCGCTTTTTGATCCGGCTGTGCCGCCGCCGGGGCAGTTCGCGGTTTACAACGCGATCCCCGCTCCCAAGCGGCTGTTTGTGCTGCAGGCTGGGCATTTCGATTTCCCGGGCGTGGCTGAGCAGGATGGAGCCTTCGTGCGGGAGGGTTTTGCCTGGTTGATGGAGTGATCGGGGCGGTGAAGCGACGGGGGGGTAGCTACAGGGGCACCGGGCCATGTGCCCCGCGTCGTCGGCTGATGCCGATCACGCCTTCGGCGCGCCTTGGGCGGACTGGCATCCGTCCCCACGGCCCCCAAAACGAAATCGGCTCGCCAAGCCGAAGCCTCGCGAGCCGCTAATGCCCAGGACAGGACTTGAACCTGCACCCCGTTTCCGGGACTACCACCTCAAAGTAGCGCGTCTGCCAATTCCGCCACCTGGGCGCTGGTAGGGACAGAGAATTATACGTCTCGTGGGCGGGCTGTCGATAGCGCCGGGCCTGTGGGTGGTTGGTTGTCCGTGGTTTGCCGTCAGGTTCCGGCAGGCCATAGCCTGCCCTACCTGCCCTCCGTCGCTTCGTCGCTCATCTCACCCCACAATCTCCCGCAACGATGTCGCAACATATTGCACCTGCTCCTCGGTCAGCTCGGGGTAGATCGGCAGGGCGAGGACCTCCTCGCAGGCCTTCTCAGACTGAGGGAAGTCGCCCTTGCGATAGCCGAGGCTGGTGAAGCATTCCTGCAGGTGCAGCGGGATGGGGTAGTAGACGGCTGAGCCGATCCCTCGATCCGCCAGAGCCTGTTTCACCTCGTCGCGGTTGGGCACGCGGACGACGTACTGGTTGTAGATGCTGCGGTTGCCGTCGAGGATCACGGGCGTCTGCACGCGGCTGCCCGCCAGAATGCGGTCGTAGATTGCGGCATTGCGGCGGCGGCCTTCGTGCCACTTTTCCAGATGCCGCAGCTTGATCTCCAGCACGGCTGCCTGGATCGCCGCCATGCGGAACATGCCGCCCAGGTACCTGTGATGGTACTGATGCCCCGACCCATGCACGCGCAGCAGGCGGCATCGCTCCGCGAGATCGTCGTCGTTCGTGCAGATCGCCCCGGCATCGCCGGCGGCGCCGAGGTTCTTGGTCGGATAGAAGCTCAGGCAGCCGATCGTGCCGACAGAACCAGCCTTTTGACCGTGCTGCGTCGCGCCGATCGCCTGGGCGGCATCTTCGATGACCTTCAGTCCATGTTCCTGGGCCAGGCGCATGATCGGCTCCATCGCCGCCATCTGGCCGAACAGATGCACGGGCATGATCGCCCGCGTCCGCGGCGTGATGCGACGTGCGACATCGGCTGGATCGAGGTTGAACGTCTGCGGGTCGATGTCGCAGAAAACGACCTTGGCGCCGAGGCGCGCGATCGACCCAGCCGAGGCGAAGAACGTAAACGCCGGGCAGATCACTTCATCGCCCGGTCCGATCTCCATCGCCATCAGTGCGCACAGCAGGGCGTCTGTGCCGCTGCTGACGCCGATGGCGTGCTTGACCCCGCAGTATGCCGCGAGCTGCTTCTCGAATCGCTCGACCGTCGCGCCGAGGATGAAAGCCTGATCATCGATGATTTTCGCGATGGCTGCGAGGATCTCATCGCGGATCGGCTCGTATTGCTTGGACAGGTCCAGCAGCTTGACGTTCATGGTGGGTCTCGCGGTTGAGGACTAATCGAGCGTGGTGTTGAGGACGGTTTGCGTCTGCTCCTGGCGGAAGCGGATGAGCTTGTCGCGCAGCTCGGGGCGGGTCAGCGCCAGGATTGAGACAGCCAGCAGGGCGGCGTTGGTCGCGCCGGCTTTGCCGATCGCGAGCGTCCCGACGGGCACGCCCGCGGGCATCTGGACGATGCTCAGCAGCGAATCCATGCCCTTGAGGGCATGCGACTCGACCGGCACGCCCAGGACCGGCAGATGCGTCTGCGCGGCGCACATGCCGGGAAGATGGGCCGCTCCGCCGGCGCCGGCGATGATCACCCGCACGCCGCGGCTGGCCGCGGTGCGAGAGAATTCCGCCAGCAGCTCCGGCGTACGATGGGCGGAGACGATGCGCGTCTCATGGGGGACGTCAAACCGCGCCAGCATCTCGGATGCATGGCGCATGGTTTCCCAGTCGCTCTTGGAGCCCATGATGACGGAGACCAGGGGAGAAGGTGCGTCAGCCATTGCAGGCGTTTTATCCGGTTGCGCGGCGGCTGTCATCCCCCGGGGGCGGGGCGAGCGGATCAGGCGGGCTTGTTGAAGAAGCCCGAATCGTACGGATCGACCTCGAGGGCTCGCATGCCCGGGTTGAGCTCGCGCGTCAGCACGTGTTTAGCCAGCTCGAGGCGCGTGACGACGGCATCCATGTCAGCCGGCCGCTTGCTCGGCTTGGTGGCGATCATCTCCAGAATCAGATTGCTCAAGCCAGTCGGCACCCGCGGGTTGAGCTCCTGCGGCGGGGTGATGCGGTCATCCACCAGGAAGTTGTGCTCACCCTTCTTATTGACGGTGTAAGCCGTCGGGATGTTGCGCCCCGTCGTGGCCCAGTAGAGCGTCGCCCCGAGGTTGAAGATGTCGGTCTGGGCGCTGATCGGGCGGCGGGCGACCTGCTCCGGGGCGATGTAGTCGGGGGTGCCCTGGATGCGCTCCTTCACTGTCCCGATCTTGCAGCTCTGGCCGAAGTCGATCACCTTCACCGACCCGTCGTCGTTACGAAGGATGTTGTTAGGCTTGATGTCACAGTGGGCATAGCCCGTCTGGTGCATCGCCTTCAGGCCATTGGCGGCCTGGATGAAGGTGTCGATGATGTCAATCAGCGACGCCGGCAGGCGCTGGTCCAGCGCCTTGCCCTGCACCAATTCCATGATCAGGAAGGCCTCGTTGACCTTCAGAAGCATGGACTTATGGATCTTCAGGTCGTAGGTGCGGCGAAGGTTCGGGTGGACAAACTGCCGGGAAATCTCGAACTCCGTTTCCATCTGCTCGATGAAACGGATGTCCTTGGGGTCGTTGCGGACGACGTGCTTGAGCGCAAACTGCTGGCGCGTCGTGGGATCCTGTACGGCGTAGATCGTACTACGCGCACCTTCTCCCAGGCGCTCCAGAACGACATAGTGAAGCAGTTTTTGCGCCATTGGATTGTCGTTCACCCGTGTGTTCCTGCGTCATCGGGGTGGGTGAATAAGGCCCGATAACACTGTATCTCGCGCGGCAGATGATGGATAGATGAAAGCGTACCGCGTCGGATCAGGAACACCTCCAAATCATATCCTACTTTTCAGGTGGGATATAACTGGACTTTCGGATCCCCGCCTTCCTGCCGCGGGATGCCCCTCCACGGTTGCTGTTTTTCCGGGGCATCCGCGACTGCGTTTAAAGTACGCCTCCCGACCCGGAAGATCAAGTGCAACCTCGACCTGCCGCCCTGGGCGGATCGCCTGGTCGCCAGCCGCTGCGCGATCGATGGTCCGCCGTGGCCTGGGGTTACGGGGGTCCAATCCGCCGAGCCACCGGCCGCCAAAGCCGTTGTCAGGAAGCTGCGGCCTCCATCGCCTCCAGCCGCGCCATCAGATTCTCCAGTTTATCACACAGACGCTCGATGTCCTCCAGGAACTCCAGCTGCTCTGCGCGGTCCGTGACCGACTCGATCGCCGCTGTGCACAACATCAAACCATTAAGCCGGCCAAGGATATCGTGGTGCAACTGCCGTCTGGCCTGCTCATCCATCTGCTGATCTGCCATGGTCCCACATCCGCTTCGATATCGGCGTATTCCAGGCGCGGGAACCCGATCCATCCTGGACAAGCTGCCCGTTCTCACTGGCTGCCATGCAACCCCCGTTCAGCCGCTTACTCCATCGCGACCATCTGGTGCCCCCGCACTTCCGGAATGACGAACGTCACACGTCCCTCCTCATAGCCAAAGCTTAGCCGATCCCCCTGCGGGGCAAGACGGACATTTTTCGGCCTGGCAGGCAATTTGACTGACACCGCCACGTCGCGCAGGGGGATGACATCCTCAACGATATCGAGCTGCTGGGCTCGCCGCTGGGGCAGGTAGTGCAGCACATGCAGGACCGTCCGGCGCTTCTGGCGCATGAGCGTCGTCTCCAGCGCGGTCGGTCCCTCGACACGCACCAGCGGCTGATCGATGAGCCGGTCCAGGATGTTCCGCACCAGCAGGCGGTAGGGAATATTGCCGTGCTCGGCATAGGCGGCGAAGACGGGGTAGGCGATGTACGCCGTCCGGCCGCGGATGACGGCTGCCGCGTAGCGGGAGGCTTTGTCCGGCGGCGTCTGCGCGTGGCCGGAGAAGTGCTCCCACGTCCGCTCGAAATACGGCTCGACCACCGTCGCCAGCACGGTGGTCCCGCGCTGCGGCACCACGCGCATGCCGCGCTCGTACATCACATGATCCGTCTTCGGCACGTCGCGATCGGCCCCTCGTCCGAAACGGATATAGGTTGTGCTGAACGGCGATTCGCCTGCCGGCTTGATCCCAAGTTCCGGCAACAGCAGGGACTTGCCGTCTTCGCTGAGACCGCTGCTGCCGGTTGCCAGCAGCTTGCCGCCTTTCTTGAGGTAGCTGCGGATCCGCCGCACCAGCGCCGCGTCCAGGCGCAGGGCGTCCGGCAGAATCAGCAGCTCGAACTTCTCAAAATTGCTTTCCGCATCGACGATCTCGAACTGATGCTGTAGTTGCTGCAGCATTCGCGTGTATCCCTCAGCCGTCCGGTGGAAGCGGCTGTTGGTGTTGGTCTGCTCCGGCGGCAGCAGGAACACGCCAATCTGCGAGAGCGGCGTTGCGCCCTGCACATACGGCTCCGCCGCCTTCACCTTCGCATAGACCTGCCCGATCGTCTCATAGGCTGCCTTGTCCAGCCGGCCACGCGGATGGAGCTGGTCGCCAATGCTGCATCGCGCGCCATGCGCAAGGCCCTGCAACATCTCGTATTCCAACGCTATCTGCGGCTTGAGCCCGCCGAAATCCGACCATCCCTTGTGGAACCGGGCCGTCATCGCCATGTACGGCTTGCCGAAGTTGCGCGCGTAGCGCACGTTGATCGGGAAATACATGTACCCCCAGCCGCCGGTGGCCAGCGCCTCGATCTCGACCTGCTCGAGGTAGGGGATGTCGCGCCGCAGCAGGTGCAGCGGCCGGCTGTTGAAATAGACCGTCGCCCCCCGGCTGGCCGATCGCACCATCTTGTGGAAGCGCGCCATGTATTGCCGCGACACCTCGGCTGCATGGCGAAGGCGGTCCGCTTCCAGCTCCGGGTTCAGCCCGGCTTTCCGCATCGCGTCGATTGCCCACTTCGAGCAGCTCGGCTGATCCCAGCACATGTCGAAGAACATCCCGTCGACCGGGTGATACAGCTTGAGGATCTCGCACACCTGCTCCGCCAGGTACTCCTGGTACGGGCTGCTCATGTCCATGACATGCCAGGTGAACCAGGGATAGGGATTGCCCAGCGGCTTGGGACCGACCAGCGTCCCATCCGGCCGGCGCGCGACCCATTCGGGATGCGTCTGCGCGGCGTATTCATCCACCTGCAGACTGACGTAGATCGGCGCGCGGATCCCTTCGCGGTGCAGCGCCTCGATCTGCTCGCCCAACAGATCCAGGCCTCGCTTCAGCCCCGGATGCCGCTCCGGCCGGCGCGTGTTGTAGTAGAGAAGCCCGTGATGGCACTTGGCGAAGACCGTCACGCTGTTGACGTTCGCCTCCTTCATCGTGCGGGCAAACTCGCGCGGATCGAACTCCGCTCCCACATCCCGAATCGCGCCGCTGGTGTGAAAATCCAGGTGAATCTGGCGGTACGGCAGGTCCAGCGCTCGTGGCAAATCAGTTCTCCTTCCGGGAAATTCTCAGGATGTTATACCGCCGCGCGCCACCCATCGCACGGGCGCCCGGTTCGTGCAGGACAAGCGCCATGATCTGCACGGGTGAAGGCCAACCCAGTGCCATTTGGGTGACGGTGGGTGGTTTGAGGCACCCTGGTGCAGGCGTCCGTGCCACATTCCTCTTTGCGTCTTTGCGATCTCTGGGATCTTTGCGTCATCCCACTCACAAGGCAGAGCATCGCACACCACCCGCCTCGGGCGTACAATCCCAGCCGATGGACGGGATCAGCCGATCGCAGCGCGACATCCTCGATGCACTCCAGACGCAGCTCCAGCGTCTCGAGGGCATCGACCCAGCCATGGCCGATGCACGCCAGCGCATTGATGCCGACCTGGCAGCCCTGCGGTTCCACCTGTCCTACGACCACCGCACGCCCCTGATCGCCATCATCGGCGGCACGGGCACGGGCAAGAGCACGCTGCTCAACCGCCTGGTCGGGCGGGGCGTCTCCGCAACCAGCCATCGCCGCACGTACACGGCCGGCCCGATCGCCGTGACGGCGGACGCCAATGCCATCCCCGCCGGCTGGCTGGGCGTCGATCATGAGCGCGCCCCCGAACCGCCCGCGCGCGGTCGGCCGGATGCGCTGATCATCGTGACCACCGGCGCCGATGTCCAAAGCTGGCCGATCGTGCTTGTCGACACGCCCGACGTCGACGGCGACGAGCCCGCCCACGCGCAAGCCGCCGACCGCACCTTCCGCTGGTGTACAGCCGTTGTCTTCGTCGTCACGCCCGAGAAGTACCAGATGACCGAGCTGCTGCCGTATTACCGCCTGGCGCGGCGATACGGTCTGGGCGCGTGGTTCGTGATGAACAAGACCGAGCACCTCGAAGCCGTCGAGGACTACCGCCGCCAGCTCGCGATGCGCGACTGGCCGAACGCCGAGATGTTCGTCATCGAACGCGATGACTCGACGCTCGCGCCGCCAGCCGATGCATCGATCGACGTCCTCCGTAATCGGCTGGTCACGTCGCGCCCTCATGCCGATCGGGATGGCCTGCATCGCCGTCGTCAGGACCTGGCGACGCGCATCGTCGATCATCTCCTGCAGCCGCTGCGCGAGCGACGCCGGCAGATCGACCGGCTCATCCGCGCGCTGCACGCCATGGAGCAGCCGCAGGCGAATGTCGACGTTAATCCGCTCACCGAGCAGCTTCGCATTCGTCTGCAGCAGCGCAGCATCCTCTATCTGATGGGCCCCAAGCGGATGTGGGAGCGCGTGCGGCAGACGCCGGGATTGTTGATGCGCCTGCCGCGCACGATCTGGGACGCCGCCCGCGGGCGGAAGGTGTCGCTGCCCGAACCGGAACAACTGCCGCAGACGCCCGATGCGGCGCCCGACTTCGCAGCCGCCATGCGCGAGCAGTTCATCGTCGTGCAAAGCCGCATCGACGATGTCCTTCGATCTGACACCATGGTGTCAGCCTGGATGGAGGACGAAGCGCGCGGATACACCGCCACTCGCCTCGATCCCGTGCTGGCCGCGCAGATCGCCGACGAGGAGATCAACGATCTGAAGCAGTGGCTTCGCCAGCGGTGGGATTCCCATCCGCGCGACACGCTGCTGGTGATGAAGCTGCTGCGCTATCTGCCCGGCGGACAGCGCGTGACCAAGGCGGTCGAGGCGGCGCCATATCTGCTGCTGATCTTCTTCCTTGTGCATCCCGGGCACGTGCTGCACGAGCTGCTGTTCGGCTTGGGGTATGCAGCCGTTGCGGGGCTGGTCGAGCGGCTGAGCAACGAAGTCGCCGCCCGCACGCGGGCCACCAACCGCCGCATTGGGGATCGTTTTGCGGAGCTGGCGCATCGCCAGATCGAGCAGACGATCGCCTGGCTGGCTTCGCAATGCCCGTCGGATGAGCAGCTCAACCAGCTTCAGCAGGCGATCGAGCGGCTGGATGAGATGAAGATTTAGTTCGCTAGCGTCGCCCGCTTGGCGGCTGCGAACTTTCCGGCTGTGCCTGTCTGTGGGGTGGGGGTAGAATACGCCCGATGCCCTATCTGATCGTCCGCCGGGAGGGTCAGGAACTGACGCGGCGGGAGCTCAAGCGGCCCGTCACTGTCGGACGCGGCGACGATGTCGATCTGCAGGTGCAGGATCGCCTGGTTTCCCGCAAGCACTGCCGATTCGAGCCCATCGGGCGCGGCTGGGAGGTTGTCGACCTGGGCAGCCACAACGGCACGCTGATCGACGGCCAGCGCGTGCAGCATCATGTGCTGCAAAACGGCCAGATCATCGAGATCGGCGACACGCATCTGACTTTCATGGATGAGCCGTTCCAGTCGAACCGGCCGGCCAGCCCGCAGGAAGCCGTCCTCCGCGCCCGTCTGGAAAATGAGGTCGAGTCGTCGGCTGACGACACCATCGGCCTGTCCGGCCGGAATCTCCCCCAGCCGAAGCTCGAGAAAGCCGGCCGCAAGCCGCGCCGCGGCAACCCCAACGGCATTCCGGCTGCGTTCGCTCGCCCCAAGCCGCGGCCGATCCTGCCCAACCCATCGTCCCCGTCCGATCCCGAGCCGTCCTCCGGACCGGGCCTGTTCGCCCGCCTGCTCAAGAAGCAACGCCCCGAGCGGCCCGGGATGTAGCTCTTCCATGCTGTTTGGCGTGCAACACGGCGATCATCGCCGGCTGGTCGTCGCCACATAGCGACGCCACATCCGCTCCAACTGCGGATAGTCCCAGCCGAAATGCGTCTTGAGCGCGTCTTCCGGGTCGGCGCCATACTTGATTGCCTCAAACCAGCGGATGAACGCCTTGCGGTCGGCTGCGATCAGCGTCTCGATGAGTGTGCGATGAACGGAGTAATACTCGAACTTCCGTTGAAGGGCCGGATCGCTGAACATCGGCTGCAGCGACGGGGTCGTCGCTGCCATCTTCGCGGCTTCGGTCCGATCCTGCACCAGCGGAAAGAGGCGCATCGCGACCGTCTCCGCCAGCCCCTCGTTGATCCACTGTGGCGGCACGCGATTGGTCTTGTAGCGGAAGACGAAGGCATGCACGAACTCGTGCGCCAGCACATAGGCCCATTCGATCTCCGCCGCCTGCTTCGGCATGCCCGGTCTGACGGGCGGTTTCCACATGGCCATGTGGATGATCTGTCCATGCCACGCGAAATACCCAGCCATCTCCTCCGGCACCTGCCGCATGCCGCCGTAGGTCTGGCCGAAGCGGCGGAAGTCCTCCTGCCGGTTGAACATGTAGATCGCCAGCTTGCCTTCGAAGATGTTCTGCCGCGGGTCCTGGTCGAACACCCGCGCGACGGCGCGATACGCGCCTTCGAGGTTCTGTTCGAGGAAGCGGTATTCGCGCGGGTCCCAGTCGGTGAAGACGATGAAGTGATCGGTCTGGAACTCCTGGAGCTTCATGCCCAGGCGAACCTCGACCTCGGCTGTGCGCCGCCGGGCGTGCTCGATGGCGGCTTGATACTGCTCCGGCGTGACGGGGCCGTACTCGACGACGCGATCCGGCCGGCCTTCGCCATGGCCAGCGGGGATGTCGGGCAGGGGCGTCGATGGCGGGGCAGCCGGGGCGGCCACGGCTTCAGGCTCAGCCGGCAATGCCCAGCCGAGCTCCTGCGCCGTGATCTGCTCAGCCTGCTCCGCCAGCGATGGATCCAGCCGCGTCGCCCGCGACAACGCCTCCTGCGCCGCCTTACGCAATCCCATCGACCAGCCCATGCGCCCCAGCGCCAGCCAGTCCGCCGCCTTCTCGCGGTCGATCAGTCGCGACCGCGCACGAAAGGCTGAGAGCGGCTCCAGCTCCAGCCAGGAGATCGCCTGCTCCCCCTCGGCCGTCCGCAGCAGGACCTGCTCATCATCCCAGCGGACCAGCTCGCCAGCGACCATCTTCGATGTTTCGCCCCGCAGTTGCAGGCGCAACTCGATCGGCCGGTCCTGCCCCCATCCAGCCGTCGCGAGCGCCGCAATCAGAAATGCAATGCAGATGGGCCTCATGACCTGCCTCATCCTTCGCACGTGACAGGCCTGTGTCAATTACATTTGCCGCCGCATCCGGGCCTGCCCTCAGCACCGACACGATGTCAGACCGCATCTCGCTCACCCGGGAACCAGGCTCTGTCACCGTCCATCACAGCATCCCCAGCCGGGCTGCCGATTTCCCGGCCCGCATGGCCCGGCATTTGCCGTCTGTCACGTCGAAGCGCCTGTCTTAACAGTCTTACGCGCCGGTCAGCGCTTCAGCCGGTGTGAAATGCCTCCAAGGAGCCGCCATGACGTCCTACGACCCCAACGATCCCAACCGCCTCACCCCCGGCTCTGATGTGCGCCGCAGTGAGGTGGGACGAGACGATCTGACCTACAACCGCCGCAACAACGGCAACTTCTGGCCGTGGATCATCGGCTTGATCGCGCTGCTGGCCATCGGCTGGATTGTGTTCGAAACGTTCAACAAGGACCGCAGCCCATATGACGAGGCGGTCCCCGCCGCCGGCGAGATGCGCGATGACGCCAATGAGGCCGCGGAAGACATGAACAGCCGCCTCGATCGTCGCGAGCCCGTTCGCGTGCCGACGGATCGGCCCACAGCGGACTGATGCGCCCCTCATCAGCCACGCACAGGCAGCATCTCAATCATTCAAGCGGCGGCAGTTTGCTGAGCTTCCGCTGAAGGCTGCGGCGATGGATACCCAGTTTCCTAGCCGCAGCCGAGATGTTGCCACCGCAGTCGGACAGGATGCGCTGGATGTGCTCATACTCCACGCGCGCCAACGAAGGGACATTCTCGGTCTGGGGATCGGGCGCAACCGCTTCCACGCCCGGCAGCGATCCATGCCGCGCAAACACCGCGAGAATCTGCTCGGTATCCACCGGTTTAGTCAGATAGTCGATCGCACCGCGATGCACGGCTTCCACGGCTGAGGCAATGCTGCCGTAGCCAGTGAGGATGACGATCTGCATCTGCGGATCGAGCCGATGCAGCTCCGCAACCAGATCCAGCCCGCCCATTCCTGGCATGCGCAGATCGACCACGGCACGCTGTGGCCGCACGCGGCGGGCGATCTCGATCGCGGCTTCGCCCGATTCGGCGGTGTATGTTTCGAGGCCCCGACGCGTGAAGGCGCGTTCGAGCCGCTGCCGGAAAATCACGTCATCATCGACGACAAGGATACTGGGAGGCGATTGGTTCATGCGGCTGCGTCTCCTGGCAGGGGGCTGATGGAATCGGGCAGCGACAGCTCCGCGGTGGTTCCGGCGCCCGGCTGGGATCTCAATTCCAGCCGGCCGCCGTATTTCTCCGCGACCAGGCGGACCAGGAACAGGCCCAGCCCCATGCCGCGCCCGGGCGGCTTGGTCGTGAAGAACGGTTCACCGGCGCGTCGCAGGATCTCCTGGCTCATGCCCCGACCTTTGTCCGTCACACGGAAGATGATATGCCCGCGATCGCGCTCAATCCTAAGCGCCACCGGGGCGGAGTCATCCCCGGCATCGTAGGCATTGCGGAGCATCACCCCCACGGCCTGCTGAATTGCGCGCAGGGGGAGGCGGACGCCCCGGGCTGCCGGGTCGATCGTCAGGTTCAGCCGCGACGCCTGCTGGGGTGTCAGATCTCCGCGGATGCACTCAGCCAGTTCGTCGACCTGGACGGTGCGTCCATGCGGCTGATCCTCCAGAATATCCACGCGCATCCGCTCGAGGATCACGCGGCAGCGGTCGACCTCCTGACGAATGAGCTGCGCGTCTTCGGCGATGTGGGGATCGGTGCCGGCGCGGCGGGCTTCAAGCTCGAGTTCCTTGGCGATGATGGCGATGGTTCCCAGCGGCGTACCCAGCTCGTGTGCGGCGCCGGCGGCGAGGGTCGTCAGCGCTGCAAGCTGCTCGTTGCGCGCGGCGCGATCGCGAATGCTGGCCAGCTCACGCTCACGCTGGCGCAGCGCACGCGTGATCCGTCCGCTGAAATAGGCGATCAGCACCGCAACAATCAGCACCGAGGCCCACTCGCCGGCAATCAAAACCTGCTGTGACACCTCGCGCCCGCGCGACAGCGGCAGATGCCACCACATCAGCATCGCATACGAGAGGGCGGTGATGGCGATGATCAGCCATGTCCACATCGACTGCAGCACCGCCACCGCCATCGCGACATGCACGAGGTAAAGCGTGGCGAAGGGGTTATTGGCTCCGCCCGTCAGATACAGCAAGCCCGTCAGTAAAGCCACATCCAGCAGCAGCACAGCCGGCACGGCCCAGGGCCGGACCGCGGCTCGCGCCAGGCGGCGATGCAGCAAGAGATTGCTCAGAATCGTCACGCCGATCAGCGTTGCGATTGGCACCAGCGGCGGGTTCATCCCCAGCGGCCAGGTCGCGATCGCCACAGCCATCACCTGCCCGGCCACGGCCAGCCAGCGCAGGCGGGCGATCCATGTCAGGACGATCTGCGGCGCCTGTTGCGGCAGAGCCGACAGGGGGGTGGTCCGTGCCGGTGAGACCGGCAGGGCATCGGCGGGCATGGGGGGTGTCAGTGTGGCGTCCGTCATCGGCTGACTGTCAATTCTAACGGATGCGACGACTTCCCGCCCCCGGCTCGCAGCCCTGTCCACAATACCTCCTGGCGGCCCGGCGGCCCCGGAGATCGCAACAAAGCCGCCCGCATCATCCGACCAAGCCGCATGGTTTGCCTATTCCGTCGCTGCAACGCGAAAAACAATGCGTCGAGACCGAAATCGTGATGGGCAGGCTCCGCCAAGCCGCGCATTTTACGCATGACTATCAGTTCACGTGTAGAACCTGGGCACCCGGGCGAGATCCGGTGCCGTATGGAGCGACACCATGCGACACATCAAGCGGTTAATGCCCTGGTGGGCACGATTCTGGACGCGGACGCTGCTGGCGCAGGTCGGCATCAACTATCGCGTTCTGCGGGCGTTGGGGTTGACCCGGCACGGGGCGATGGAAGAGCCCGCCGTTGCGTTTGAGACTTTCATGCGGCACGCGCGGGCGGCTGGCTTCCCCCGCAACGGCGAGCCGTTCAGCGTGCTGGAACTCGGTCCGGGCGATTCGCTCAACACTGCCCTCATCGCGGCCGCCATGGGCGCGTCGCGCGTTCACCTGATCGATGCCTCTCCCGATGCGCGTCTGTCGCTGCAGACGTATCGGCAGATGATCGACTTCCTGCGCGAACGCGGGCTGGATGTCTCGCGCATCGAACGGTTCGACGACGTTCAGCAGTTGCTGGCCAACTGCAACGCCACGTATGAGACCGACGGCTTGGCGGCACTCCAGCGGCTGCCTGATGCGTCGGTCGATTTCGTCTTTTCCAATGCCGTGCTTCAGCACGTTCGGCGGCACGATCTGCCGCGCACGCTGCGCGAGTTGCGGCGGATCCTCAAGCCCGGCGGCGCCGCTTCGCACAGTATCGGCATCTGGGACCAGATGGGCTTTGCGCTCAATCACTTGCGCTTCAGCCGGCGGTTTTGGGAATCGCAGTTTGTCGCCCGCGCCGGTTGCTACACCAACCGCGTGCGTTTCAGCCAGATGGTGCGGCTGATGGAGCGATGCGGGTTCGACGTGGAAGTGACGGAGGTCAACCGCTGGTCGGCTCTGCCGACGCCGCGTGCGCGGATGGACCGCATGTTCCACCGCTTCGACGACAGCGACCTGCGGGTGTACTCCTATAACGTCACGCTGCGTCGCGCGGCATCCGGCAGGCAGAAGCGGATCGGCAGCCGGCGGGCGACTGCGGTTGGGCCTGAAGCGAACGGTCTGCGACCCGGGGGATGGGGTTGGCCGCTGCCAATTGGGGGGTAGCGGCGAGCGGCTGATCGGTCTGCAATCGGCGGTCTGCAGTTAGAGTTGGCCGTTGGCAGGGCGGGATGAAGCGCCCAGTTCCAATCGCCAAACTCCAAATACAAAACAGCAAGACATCAACAAACAGACCCCTCACCAGGGATACACACTTCCATCCGCCCGGAAGACGACGGGCAGATAGCCGCGTTTGTAGGGGTATTTGCGTGCGGCGTCTTCGTCGACCTCGATGCCCAGGCCGGGAGCATCCGGCGCATCGAGGCAGCCGTCGCGGGCGATCACACCGCCTTTGAACACCTCATTGCATGCGCGCAGGTTCGGGTCGCGCCTGTGATCGAACCACTCCTGGATGCCAAAATTGCTGACCGACAGGTCAACATGCACGTTGGCTGCGTGCCCGACGGGGCTGAGATCCGGCGGGCCATGCCAGGCCGTCCGGATGCACAGCGGCTCAGCCATGTGCGCCAGCTTGCGCGCGGGCGTGATCCCGCCGATGTGGCCCAGATCGCATCGCAGGTAATCCAACAGGCGATCCGCCATCAGCGGATAGCACGTGCTGATGTCGAAGAACCCCTCACCGATGGCAATGGGCGTGGTGCTGGCCTGGCGGATCGTCACCAGGCCGTCGCGGTACTCCGGCGCGACCGGATCCTCCAGGAAGAACGGATGATACGGCTCGATCTCCTTGGCCAGTTGCGCAGCCTGAATGGGTGAAAGTCGATGGTGCACGTCGTGCAGCAGCTCGATCTCTTCCCCGACGGCTTGGCGAACCTCGCGGAACATCTGCGGCAAGGCGCGCAGGTAGGGCGTCGGCTCCCACTGGCCGGCGGACGGCAGCGGGCCGCCGTCCGCAGCCGTCGTTCGTGCGCCGGGATGCGATTTCTCGCCGTAGGTCGATCCGGCGGACATCTCGAGCTGGATGCGGCAGGCTTTGAAGCCCGCGCGGATGCGATCGTGAACGCCCGCGATCACCTGCTCGACATTCGTGCCGGCGCTGTTGGCGTAGGCGATTGCGCCATCGCGGACGCGGCCGCCCAATAGCTGGTAGACCGGCATCCCCGCAGCTTTGCCGAGGATGTCCCACAGCGCCATGTCGATGCCGGCCAGCGCCGTGTTCTGCACCGGCCCGCCGCGCCAGTAGGCGCCTGTGTACAACAGGTTCCACAGGTGCTCGATGCGGCCAGCCTCCTCGCCGATCAGCAGATGGCGCAGATGCTCCTCGATGAGCGTCGCAACCGCCAGCTCACGGCCGTTGAGCGTGGCATCGCCCCAGCCGACAAGGCCATTGTCCGTCGTGATCTTCACCAGCACGAAGTTGCGCCCGGGACAGGTCACCAGAGCGCGGCAATCGGAGATGCGCATAGGTGGCTGGAGTATAGCTGTTTGCGAGGGCTTATTCACCGCGGAGAACGCGGAGGTTCGTCCCCGGCTCGGGTCGTACGCGAAAAGCCGACGGGTAGAGGGGGCCACGAATTGACACGAATCTTCACGAACGCTTCGGCAATTCGTGTCCATTCGTGTCAATTCGTGGATCATCTGAGTAAGGATCAGATGTGCAGGGTCTGCTTTGGCGGACCATTTCGGCGCGGGCGACGCGACAGCGCGAGGGCAATCGCGGGCAAAGCCATGCCGATTGTCGGCTCGGGAATGGCTGTGAAATGGAGCGTGACCGTCGCCGGCTGGTAATCGAGCAACGGCGTGCCGAACTCGCCTCCCTGCGTGCTGCCGACATACACCTCATACGTTGCGAAGACGGGCATGTCCGGTTCGGTGATCAGCTCAAATGGCATGGCATACCAGTTGTGCGTCATGATGCCCGGGAACAGCCAGGTGTCGGATGCGCCATCCGTGCCGAAGATCGGCGTCATGTCGGGTGTGTAGGCACGCAGGCCCGGCGTCTGGTCCAGCAGGCGGATGAAGTAGCCGGCGCCTCTGGGGGGATGGTTCAGACCGGCCGCCTGCCAGCCGTACTGGTTGTTGTGGGCGGTGCCGTTCAGCACGGCTTTCGCATCTTCGTAGTGATGCCCAGGCGGCAGGGGATTGCTGAGCTGCGGCGTCGGCACGCTGTCGTCAATGTGGAACTGGACGGCTGATCCATCCAGCCACAGGTCGATGTGCTTCATGGCGCCATGGCCCATCTGATGGTCCTGAGCCATTGCCTGGAGGGCGGTCAGCACGACACAGGTGATCGATACGACAAGAACAGTACGGATCTTCATGTTGCGTTTTGCTTTCTGTCATCAGCGCGCCGTTGCGGGGTTCCAGTTGTTGAGGTTCTGCGCCGGCGCAAAGGTTTCTTCGAACGTCTGGCTGACGGCATGTCCGTCGACGTAGAGGTAATTGGCTCGCGTTCCGTGGCGCTTGGCGTCCACCTCCGGCGTCATGCCCCACTCGACCCAGAAATTGGCCATCACGTGGTCGGCCATTGAACCGGATTTCAGCTCGGCGTAGAGGACCGTCGCGTCGGGACGGCGAATCTGCGAGATTCGCCACCAGGTCGGCCCGCCGGTCTCGGCGGCTGTGAGCTCGGGATAGACACTCTTGCCGTAGCTCCACTGCGATCCGCGGCGATCGTCGGCTGGGCAGCGGTAGAGCGTCTGCCACAGCCGATCCCACTGCGGGCCGGACGAGGCCACGGGCCCCGCGCCGAGGTAGGGCATCAGTGCATACCCCCACGGCGCGACGCCGAAGCCGAGTGCTGAATGCGTACTGCGCGGCAGCAGGCCGTTGTGGTCGCCGGCGTACATCGTCGTGGCCAGGCCGATCTCGCGGAGCTGGCTGAGGCAGGCAACAGCCTGGCTCTGCCGTCGCGCAGAGACCAATGCCGGCATCAGCAGCCCGATCAGCAGGGCGATCACGCCGATTACGACCAGCAACTCCACCAGCGAAAAGCCGCGCGCGGATGATCGAACATCCACGGTTGCTCCTGGATTACGTTGAGTCTGGATGAACCGATGCGTCAAAGACGCATGGATGGACGCCTACAGCGCGGAGATGCGTGCCGGCGGGCCGGAGGGGAAGTAGGGCAGCGGAATATGGCGCGATGCAACCTGCGTCGCGACGGGGCAGACGCGCTGGATGGATGCGTCGCCCGGCTGAAGATCGATACAGAAAACGGGCGGCGGTGTGTGGTTGGCCGCGACGTGGCAGACCGCGCAACTGCGCCGCTGTTGGCTTGTGGGGCGGTCGGTGTCGCCGTCGTGGGAATCCTCGGCTGGCAGGCTGCAGCAACTGTCCGCGGCAGCGGTTCGCCCAGCCGGTGTGGCATTCGACCCCGGCATGGTGATCATCCCGCGCGTGTGGCCGGGGATGACGACATTCAGCCACAGGAACTGCCAAAGGATGATGGCCCAACACGACCAACGCATCGGGCGGGTACGTTATTCATCCGCTGCCGGCTTGGCAATTGGTTGCGGATGCGACAAAGCGCAGCAGGGGGACGCGGCGACGGAAGGGAGACGACGAGACTGAGAGACGAAGTGAAGGGGATGGTGCTGGCAACTAACCTCTGGCACAACTGACACTAAGCCGACTCGTAGTATTCCCGAACGCAGTCAAACACCAGCCCTGCATTCTTCCATGCCGACTGCGGGGTCATCCAGGTTGAGGTCCATTGGGCGAAGTCGGATTTGAGGCCCTGCAGGTAGACCAGCATTTCCTGCGGCGGGGTGGATGTCTGTCCGCTGACGCGTGCGGCGACGTCCTGGCCGATGCGCGCAAAGGCAAGCTGGAAATCGGCTGCAGCCAGCCATTGGCGGATGCAGTCCGATCCTTGCGTCGCCTCGCGCTGAAGATCCTGCAGTCGGTCCCGACCTGCGGCGATGCGCGCGGGGGCTTGCTGGATCAGCTCGATCTCACGTGCCCAGTTTCTGGCCTGTCGGCCGGAGGTCCAATGCTGCAGGCGCTGCGCCAGATACCCCGGCGGTGGGGGAAGCGAGTCTTTCAGATCGTTCCACTGGATGCCATTTGCAGTTCGGCTGTGTGAACGGGCGAAGAGGATCGGCACACCGATCTGTTCGATGGCATCGAAGAAGGCCGTATCGTTCATGCCCACCAGGCGTTGCGCCGTCTGCCGCAGCAACGCATCGACCGACGCCTCCGGCTGGTGGTATGCCGCCGGCGCCAGCGCGATCCACGGCTCCTGCGTCTCGTAGCTGGAGATGCGGATCGCCCAGCTCGTGACGCATGTGCCCATCAGCCCCAGACGTCGAGCCGTCTGCGATGCCCCGATGACATTCGGCGCATGCAGCGAATGCCGGCTGCAGCAGATGCTGTCTCCTGCGCTGCGGGTGGCGCTGCAGAGAATCACGTCATACCCCAGCCGCCTGAGCATAGCGGCCGAGTGAAAGGGGCGCAGACGGCCCGATTCGTCGATCAGCTCAGGAATCTGCTGGAGCAGGGCGGGATCGATCTGGTCCCGCGTGAAACGCCCGCGACCCCACACGTGGACGCAGTGCGGCGGCTCGACGCCGTCGTGGTAGTTCCAGTCCCAGATGACCAGGTCCCTGGGGATCTGGTCGACCTGATCAGGGTAATGCAGGATCATGTCGCTCCAGATGCCCGGGCGGATGCCGCGTTTCACCAGCGGCTGGGCGATATCGGTGATGTGCTCGGCGTAGAGGGCATTGCAGCCGATCTCGGCAGCCCGCGCTGCGCATCGCGGGCACTGGGCAAACACATACGCCTCATCGCCCCCAAGGTGAAAATAGCGCAGGTCGCCGAACAGCTCGATGTATTCCTCGATCCACCGCCTGAGAAACGCCCGGACCTCCGAATGGGTCGTGCAGTAGCAGTCGTGGCGATCGGGCAACTCGCGAAATGGACGGTACTTATCGTGCTTGAGGACGTACTCGCCGTGGCCGATGGTCTGCATCAGCGGGATCGGTTCCAGACCAAGCGAGCGCGACAGTTCGAGCAACTCGCGAAACTGCTGCTTGCTCATGGCTTCGGGCCAGACGC
This sequence comes from uncultured Phycisphaerales bacterium, assembly GCA_937904525.1. GTDB lineage: Bacteria > Planctomycetota > Phycisphaerae > Tepidisphaerales > Tepidisphaeraceae > CALEKX01. The sequence continues at coordinate 36,835 of CALEKX010000136.1, forward strand.
ATTCGGGGCAGGTGTCCCACTGGACCTTGTTCTCCAGCTCCCAGACGATTGCGTTGTACCCCATCTCCGCAATTCGCCCCAGCCAGTGCCGCAGATACGGCAGCGGCAGGCAGATGAAATTCATATCAATATGGAATGCGATGATGGGCGAATGCGGCGGTTGGTGCATGTGGAGCGTCGTTCGCGAGATCGCGGAGCAGTATAGTCAGGCCCGAACCGCTCACAATGGGGGCTGAAAGTCTGCCCTGTCCGCCATCAACAGGTTCGCGTACAATAGCTCCATGCCGCAAACCCAAGCCGAACTGTTATCCAATGCGCAGGCAACGCTGACCCGTTCACTGCCATACGAAGAATTGCTCGAAAAGCTCTCAGCCAAGGATCGCAACACGGCTGAGAAGCACCTGCTGGCCTGCGTGAACGGCGAAGGGGGCGAGCGCCATGCGGCCGTCTGGCGCCGGCTGGCCTGCACGATGACGATGCTTGCGCCCCATGCCGTGAAGTTCGGCGCGGGGCAGAGCATGCTCTTTTTCGTGCCGGATGGGCCCTACAAGATGCAGGTCTTCGCCCTGCAGGACGCCCGCGACGGCCAGATCAACGTCTATTGCGGCAATGTGCTGGAAGAGGCCGTTTCCACGGGCCTGCTCAAGCCCGGCCGCAAGCCCGGCGACGACGAGCTGACGCCCTACGCCATCCAGGGCGGCGACGAACGGCTGCTGATCGAACAGCTCAGCGGCGAGGACGACCTGCCGACGTTCAGCAAGCACCTGGTCGGCTGGAACCGCAAAGCCGTCCGCATCAATCTCCCCTCCACAGCCACGGACGCCCAACTGGAGGCCACAGAACAACTGTGCGCCCTGACGGTGCTGAAGCTGCGGCATGAGGCGTAGGCCGCCTGTTGGCGGCTGTGGTCCAAAATCTCCCTGCCAGCCTCCCGGTTCGGGCTCAATCCCTTGACGCCCGGGGCGGGGCGGACGACCATTTGGCGGCCTCAATCCCCCAACCGAAGGAGTTTCCTGCGATGCTGCGTATTTCCGCGTTTGCTGATGAGATCGGCCCGAACATCGACGACCAGATCCGTGTCTGCCGCGCCAATGCTGTGACGCATTTCGAGCTGCGCGGCGTGGCTGGGAGGAATGTTCTGGACTTCGATGATGCCCTTAAGAAGGAGATTCGCCAGAAGCTCAGCGACAACGGCATGGGCGTGATCAGCATCGGCTCGCCGATCGGCAAGGTTGCGATCGACAAGCCCTGGCAGGAGCACATGGATCGCTTCAAGATCGCGGTCGACATGGCGGAGTTCTTCGGGGCGCCGTTCATCCGCGTGTTCAGCTACTACCCCGCCGGCGGCGAGGGCAAGGGCGATGTGAGCCTGCATCGCGATGAGGTCATCCGCCGCTTCCATGAGAAGATCGAGTACATCAAAGATCGCCCGGTCGTGCTGGTGCACGAGAACGAAAAGGGCATCTACGGCGACATCGGCTCGCGCTGCGAAGACCTGATGCGCACGATCAACCATCCCAAGCTGCGGACGGCGTTTGACTTTGCCAACTTTGTGCAGTGCAAGGAAAATCCGCTGAACAACTGGCCGCTGCTCAAGCCGTACACCCAGCACATCCACATCAAGGATGCGCTGATGGACAGCGGCAAGGTCGTCCCCGCGGGCGAAGGCGACGGGCATATCCCGGAGATCATCAAGGACGCCTGGGACAGCGGCTATCGCGGGTTCCTCAGCCTCGAGCCGCACCTGAAGGTGGCTGGCCACTCGCATGGCGAAACGGGCGAAGACCTGTTCAAGGTGGCGGCTGACGCGCTCAAGAAGGTCTGCCGCGAGATCGGCGTCCCGCTGGCGGGAGCGTGATCTCGATCCCGGATCGTGGTTGGAACCACAGATGGACGCAGATAGGGAGTGGCGGCACTGCCTGCTGCCCCCTATCTGCAGACCGCCGACCGCAGACTGCTGACTGATCGCTGCCTGCTGCCTGCTAAAATCGCACCATGCCTCTGCTGACCGTCTCACCGATCCAGTCCGTGGCGTGGCCGGCTGACTTGCCGGCCTTCGTTCGGCTGGAGGCGGAGGGAGAGCTGGTTGTGCCGCTGGCAGCCGGGCGGCAGGGGCAGGTGATCGCCGTGCGGCCGGCGGGCACGCGCGTCTCCGTTGGCGAGATCCTGACGCAGAGTATCCCCGAAGGCGGGCACATCCCGGTCGCGCCGGTTGCCGGCACGCTGGGAGCCGTGCGGCAGGTGACGCTCGTCGGCGGCGCGTCCGTGCCGGCTGTCGTCATCACGCCTGATCCAGCTGCCAAGGCCGATTCGCCATCCGACATCGATGCCTCCCGCTGGCTCTCGGCCAGCCGTGAGGATCTGGCGGATTTCATCCACCACCTGCAGCGGGGCGGCGTGCATGCCGATCGGCGGTCGTCGCCCGACCTGATCGGCCAGCTTCTGCAAGTCCTGCGGCGGCCGGTAGATACGATCCTCGTGAGCCTGCTGGACAGCGATCCGCCGCTGCGTCTGTCAGCCGCGATGGCTGTCCACGAGCCGAGTCGGCTGATCCAGGCGATCGCCGCCCTGCGGGCGGTGTGCGGGGCGACGCGGAGCATGATCGTGATCGACGACTCGATGCCCGCCCGCTGGCTGGCCGATGTGCGCGCCCTTGCGCGCGAGGCGCGCGTGCGGATCGTCGAGATCGAAAACGACTATCCGCAGTCGGATCCGACGATTCTGCTGCATCGCCTGTGGCAGCGGCGGCTGCGTCCGGCGCGATTGCCGGTGGAGCAGGGCGTGCTGCTGCTCGATGGACCAGCCGCAGCGGCGGTCGGCGTATGGCTGACCGACGGCCAGCCGATGTCGCGCGTGGCGGTGGGGGTGTTCGATCACGTCCAGGGCGAGCAGCATTACGCGCTGGTGCCGGTCGGAACGACCGTCTCGACGCTACTGGCGGGGCTGGAGATCGATCTTCAGCACACGGTGCTGCGCAGCGGGGCGATGTTGCGGGACATTCCCACCAGCGGTGATCACGTCATCGGCGGCGGCGAGCTGATCCTGCATGTGCTGCCGCGAGAGCGTCAGCCGGCGGCGTCGCCGTGCATCCGCTGCGGCTGGTGCGTGCAGGGATGCCCCACGCGCATCCAGCCGGCTGGCCTGCTGGAGGCCGCTCAGCGCGAGGACCTGGCCCTGGCAGACCACTACCGGCTGGAATCCTGCATCGAATGCGGCATCTGCTCGTGGGTCTGCCCGGCACACCTGCCGATCCTGGACGGCATCCGGTTCCTGCGCGAGTTGCGTTCACAGTCGTGAAACAAGCGCCGATCGCGAAGCCGCGAAGGGGGGGCGCAAAGATCCCAAAGGTCACAAAGATCGCAAAGATATGATTTGATATGACTGGGTAGGACAGGCTATTGCCTGCTGCGTGTGTTGCGCTGATCACATTGGCAGGCAATAGCCTGCCCTACACTGCCTTTGAAATCTCTGGCGTCTTTGCGATCTTTGCGCTGTCACTCCACTTTCGCGTTTTCGCGCCCGCCGCTCGATTCTGCGCATCACTCGACGGATCGGATCGAACGCACGGTCTGCTCGCAGGCGGAGCGGAAGAGGGCGACGTCGACGCTGTAGCCGAAGTATCGGATGCCGATCTCACGCCACTTCTTCACGGCCTGCGGCGATTCGACGAACGTGCCGACGGCGACACCCAGCTTGGCGCATCGCTGAACGACCTTTTGCAGGGCCTCGACCACCGAGGGGTGATCAACCTGCCCGACCACGCCCAGCGACTGAGACAGGTCGTACACGCCGACGAAGATGATATCGACGCCTTCGACCGTCGCGATCTGATCGATGTTCTCCACACCCTGCTTGCCTTCGACCTGCAGGATGACGACGGCTTCATTGGCGCGGGAGAAGTACTGTTGCTTCTCGACGCTCCCGTAGCCGGCGGCGCGGACGTAGCAACAGACGCCGCGGTTGCCAGCCGGCGCGAAGCGGGCGGCCTGCACGACCTGGCGGGCATGCTCGGCTGTACTGACGTGCGGCACCTGAATGCCGCCGGCGCCCAGGTCCAGCGCCCGGCCAATCTGGTGAATGTCGATGACACGCACGATCGGCATGCACCCGGCGGCCTGCGCACCGCGAATCAGCGGCGCGAGGTTGAGGATGTCGTTGGGGCCGTGCTCCAGGTCGATGATGACGAGGTCGAATCCACTGAGGCCGATGATTTCGATCATCGAGGGATCACACGTCTTGGAGAACGGGCCGACAACGCTGCCGGAGGCGACGCGGCTGCGGAAGTTGGCGATGAGATCAGACGAGAGCATGGTTGGGGTCCTTTGATTGCGAAGGGGGCATTATAGCGGCGAGGGCTGGAGCAACGCAGCAGGCTGAGAACAGACAATGAGACGAAGTGGACGGATACAGGGGATCGTGCCTCCTTCCCTTCGTCGCTCACTGGCCTTACCACTCCGCGATCGAGCCGTCCGGAAGATCGTACGTCGGCGTTTCCCACGTGCCGTCGTAGAGGTTTTCCTTGAGGGCTTCTTCGTCGATCTCGATGCCCAGACCTGGGCCTTTGGGGATTTCGATGTAGCCGTCGACGACCTTGAACGGCTGCTTGAGCAGGCCTTCGCCAAGCGAGGCCTGTTCCTGGCAGAGGAAGTTGGGCGTGCAGGCGTCGATCTGGATGCAGACAGCCAGCGCGACGGCGCTGAGCGGGCAATGCGGCGCCATCGTGATGTTGCGCGCTTCCGCGGCTGCGGCGATCTTGCGGGTTTCGAAGATCCCGCCGACGTGCGAGGGGTCCGGCTGAAGGACGGCAACCGCCTGACGTTCGATGAGTTCCTGGAACTGCCAGCGGGTGAACAGCCGTTCGCCCGTGGCGATGGGGATGCTTGTGGACTGCGCGATGCGCACGAGCGAATCGGTATCGCCGGGGAGGACCGGTTCTTCGACAAACATCAGGTCATACTGTTCGAATCGCCGCAGAAGCTGGCGAGCCAGCGCCGGGCTGGCGCGGCCGTGCAGGTCGATGGCGATGTCGATCTCGCGCCCGACGCCTTCGCGCGCCTCAGCCACGAGGCGCTCGGCCTGGTCGAGGTGGGCTGGCGACTCGATCGGCTGGGAGGCCCGGATCGGGCAGAATTTGTAGGCTGTGAACGAGTTGGTGGCGACGCGTTCGCGGCAACGGCCCAGGTAGTTGTCGCCGCCGGCATCGGGCAGCCGACCATAGACGCGGACGCGATCGCGCACCGCGCCGCCGAGCAGTTGGTAAACCGGCACGTTCAGGTGCTTGCCGAGGATGTCCCACAGCGCGTGCTCGATGCCGCTGATGGCTGAGCAGAGCACCGGCCCGCCGCGGTAGAAGGTCTGGCGGTACATCCGCTGCCACAGATGCTCGATTCGGCGCGGATCTTCGCCAATCAGCATGCGCGCAAATTCGCGCACAGCCGTTTCGACGGTGAGCGTGCGCCCTTCGAGCGTCGGCTCACCCCAGCCGACCAGACCGTTGTCGGTCTCCATGCGGAGCAGCAGGTATCGCGGTTTGACGTGGAACAGATCGATGCGGGCGATTTTCATGGGCAGGTACTATACCCGGGCGTTGTCGAAGGTGCACAGGCAGGCACGGACAACGGATGGGATGTGTGGGTGGAAGCAACGAAGTTTGCGGCCGTGCGGAGCAACGCGTCGACAGATGATGATGGCGAAAAAGGGCAGGGCCCGCCGATGCTCGACGGGCCCTGTGCGTGTCGTGACATTGCGGCGTTCGATTAGAACCGCCAGCCCACGCCGAGGATGTACTTCAGATCATTGCGTGAAGCATCCGGCGCGGGAGTGGAGTCGTGCTTCAGCTCCATCTTGAACTCGCCGAACATGTTGTCGGTCAGGTCGGCACGGACGCCGGCATCGGCGATGATCAGGTAATCACCGAAGTCCTCGAGGGAGGGGAAGTACTGCACGCTGTGGAACAGCGCGACCTTGTCGTTGAGCTTGTGCTTCAGGTCATACGCCAGGCGAAGCACGAAGCTGTCGGTGCTGTCGGCGCCTTCGTAGTCTTCGTAAAGCCACGCCAGACCGATTTCCGTGTTGAACGAGGTCCTGGGCGTTTCGATCCACTGATAACCGATACCGCCACCAGGCGTCAGGCGCAGCTCGAGGTCGGCGACGCGATCGCGCTCAACGCGCGTGCTGGCGTAGGCGTACCACTTCTCGTTGAAGAAGTAGTCGTACTTGCCGCCGATCATCCAGTTGTCGGTGGTGGTCTTCTCGTCGCCGGTGTCGGGATCTTCCTGGCGGCCGAAGCGATAGGCGGCTTCAGCTGTGATGCGGTCGATCTCGGTGCGGCGGACGGCGTCGATGGAGACGTTGATGCTCTCGGTGCGGCTGTTGCCGCGCTCGAGCATACCGCCGACGACGATGGCGCCGGTCCACTGCTCGGAGGGGTTGATGCGCTTGATGCGGGCCAGCGGGATCGGCTGGGCCTGAACCGTGCCTTCCTGGAGGCGGACGTTGCCGGCCTCGTCCTTGGCGACAGGCTGGTTGAGCCGGGTGTCGTCGTCGAGCTGCAGCGTGATCGGCTGATCTGTGCTGAAGGTAGCGACGTCGTCGAGCTTCACGGTGACTTTGCCCGCGACGGCGGTGTCGATGACCAGCTCGCCGCCGCCGGCGCTGAGGATGGTTCCGCTGAGGCGGTCGCCATTCTTGAAGACGACTTCATCAGCGTACAGAGGTATGGAACACGTGGCGGCCAGCACGGCTGCTGCAATGGCATAGCGCGTCATTGGTTGGGGCTCCTGTGGGTTAAAGACAAAAGGCCATAGCCCGAGCGAGCTGGAGTATAGCGATTTCGGGCTGGGTGTTGAGTCTGGGTGTCTGTAGTCACATGGCAGCGGGCGGCGTGGAGGCCGTGATGGGTGTGTTGGTGGGATTGGGTGAGGAAGTTCCAAGATCCAATGACTAAGTTCCAAGGAAGGTCCAAGAGCAAGAATCTCAAAGAGGAAAAGCGGTGGCCGATGGTCGGGTGCGCATTTGGAGCTTGGTGTTTGAGGGTTGGAACTTCCTTGGATCTTCGAGGTTGGAACTTGGAGCTTTTTCAGTCTGGAACTTGGAGCTTTTTCAAGCAACCGGATTTTGCTTGACCGTCCGACTTATACCGATATTGTTTGAGGCGCGGACAAGTCGTTGCTGCCGGGGTGGTCTAGCGGGGGATTGGAGAGATCTATGTGCCTGTCAGTGCTGAAGATACGGGCGATACTGGCGGCGTGGGTGGTCGTCGCGCTGGCGGCGATGGCGGGAGCCCGGGGGGCTGGCGTCACGTGGGAACAGATCGAGCTGGGGAACATCTTCGATGCAGGTCAGCCGGTGCGGCTGGCGTTCCAGGCCGACGCTGAGGCGATCGAGTGGGTCGTCTACGACTTCTGGCATAGTGAAGTCGCACGCGGGCGCACCCCCATCGACGGCGGCAGGGGCGAGATTCAGCCGGATGTGAGCGGAGCCGGCTATTACCTGCTCCACGCCACGCCCGTCAAAGACGGCAAGCCGCTGGCGGATGCGTACACCAGCTTCGCGATCGTCCGCCCGCATGTCTCGCCCGATCCAGCCAATAGCCGCTTCGGCGTCATGACGCATTTCGCCCAGGGGATGAACCCGAAGATGCTCCCAGCCTTTAAGCGGATCGGGATCCAGTCGATCCGCGATGAGCACTACTGGGCGCAGGTCGAACGCACGAAGGAGGTGTACGAGTTTTCCGATCGGTCGAACAGCTACATGCAGGCCTGCCGCGAAGCGGGCATCGATCCGCTGATCGCCATGACCTTCGGCAACAAGCACTACGACCATGCCGAGGGCCCAACCACGCCGCAGGGATATGCCGGGTATGGCCGATACGGGCAGGCGATCCTGCAGCAGTACGGTGATCAGATCCGCTGGGTGGAGATCTGGAACGAATACAACGGCACCTGGTGCCCGCCGGCAGCTCGCAACGATCGGCCGAAGTATTACACCGAGATGCTCAAGGTCGCTTATGAGCACATCAAGTCGGTTCGGCCGGATGTGCAGGTGCTGGGCGGCGCGGCTGTGCTGATCCCGCTGCCGTACTTCGAGGGGATCTTCCAGCGGGGCGGGCTGGACTACATGGATGGCGTCGTCATCCACCCCTATCGCAGCAAGCCGGAGGGCGTGGATCAGGAGATTCAGGAGCTCAAGGCGCTGATCCGCAAGTACAACAACGGCCAGGACAAGCCGATCTGGGTGACGGAAACCGGCCGGCATACGAAGGACGAGTACGGCTGGGAAGCCGGCCGAAAAATGTACGAGAAGGGCCGCGCGGAGGGGGCGCGATACCTGGCGCGCATGTACACGCTGCTGCTGAAGGAAGATGTGGCGCGGATCTACTGGTACCTGGCCAGCGATCATGCCAACTTCGTCAGCATGGGCTTGCTGCGGCACCATCAGAAGGAAGAATCCGGCATGGGGGAGTACGCTGTCGCACCGGCCTACGTCGCCTACGCCAATCTGATCCATCAGCTTGACGGCGCGACATTCGTCCGCCGCGAAGCCGAGCGGCCATACACGCGCATGCATGTGTATCTGTTCCGCCGGGGCGAGCACGAGATTCGCGTCTGCTGGGCCACCCAGCCGGCGCAGATCCGCATCACGGCGGATCAGCCGATCACGTTGATCAATCTGATGGGCGGCGAGACAACGCTCGCGCCCGAGGGTGGCCAGATCACGATCGATCTGGGGGAGGACGCGATCTATCTGATCGGCACTATCGCAGGCATCGAGGAGGTCGACACGGGTGTGCGCGTCATCGCAGCCAGCCGTGATGACTACAGCAAGACGCAGGGGCAGAACGGCTGGTCGTACGGTTACTTCATCGACGGCGACAGCACGTTTCACCTGATGCAGCAGGTCGAGACGATGTGGGGCTACAAGTGGGGCGGGCCGGCGAAATACCTGTCGATCTCCGACACGCAGGTGCATCCGGATCGCATCAGCGGAAAGGATGCGATGCCCGCGCTCCGCTGGACCAGCCCGGTGAATGGCCATCTGACGATCCAGGGCCACATCCATCGCGGCGATCGCGGCGATGGTGTGATCGCCGTGCTGCTGGTCGACGGGCGCGAGATTTTCTCGCAAACCGTCGGCGGTTCTCAGCCGCAGCGCGTGGAGCTGGATCTGCCTGTGCAGGTCAAGGAAGGCTCAACGATCGACCTGGTCGTCAAGCCAGGTAAGAGCATCGACTTCGATGCGACGGAGTTTGAGTTGCGGATGATCCAGCAGGCGGGGAAGTAGGGTGCGTGCTGCGAAGGTCCGAGGTCCAGCCACCAGGATCCAGGGGAAGCTTCAATTTTCAAATCTCCAGATCTTAAATCTCAAATCTGAGATCTCAGATTTCAGATGATCTGTATCACGCAACACCTGCTATTCGGCCAGCCGTAACCTCCAGCCGTGGCACGGCCGTCCCGGACGTGCTTTTGCCGGCACGTGCGGGAGGTCCGTGCCACAGATGTTTGCCAATCGCTCGATCCGCGGATGCGGATCCGGCCGCCTTCTCCCTTTGCGGTCTTTGAGATCTCTGTGATCTTTGCGCGGATCCCACTACCGACAGACATGAGCTGACGAAGCGGCGTTGACGACGTGCACGCCGGCGGCTTTCGTCTGCATCGCAGACGTGAAAGCCTCCAAACGGTCGCGGCGAACCATCGCCCAGACGCTGCCGCCAAAGCCGGCGCCGAAGGGGCTGGCTGCGATTGCCCCAGCCGCGAGGGCCGAGCGGTAGAGTTCGATCGTCTGCGGGATCTGGTTGTACAGCTTGTCGATCGCGCCGGCCACGGACGCATCGACGCACTGCCGCAGGCGGTCCAGATCGCCCGCGGCGAACGCATCCGCCGCAGCCGGGATGATCGACTCGGCTTCGGCGATGAACTGATCGAGTCGATCGACCAGCTCCTGCCGTTCGAACGGCAGATCGCCGGCTGAGCCGATCAGCTCGCGCAGGCGCGCAGCGGCATCGGGTGCGCTTCGCACGACGGCGGCGAGCGTCGGCTGCTGCTGGCCGGTTGAGCGGTTCCACAGCTCGACCAGCGCCCGCGCGCGGCGGCTGACGTTGTTGTATTTCTCCAGTGCCGAGCCGGTCTTCTCCGCAACGACGCCGCTGTCGAGCACGACGAGGGCGACATCGGCTGGGAAGGGGATATCCCGCTCGTGGCGGACGGGGGCGAAGCTGTACTGGCTGAGCATGTTCGCCCGGCAGCAGAGGATGGCTGTATGGTCCTGGCTGCCGCCGGAGGTGCCGACGCCCGAGCTGCCGGCCAGGCCGCGGAATCCGCTGCCGTTTTCGATGCAGCCGCAGTAATGGGCCAGATCTTCGAGCGTCTGGATCGACTGCGTGAATGCCTCCGTCTGGTCCAGCCGGTTGATCGACGCGACCGCCAGGAAGACGGTGATGATCATCGCGCTGCTGCTGGACATGCCCGCAGCCTGTGGAAGATCGCTGATGAAGGCGATGTCGGCTCCGGTGAGGCGGGCGCCGTCGAAGTTGTCAGCCACGCGCCGCACGACCGTCAGCGGATAGTTGGACCAGTGACCGAGCGGCGGCTTGGCGGGGTCAGCCAGCGACGTCAGGCAATCGTCGCCTCTGGCTGCATCGATCACGCGCACGACGCGATCAGCGCGCGGGCGTGCAACGACCGCGAAGCCGCGATCGACCGCGCACAGGATCGACCGCCCGCCGCAGTAGTCCGTGTGCTTGCCGAAGACCTCGATGCGCCCCGGCACGAAGAAGGCCACGACGTTCCCGGCATCGCCGTCCGACGGCAGATGCTCCAGGCATCGGCGGAACATGGCCTGCTTGGGATGATCGATGTTGTGCAGGCGATCAGCCGGGATGGGCTCAGCGAACAGCTCTCTCAGGCGGGCGTCGCTCACAGGTTCACCTCCGCGCCGCGGAGGCGGCGTGCGACGGGTTCGATGTCGGCCCGGCTGGACAGGTCCAGCACGGGGGCGTGGATCAGCGCAACCGTGAAGCGCTGGTTCAGGTGTTCTATGGCGTACTGGACGGCGTCGGTGATCTCGTATTCGCCGCGCTGGCTCTTGGGGATGGCGCGGCAGGCATCGAAGATGGCGGCGTTGAACAGCCAGGTGTTCATCGAGAGGTACAGCCGACCGTTGCCGGCCTGGCTGACGCGCTCGATCTGCTCAGCCGAGGGTTTCTCGATGATGCGGCGGAGGCAGGCGTCGGCGATCTCGGCGATGGCGAACTTCTCGATGCGATCGGCAGGGATGTTGCTGCCGTCGAGCATGGACTGGCGGTCGAAGAGGGCGGCGCCGGGAGCCGGAATCTTGCGGAGAGCCGACAGGGCCTCCATGGGGTAGTGATTGTCGGAGTTGATGGCGACGAACGGTTCGCCCTGTGCCCAGGCTTCTGCCGCGGCGACGGCATTGGCTGTACCCAGGGGCTGCTCCTGGATGGCGAAGTCGAAGGTCAGCCGGCGGGCGGGCAGCTTGCTGTAATAGTCGCGAATCTGGGTATGTTCGGGTCCGATGACCAGGCAGACGCGGCGGAAGCCCGCGTCGGCTGCGGTCGTGAGAACATAGTCAAGGAAAGGCCGGTCGATGGGAATCAGGGCCTTGACGCCGCTGTCGGCCACCTGGGCCTGCTGTTCATCGAGGCGGACATTGCTGTTGGCTTGGCGCATACGCGTCCCCAACCCGCGGGCGAGGACGACCAGCCGGTCTGTACCAGAAGAGGGGGTCTGCATGATCCATTTATTACACCGAATTGTAGGAAATAGCAAGGGGGGAAGGTGGAGAAAGCGACGGAGGGGTACAGCCGATCAGGGGAGCAGGTGAAGCGGGAGCACAAGTAACAAGGAACCAGTAACAAATTGGCAAACGTGCGGTAAGCTGCGGCGATGCGGACCTGGTTGGGCTGGTTGAAGACGGTCGAAGGGCGCCTGGCGGTGACGGCGCTGGTGGTGGGGGTCGTGCTGCTGGCTGCCAAGTTTACAGCCTACGCCATGACCGGGTCGGCAGCCATCTTCTCCGACGCCATGGAAAGCATCGTGAACGTTGTCGCGTCGGTCATCGCGCTGTCGGCCCTGAAATACGCCGCCCAGCCGGCGGACCGTCGCCACCCCTACGGGCATGGCAAGATCGAGTTCATGTCAGCCGGTCTGGAAGGGGGGATGATCGTGCTCGCGGCCGCGGCGATCATCTTCAAGACGGTCGACACGCTGCTGTTCCACCACATCGACCTGCACGACGTCGGGCTGGGGCTGATCATCATGGTCCTGGCCATGGCCGCCAACGCAGCCATGGGCTGGACGCTCGTGCGGGCGGGCCGCAAGCGGCATTCGATGACGATGGAAGCCGACGGCTGGCATCTGCTCAGCGACGCGATCACCAGCGTGGCGACGATCCTTGCGCTGGCGATCGTGAAGATCACGGGATTCGTCTATGCCGACCCGATCGCGGCGCTGCTGGTGGCGGTGTACATCGGGGTCATGGGTTGGAGCCTGTTGCGGCGGGCGTATGGCGGGCTGATGGACGCGCAGGACATCGAGGATGACCGGTTGATCCGGCTGATCCTCGAATCGCATGTCGGCCCAGCCGGCAAGGAGCCGCGGATCTGCTCGTTCCACAAGCTGAGGTGTCGGCATTCGGGGCGATATCACTGGGTGGAGTTCCACGCCGTCGTCCCCGCCAGCCTGACGGTCCGCGAGGGTCACGAAATCGCCTCTGCCATCGAATACGAGATCGAACAGACCCTCGGCCACGCCAATGCGACGGCACATGTGGAACCGTGTGATGATGGGGAGTGTGGGAGGTGTCGGGTGCGATAGCGACGGAGCGACGAAGGGTGAAAGACGAAGAGGCTGAGAGACGAAGAGACGAAGTGGAATAGCAGCAAGCGACGGAGGGTCGTGTAGCCGGCGACCTTGGCCGCCGCTTGCGTGCAGCGCACATCCGACACCACCAACCTTACTGCAGACTGCCGACTGCAGACCGCCGACTG
>CALEKX010000137.1 GCA_937904525.1 uncultured Phycisphaerales bacterium
CGGAGTTCCGATGCTGATAGAGAGTATACACTGAGAATAATATGCTGTAAAGCATATTCTGCCAGTACTGCCTCGCGAACTTCAATTAAATATTTTTAATTACACAAGTTATGCCATTTTCAGGCGACAGTAGGACCGGATGCCATACGGCTTGGCCCAGCCAGTGAGATAACCGGCCATCTAACTTGTTATAACCTCTTAAGCGATGAGCTTAACGTATGCTGCGAGCCGTGGCTGAAGAAGACGATCCGTCGTCCCGGGGACATCCGCTCGCGTCGAAAGGGAAGGCTCAACAGTCGCTGCCGGACCGGTTGAGGTGTCTGGCAGTGATCTTCACTGCCCTTCCGCGATTCCCGTCGCGGAAGATCCGGCTGATCTGGGGGGCGAATCCCATCCCACCGGACAATACGAATCGGTATTTTCGAGACCTGACGCATCCACCAAAGGGGCGTTGCTGCCCCGCCACTTTGGGGCATCCGGACCGGCTGACGCTCAGCCCGGCCGTTGCACCATCTCCAGCATATTGCCGATGATAGGGCTACTGCGACACCGGAGATGCTTCGCAAAACCTGATCCCTGCAGTGGTTGCTGACATTGTCTGATTCGCCATCCAACCTCGCCGAACCCCCGCAAACGGGACGAGTGACTCGGCTCGTCGCTGCCGTTGTTCGGCGTGGCGGCTGGGCGGTCGTCGATCAGGCCGTCGTCAGCATCGGCGGTTTCAGCCGCAATATTATTATTGCCCACTACGTGTCCCAGGAGGTCTTCGGCGCGTACGGCGTGCTCATCCTGCCCGCGTTTCTCCTGCTGGCGAGTTTTCACGCGGCATTGATCGTTTATCCGGTGCAGGTGCGGACTGCCGCCATCGAGCCGGATCAACGCCGCGGTTTCACGTCGGCCAGTTTGTGCCTGACGATACTCCTGGGTATCCCGCTCTGCCTGGTGATGGCGGCGGCCTCGGCCTGGGCTGCGAAACGGGCGAACATCTCGATATCCATGACCGCGCTGTGCGGCGGCGTAGCGCTCATGGCCTTCCTGGTCCAGGAGCTGTTCCGGCGAACGCTGGCGGCGCGTCTGCGGTTTGGAGCGGCTATCCCCGGGGATGCCGTGGCGTATCTGCTGCCGCTGGCTGGGCTGCCACTTCTTGCGCACGCGGGCAAGCTCGATGGTGACATGTCACTGCCCTGGGCACTGACGGCGATCGCAGCCTGCAGCCTGCTTGGCGGTTTGATCCAGGCGGTGCAGGTGCAACTGGGACGTTTCAACCTCCATGACCTAATCCATTCGACGCGGGAGTTCTGGCGGATCGGCAAATGGATGCTGGCTGCGAACCTGACGACGCTGATCACGGACCTCCCCTACAACTATCTGCTGGGGTTGCGGCACAGCCTGACCAGCGGCGCGTATTTCCGCGTGATCAGCGACTTCACGCGGGTGGCGAATCCCATCCTGTTCAGCGTGACGGGCCTGATCGTACCGACTGTGGCGCAGGTGCACGTCGCACAGGGCTTCAATGCGGCGCGACGCGTGGGTCTGCGATACGCAGCCGTCGGCGCGCTGATCCTCGGCTGCTACTTCCTGATTCCGATGACGGTGCCGGGACTGCTGCTGGGGCTGATCTATCCCCCGGACTATGCGGGCGCCGCGCCGGGTGTTCGCCTGTTCGCCGTGACGGGGCTGATCATGTTCAGCGCGATGCTGCTGCTGGCCGTGCTGAACGGCCTGGGGCATCCCCGGGCGCAGTTCATTGCGCAGGTTTCGAACGTGGCGGCGAGCCTGCTGGTTGGGCTGCCGGCGACGTACTTCTTCGGCCTCCCGGGGGTCCTGTGGGGCGGGCTGTTTGCGATGGTGACGTTCGCGGCGACGGCGGTCTGGCAGTTCCGACGCATCTCCCATGCACACATGGCCGCTGAAGCGGACAAGCCATGAGCGCGCAGCACACCGTGCCGGCCCGTCAGCCGTCGCGGCATCCTGCATTTTCAATGTGAGCGACGCCGATCAGACGATCCGCGGAGACGGGATCGGAATGATGAACTTGCCGCCGGCATCGCGATAGGCCTGCTGCTGGCGCAGCACCTCATCGGCAATGTTCCAGACCAGCAGAAGCAGATAGTCCGGCCGGCGCTCAGCGATGGCTTCGGGCGCGTAGATCGGGTGATGCAGGCCCGGCATGTACTTGCCCTGCTTGTGCACGTTCCGATCCACGACAAACTCGATCACATCGGGACCGAGATCCGTATAGCTCAACAGCGTGCTGCCCTTGGCACTGGCGCCGTACGCCGCGATGCGATAGCCCTGCCGTTTGAGATCGAAGATCAACCGGCGCAGATCCTCGCGCACCTGACGCACCCGATCCGCGAACGACACATAGTAATCGATGCGGTCTATCCCCAGCCGCTTTTCCTCCGCCAGCATCTGGCTGACGACCGGCGACGGGTTTGGCGCTTTCTGCACATACGAGCGCAACGACCCGCCGTGGATCGACAGCTTCTCGATGTCGTTGAGATACAGTCCGTGGCGGCGGAAGAGGTTGTCCAGCGCCGTCACGCTGTAGTAGCAGAGGTGCTCGTGGTAAATCGTGTCGAACTCGCAGTGATCCACCAGGTCTTTGACGTAAGGCGACTCGGTGACGAGAACGCCGCCCGGCTTGAGGATCGTCGCAATGCCGGCGACAAAGCCGTTGAGGTCAGCGACGTGTGCCATCACGTTGTTGGCGATGACGACATCGGCCGTCTTGCCCTCGGTGACGAGGCGTTGCGCCAGGTCGCGCCCGAAGAACTCGCACAGCGTCGGCACGCCGATTTTGCGAGCCGCTTCCGCCGGCCCGGGGGATGGATCGATGCCCAGAACCGGAATCCCCTTCTGCACGAAATTCCTGAGCAAATAGCCGTCGTTGCTGGCCAGCTCGACCACCAGGCTTTGCGGGCCGAGGCGTTCGCGTTCGATCAGTTGCTCGACATTGCGCCGTGCGTGCTCCAGCAGCGTTTCGGAGAACGACGAGAAATAGGCATACTCCGGGTGGAACACCTCTTCAGGTGGCACGGTGTCCAGCGTCTGCAGCAGCGAGCAGGCGGGGCAGAACCCGATCTGGAGGGGATACTTGGCCTCCGGGCCATTCAGGCGATCCGGCGGAACAAGCGAGTCCACCAGCGCGGTGACGCCCAGATCCAGTACCGGTTGAAGCCCCTGGTTACCACACGAGCGGCACTGGCGAGCCGCGGCTTTGGCCGCCAGCGATGCGGTCATGTGCACGGACTGCCTCCTTCTGCTTTGGATTCAGGATGGAATTACGGTGACCGTCCGGCGCCCTGATTTGGGCCGATGGTCCAGTGACCAGTTGCCCGACCCTTCCGCAAGCCGCAGATCGCTGGTCAGCAATCCGTCGGCGATCAGTTTGCGAGCGTGAGCCAGGCGCTGATAGCGAGGGCCTTCGAACTCTTCGAGCTTCAGCCCCAGGGCCCGGACCATCTCATAGACCTGCCGCACGCCCTCGGCTGCCGTCCACACAGGCTTGTATGCCGGCAGCAGGCGGGTGATGCGATCGGTCTTTACGCGGAAGCACTTGGGATCCGGCTTGGCGTCGGGGGCATACTCGATTCGGCTGTCGGGCACCGTCGAGGCCACGAGCGAGGCGATATCGCGGACCTGGTAGTTTTCCCCGGGCTTGGCGACGTTCAGCACCTGCCCGGCCACAACGTCGGCTGGCGCCTCCGCCGTCGCGATGAACGCGCGGGCGATGTCCTCGACATGCACGATCGGGCGCCACGGCGTCCCATCGCTTTTCATGTAGATCCGCCCTGTCGTGCAGGCCCAGGCCACGAGGTTGTTGAGGACCAGATCAAACCGGATGCGCGGCGACCAGCCGAAGGCCGTCGCATTTCGCAGGATGGTGACGGCAAAGCTGTCATCCGACAGGGCCAGCAACCCCTTCTCGGCATCCACTTTCGCTCGGGCATAGGGCGTCAACGGGTTGAGCGGGCAGGTTTCATCCACCTCAATCCCCCCGCCGGCGCCGTAGGTCAGCACGGTCGAGGAGAAGATGAACTTGGGGACACCCGCCTCCCTGGCCGCCCTGGCTACGCGCACGGCTGCGATGTGGTTGATCTCGTCGGTCGCAGCCGGATTGAGATCGCCCAGGGGATCGTTGCACAGCCCCGCCAGATGCATCACGCAGTCGAAGCCGTGAAGATCGGCCGGCTTAACATCACGGATGTCCTTGCAGATGTTCGGAACGTCCGCGATGGTGCCCCCGAAGGTGCATCGGCGAAACAGATCGATGTCGAGGCCCGTGACATCGTGGCCGCGAGCCAGCAACAACGGCACCAAGGACGTGCCGATGTAACCCAGATGCCCAGTTACAAGTACTTTCATGTCTTTTCTGAATCCTATGCGTCATCCAGGCGTCATGCCCAGGTCTTCCATGGTGCGCGGCCTGAGTACCAAAGTTCTTCAAGTGCCTGACGTTCAGCCATCGTGTCCATGCACTGCCAGAAGCCCTCATGCCGGTAAGCCATCAACTGACCGGCTTGTGCCAGTTCGCGCATCGGCCCCTGCTCCCAGGACACGTTGTCATCCGCGATGTAGTCGAAGACTTTGGGCTCCAGAACGAAAAAGGCGCCGTTGATCCACCCCTCGCCGGTCCGCGGCTTTTCCTCAAAGCCGGCGACGCAGTCGTCGTCCAGCGTCAGATGTCCGAACCGGGCCGGTCGGCGGACCGCCGTCACGGTCGCAATCTTCCCGTGCTTTCGATGAAACTCCAGCAGCGATCGAAGATTCACATCCGAGACTCCATCGCACCACGTCAACATGAAAGTACCGTCACACAGCAGCGGCTTGAGCCGTCTGACTCTGCCACCGGTGTTGGTGCTATCACCGGTCTCCACCAGTTTGACAGTCCATTCACGCGCAGGTTTGTCAAGCCTCCTCGATTCGCCGGTATTCATGTCGATCGCAAGATCACCCTGCAATCGCGGATAGTCGAGGAAGTACCGCTTGATCACATCTGCCTTGTAACCCAGTGCAACGACGAACTCACCAAATCCGTAGGACAGGTAATGCTGCATGATGTGCCAGAGGATCGGCCGACCACCGATCTCAACCATCGGTTTCGGTCGGACGCTCGTTTCCTCAGCCAATCGCGTGCCCCTGCCACCGGCAAGAATCGCCACCTTCATCGGTCTCTCCCTTGAGGATGCTCAAGCCAACAACAAGCACGAGTCATCGCCGCTAGAGGGATGATTCCGCACTGCGCGGCACCTGCCCCGGACTCGCCGAGGCACGAGGCAGTAACCTCACCAATGCAAAGACAAGATCGCGAACCAGCTTCGGTACATGTCGGATCAGCCAGACCACGTAACATCCGGTCAGGAGGATCCGACCCACCAGCCCCAGCTTTATCAGCCAGATCGAACGCCAGTACTCCGCGGCGATCTTCCACTCCGGCCACACGATGCGGCCCTTAAGCCGCGAATCCCACCACTCCGGCGGTGGAATCGGGCCCACACCCAGCCATCTCCGCAGGACCACCTCCAGCCGCGAGCCGGTCGGCTTCTGCGCCATCGACTGGGCTGAATGCTCCCGCGACAGGAACAGCGGCTCACGAACCTTCCGAAATCTCCCCAAAAGCGCCATCCGGGCCAGCAGAACGCTGTCGCCTCGGGCGTAGCAGCCCTGCAGCGTCGTCTG
The DNA here is from genome assembly GCA_937904525.1 of uncultured Phycisphaerales bacterium. GTDB lineage: Bacteria > Planctomycetota > Phycisphaerae > Tepidisphaerales > Tepidisphaeraceae > CALEKX01. The sequence goes on from CALEKX010000137.1 coordinate 5,686, forward strand.
GCGCAAAGCCGACGATCGCATCAGCCCGAAGATCTCAGTCGCCCGGTGCTGGCGATGGTTGACGAAGATCAGGCTGGCAAACCGTCGCATGGCCGAACCGGAGTCAACCGCGGCGAGCTCGAACTCATAGTTGCGGCATGGCTTACCGTGCTCATCAATCAGCACGACGTCCGTATAGGCCAGCACCACGTCCGGCGACTCATCCAGGACGCGTATTGTCTTCTCGAGATAGGTGGGTTCCAGCACGTCGTCGTGGGCCGCCCACTTAAAGTACTCACCACGTGAGAGTTCGAACGTGCGGTTGTAGTTGGCGGAAGGTCCGATGTTGCGGCTGGAGCGATGATATTTGATGCGCGGATCGCGTGCCGCATACTCTTCGCAGATCGTCTGCGTCTCGTCGGTGGACGCGTTGTCGCAGATGATCAGTTCCCAGTCCTGGAACGTCTGCGCCAGGATCGAGTCCAACGCACACCGCAGATAATTGGCCCCGTTATAAACGGGCATCCCTAGACTGACACGCGGCGCACCAGGCTGAAGAGTATTCACAGAACTGCTCCGACAGAACTACCGCTGAAACGCGTCCGGCACGTTCGAAAGATCGGCGTGCCGAACGACGGCTGTGACTGTACCTGACCTAAACGCATTCAAGCAACGAGCTATTTCTGTGCCACGCAACCCCAAACGGCTTCGCGACTTGATGAAAATCGAAGCGCGCGTTTCGTGGCCCATTGGGACTGGTCCACTTCGCCGCAAACATAAAGCAGTGCGCATACAAGCTGCGGCAAAGACCTGCAATCACCAGTCCGTGCTTTCCTCGCCAGATCGGCTATCTGTACCGCATGTGATCACCCCTGTGTTAGTGCCCCACGGCCCTATATCACGATAGGGCAACTCCCTATTTGCAGTGAAGCCGTCCCCGATAGATCGCGGATCTGCACAGGGCGTTTAGCCTGAAGATCGGGGATTGCCCGATAGATCCGCCCTACGCCGCCATGGCATACTCCCGCCCGCTATAAGCTTCAAGGCCCAGCCCGCGATGCTGGAGGAAGGAACCATGTTGCCGCCGCGCAAGGATCGCCGATTTCGTCGCACCCTCCCGCTTCAGGCCGCTGCTTTCTGCGAGCCGCTTGAGCCCCGCAAACTGCTGAGCACAACCGTATCTCTCGAGGTGCTGCGGGCCGTGGGTTCGGAGACCAACCCCACGACCACCGGCCGCGCATGGATGCAGGTCACCCGCACCGGCGACACGTCGGCGGCCATGAATGTCTACTATGCCGTCCGCAACTCCAGCACCGCCAAAGCCGGGGTGGACTATGAACCCCTGTCCGGATGGGTCACCCTCCCGGCCGGACGCGCGAGCATCAATGTCCCGATCGTTCCGATCGACGACGCAGAGGTCGAGCCCGCTGAGGTAATCGTCGTCGAACTGCGCCCCGGCAAATATCAGGCCGACCCGGATCGCAGCGTCGCGCGGTTCTACATCGCGGACAACGACGTCCCCTCCGCCAAGCCGACCGTCGGCGTCGTCGTCGAGAAGGCTGTGGCGGACGAAGGAGCACCCGGCCGCAAAGCGCGCATCACCTTCACCCGCACCGGTCCCACCGACAGCCCGCTTAACGTCAGCTACGCCCTGACCGGCACCGCCGTCAATGGCGTTGACTATGAGGCCCTCAGCGGGATCGCCAAAATCCCCGCAGGCCAGGATCGCGTCAGTATCGAGATCACCGCCATCGAAGACGGCATCATCGAGCCGGCGGAGTGGGGACGAGTCAGCCTCAATGCCCACTCCAAGTACGACATCGACTGGAATCGCGCCCGCGTTGTGTTCTATATCGCCGACAGCGGCCAAAGCACCCTTCCGGGCTGGTGGAATGCGCAGTGGCACTACCGGACAGCCCTGACCTTCAACAGCGGCAGCTTCGCGCGCACCGACAAGCCGTTCGTCGCCGACGTTAATTTCACGAATGCGATCAACGCCGCCGGCGGCAGCGGTTCGCTGATCCTGAACTCCTTGCGGGTTGTCGAGACAGACGCCAGCGGATCGACGGTGATCGACGCCGACGTCCCGTTCCAGTTCGATCCGGCCGCAGATTTCAATGCCGCCAGCAACGCGGTGGGCCAGCTTGTTATCCTCGCGACTGGCAACACCGCAGCCAATACGTCGCGTCACTACCACGTCTATTTCGACACCCAGGGGACGTTCAACCCCGCCACGGTGACGCCCCGCGTCGTCACCACCGACAATGTGATGGACCAGGGTCAGTCAAGCGTGCGCATCGCCACGACGACGGCTACTTACTTCTATCAGAAGGAAAATGGCGGGTTCTCCAGCATCCTGGACGTCGACGGCAATGACTGGGTGAGCTATCAGCCGGGCGGCGGCTCGGCTGGCGAGTTCCGGGGTATCCCCAACGCGGTCTATCCGGGTGGCGGCTTCCATCCCGGTTTCGTCAACGCCACCACGACCATCGTCTCCCAGGGCCCCCTGCGCACCGTGCTTCGAACGGATGCGGTCATCGACCAGGGCAGCGGCCCCAAGCCGTGGAGTGCCGTCTGGGAGATCTACCCCACCTACGCAACCTGCACGTTCATAACCGTTTCCGGCAACTACTGGTTCCTCTATGAGGGCACGCCGGGCGGCAGTGTGACCGCAAACGACTACATCGTCCGATCCGACGGCACCGTCACCACGATCAGCCAGAGCTGGGACGAGCCGCAGGGTATCGGTTCCACGAACGGCAGTGCGTGGCTGTACTTCGGCGATGCCGGCATCGACCGCTACCTCTTCATGGCGCAGCATGCCAACGACAACACCGTTGACAGCTACTGGCTGATGGATGGCAACATGACCGTCTTCGGGTTCGGCCGCGGTCTGGATACCAGCGCCCACCTGACAGGCGTGCAGACGTTCACCATCGGCATCGCCGATGGTGGCCTCTTCGCCGAAGCCGCAGCCACCATCAACAGCGCCTACCGCGATGCGAGTGTGACTATCGGCCTGACGCAGAAGCACTAGCGGGCCCCAGCCGGCGGCGGGAACTGCTCAGCCCGGTCATACCGGCGGATCGGCGCTCGTGGCGTCTTCCAACGGCAGCATGTCCGCCTGAACGCCGCGTGATGCCAGGTCCGCAGCCACTTCGCGGGTGTAGATCGGGTTCATGACGATCACGGCATCGGGCCGCAACTCGGCTGCGCGCGCCGGCGAGATGACCTCATGCCCCGTGCCGGGCATGAAGCGCCCCTGCTTGTGCGGGTTCACGTCGACAACAAACGGAATCTCCGCTTCCGTCAGGCCGGTCGTCTGCAGGAACGCCACCCCCTTGGAACCGCCGCCCCACACCAGCACGCGCTGCCCGCGCCGGCAGCGATCGCGGACCGTCTCCCGCCATTGCGCGATTCGGCGATGAACCATCTGCGCAAACCGCTCGATGTGGGCGAGCTGCGCCTCCAGATCCCGCTCCAGCGGCCAGGTCTGCGTCTCCTGCCCATCCCCCGGCCGGCCGCTGATGAGCAGGTACTGGTCGCCATAGCAGCGTTCGAGCTGCGTGATCCCCAGCCCGGCTTGACGAAACAGGAGGGCAAGCGAACCGCCCGAGAAATACGAGCAGTGCTCGTAGTAGACATCCCAGAAGCCCAGCGGCTGGAGCACCGTCGTCGTCGCATCGGGCACTTCGACGAAGAAATCCACGTGCTGCCGTTTGCGCATGTTGCGGCGCACGCGCTGGACGAAATCGAGCGTCGGCTGGATGTGCTCCAGCGTGTGCCGGCAGATCACCAGATCGGCTTCCAGGTCGCCGTGTTCGTCGCGGTACAGCTCCTGGATGAACTGCACGCGATCCAGGGCTGGGCTTTTCAGGCGCCCGGGCACATACGCCGGATCGATGCCGATCCCGCGGCAGCCCGATTTCTCGCACAGGCGCACCAGAAACTCGCCCTTGCCGCAGCCGATCTCCAGCACCGTCTTGTCCGGCCCCAGCCGGTAGCGCTCGATGCAGGCATCCACCAGCCCGTCGGCAAAGCGGTTGAACGTCGGCGAAAAATGCTGCGTCTCTTCGTACCGGGGCGAATACTCATGCAGCTCGGGGCGGAACAGGGCATTGAATCCGAATCCGCACGAACGGCAGAAGGTCAGCTCGATGTCCCCACGAGGATAGCGCAGCGCCTCCTCGCGCGTGGGCATCAGCAGGACGCTGTGGACCGTCACCTGATTGATGCGGTAGACGGCCTGGAGGTCGGTTCCCCCACAGGTTGGACAGGCTGAGATACGACTTTCCGTTGTGTTAGTCTGCAAAGGCATGTTCCTTGGCTTCATCGTCTCCTGACGGCCACGGGCCATCCAGTGGCTCGACATAGTAGATCAAATCCTCACAAACCAGGAACTTACATGCTCCCGGAATCGGCTGGCCTGTTGGCACAGGACTGCCAGCGTCCTGAACGGCAAGTGTCATGGCTCCAGACATTTCAATATCTTGCATCACCCCCACGGTCAGGCGCGGCCACGGCGAGCGGCCACCGCCGAGATCGCATACATCGATGCATTCCCTGAAATATTGAGATTTTTCTTGAATCTACAGATTCAGATGGCATGTTATACAACGTTGCATGCCTGAGGCAGAACGATGGCTGTTGGAATAAAAGAGATTGCCAATGAGCTGAACCTGGGGGTCTCCACCGTCGCCCAAGCCCTGGGCCGGCGGGGAACCGTCTCCATGCGCACACGCCAGCGCGTCCTCGAGCAGGCCGCCAAGATGGGCTACATCCCCAACCGCAACGCCCAGCGGATGCGCAAGGGTCGCACCGGCGTCATCGGCCTGATGGTGCCGGACGTGGTCTACAGCCCCTATGTCGAGGTCGTCCAGCACCTGTTCCGCCTCACCGAATCGGGCGGCAACGAACTGCAGATCGCCCTCACCGAGTTCGACACCGAGCTGGAGGACCGGGCATTTGCCGGGATGCTCGCCTCGCGCGTCGATGGCGTGATCGCCAAGGTCGGCTACGCCCGCTGGGAAGACGTGCCGGAAAACTCCTTTCTCCGCCGGATCGTGGCCGAGGGCACGCCCGTCGTCCTCTACAGCAACCCGATCGAAGGCTCAGGCCTGCCGTACATGGAGCATCCGATGCAGCAGAGCATCAAACTGGTCGTACGGCACCTGCTGAGTCTGGGGCACCGGCGGATCGGCGGTCTGATCCCGGCCGTCCGGCCGTTCGGGCCGCAGATGCAGTCCTGGGTGGCGAGTATCCGTGAAGAAATCGCCGCTCAGGGCGGCGACGCCGAGCTGGAGATCATCTCCCTGCAGCGGGACGGCGCCGGCATCGAAGGCCCGCGCGGCGTTTTCCCCGAGTACGTCAACCAGAATCATCCAGCCCATGCGGTTCCCGCGGGCCGGGAGCTGCTGCACCAGGCCATGCGCATGAATCCGCGACCCACCGCCGTGGTGGCCTACTCCGATCCGCTGGCGATTGGGGCGATCCTTGAAGCCCAGGCACAGGGCCTGAAGGTGGGCCGCGACATCGCCATCGCCGGCTGCGGGCAGATGCCTACGTCGTTCTTCTCGCCCGTCACCCTGACCACCGTCGACCGCCGCCCTCTGCTGTACGCTGAAAAGCTTCTGGGGCTGTTGCAGGCACATATGGAAAAGAAACCCTCCGCCGAGCCGGCCAGGAGTGACCGGATTGAGCCGTTGCTGGTGATCGGCGAGTCCACCACCGGAGCCTGACCGTGACACATCATGCCCTCCACTCTGCCGGCTGTCGCTCTTCCGCTCCGTCACATGCCTGCACTGCGTGCGCGCGCGGATTCACGCTGGTCGAGCTGCTTGTTGTGATCGGCATCATCGCCCTGCTGATCTCGATCCTTCTACCGGCCCTCAACAAGGCGCGGGCAGCGGCGCTGGATCTGCAATGCCAGACAAACCTCCGCCAGATCGGCACCTGCGCCCTGCTGTATGCCAACGACTGGCGAGGCGTGCTGCCGCGTGCGGATACCGAGTACGACCCCGACCCCGATGACCCGAACAATCCGCGCATCGAAGACTGGCTGAAGCAGATCGAGCCGTACATCAAGGTTCAGTACTCCACCACGAGCTGGCGGACGGCTGAGCTGTACCTGTGCCCCGCTTTCCGGGCGATCGCACCGGGGCCAATGTCATCAACTACGGCATGAACTACCAGTTCGACATGGGAAGGGACACGCCGATGAACTACAAGGTCTCGCAGATCCGCCGGCCTTACGAGATCATCCTGTTCGCCGACAAGTCGGTGCATCCCTCAGCCTATTCCCCGATCGTCCGCAACGGTGACGTCTTGGTTCTGCCGGACCTCCATCACGGCACAGGGCGGAACTACGGCACAGCCGCCGAGATGACCGGCGTCGCCAATGTCGTCTTTGCCGACGGCCACACCGGCGTCATCGACCGCGTCGAACGCAGCCAAGGCAAGTTCTACAACTTCAAGAGTCCATAGCCGGCGGTTTGGGCCCCAAGGGTATCACGATCAACGGGCCACCGAGCGCG
>CALEKX010000138.1 GCA_937904525.1 uncultured Phycisphaerales bacterium
GCCGGACGGCGTGCTTGCGGCGCTTGCGGCACGCAATAGCGTGCCCTACGTCGCGGACGTGAGAAGAAGGTGGCGCGGGCGTCTCGCCCGCGTTTTGTGCGCACGGTCGCGGGCAAGATGCCCGCGGCACGGATTGTTTCACACCTGCCATGAGTGATCAGCGTGTAGCCATCATTACGGGAGCCGGCAGCGGTATCGGGCGCGCGACGGCTGTGCAACTGGGGTATGAGGGGTACACGTGCGTGCTGGTCGGTCGGCGGCGCGATCGGCTGGAGCAGACAGCCGAAGCCGTCGCCAGCGAGACGGTCATCCTCCCTGCCGATGTCAGCGACGCCCAGCAGGCGACGCAGGTCGTGGAAGACGTGCTCGCAGCGGCTGGCCGCGTCGATGCGCTGGTGCACTGCGCGGGGCTTGCCCCGCTGCGGCTGATCGAGCAGATGCCCGTCGATCTGTTCGATGCGGTGATTGCGACGAATCTGTCGGCTGCGTTTTACCTGGCCAAGGCGGTGTGGGAGCCGATGAAGCGCCAGGGTGGCGGCGTGATCGTCAATCTCTCCTCCGAATCCTCGCGCGATCCGTTCACGGGATTCGCAGCCTACGGCGCGGCGAAGGCCGGCGTGAATCTGCTTGGCTGGTCGCTGGCGCGCGAAGGACACCCGCACAATATCCGCGTCCACACCGTCGCCCCGGCGGCTGTGGAGACGGAGATGTTCCGCCAGCTCATGACGCCCGAGCAGTACCCCACCGAAAAGACGCTCGATCCAATGGACGTCGCCCGCGTGATCGTCCAGTGCATCACAGGCGATCTGAAATACGCCAGCGGGGAAGTGATCTATCTGCACAAGACGCTCTAGCGATTTTGGATTGTGGATTTGTCCCTGGTCCTTTGTCACTGGTCCCTCGCCGGAACCTGACGCAGGGCATCCACTGCCAACCGCTCACTCACTTGCTGCTGACTGCAGACCGCTGACTGGTGACCGAGTTGCTGCCGCTAGTTCTCGGTCTGCACGGGTCGATCCCTGCCGAGGATCATGCCCGCGCCGATCGCGAAGAGGCCGGCGGCAATCAGGTAGAGCTGCGAGCGCGGATTGCGGCACAGCTCAGCCAGCCAGCCGCCGATGGGCTGATACTCCGGCAGCGGCGGTGGCGGCGGGACGGTCACAAGCTGGAACGGCGATGTGCCGCGCGAATCCAGGCCGTCCAGCTCGAGGATCGTCGTCCCCGCCGGCACGACATTGAGCTGCCGCTGGGCCAGACGCTTGGCCAGCGTGCGATCCGTGGTCAGCGCTTCGATGAAGGTCTCGTTGATCTCGACCTGCTGCTGAAGCTGCGCGAGATTGCGCCGCAGGCCTTCCTGTTCCCACATCAGCCGGCGGTTTTTGTCGGCTTGGGGGATGATCAGGCAGCAGGCGATGATGCCGATGCCCAGGCACATCAGCGGGATCGTCCACAGGCCGCTGCCCGAAGCGGCGACCGGCTCGGCGGCGGCGACAGCCAGCTCTTCCGGTTCGAGCGGTTCGGGCGGCAGCGAGGGGATCTCGACCGGCAGCTCGTCGACGACCTCATCCGGCACGGGCAGGCCTTCTTCATCGACCGCGAGGAACGCGGGTGCATAGGCCAATGCCGGCGGCTGGGGATCAGCCGGCAGGTCGGACGGCGCAGCCTCGGCGTCGGCTGACGCGGCCACGCTCCAGGGGAGCGGCTCGTTGGCAGGGTCAGCCGAGTCGCCTTCGGCGATGGCTGGCTGCGGCGAGGACTCGGCGGTGGAAGCGGCCGGGATTTCCGATGCGTGATCTGAAGTTTCAGATTCGCGTTCCGTCGTCTCGTCGGCAATTACCGCGGCGGCCAGTTCGGCTTCGTCAGCCGGGGCGGGCTCGTCTGAAGTCTCCGCAACTGCGGATACGCCAGCCTCCGCTGACCACGTTTCCGACGGTTCGGATACCAGATCTGAGATCTCAGACGTCGGCTCAGCCGCGGCAGCGACGATCACGTCGGCTTCGGCAACTGCCTCGTCCGCTGCGGCGACGGCATCGGCAGGTTCCGCTGCAGCGGGAATCTCCGCTTCGGGCGCGGACGGTTCGATGATCTCAGATCGCACATCTGAAATCTGAGATTCGAAGTCTGCGATCTCCGACATCTCGCCGGCAGCTTCCGTCGTCCTTTCGGCTTCGGCCACTGCCAATGTGTCGTCCAGAATCTCATCTTCGGCCGCCGGCGTCAGCGGTTCACTGGCTGTGGGCTCCGCCTCAGCCAGCGGGGCTTCGCGTTCCGAGGTCGCCGCTTCGACCGCGATTGGCTGGGGATCGCTGTCGGCTGCCTCTGCGATCTGAGATTCGGCATCTGCGACTTCAGATTCGACGTCCGGGAGCTCATCTCCTCCCTGCGCAGCGTCGGCCTCCGCCTCCGACGCCATGGCTTGGGCTTCGATAGGCTGCTCCTGGGCGCATGCCGGCTCATCCGCCTCAGCCACCGCGGGCTGAGGGATTTCGTCCGAAGGCGTCTCCTCCAAAGGCTGATCGTCCGCGGGCTCGTTCGCCTGTTCCGCGACCTCCGCCTCCAGCGGATCGATCGCATCCCAGGGCAGATGCACCGGCGGCTCGCCGCCTGTGGATTCGGGTTGAACCTCGTCGTTCTCGAGCATGCGCACGATCTCCCTTACCGGGGATATCGGTTATTGGACGTTGCAGGGATGAGAAATCGGGTTGCTTCAGCAGGCAGTGGGTCAGTCGGAAGTCGGCGGTCGGCATTCAAAACAGCCAAACCCAAGACACTAGCCCATCCAATCCGCGACAAGCTGCGCGACCTTGTCTGCCGCATCGGGGTGGCCGAGGCTTCTGGCGGCGGTGGCCATGCGGGCACGCTGGCCGGCGTCGTAGAGGAGGGATTCCAGCAGCGGCTGGAGGATCGCCGCGTTGCGGGTGGCGTCTTTCTGGTCGTCGACCAGGATGGCAGCCCCCGCGTCGGCCAGCACCTGCGCGTTGGCTCGCTGGTGCATGTCCTTGTGGAAGGGATATGGCATCAGCAGCGACGGGATGCCGATGGCGGTGAGCTCGGCGCATGAGCTGGCCCCCGCGCGGCTGATGGCCAGATCGGCAACGGCCCACACGTCGGCCATGTCCGGCGTGAAGTCGATCACGCGAGCGGTGACATCTTCCAGCTCGCGGTAGCCGGCGCGGACCTTCTCGGCATGCTCGCGGCCGGACAGGTGCAGCACCTGCCAGCCCTGCATGCGCAGCTTCGGCAGGACAGCCAGCACCGCATCGTTCACCGTCGCAGCCCCCTGCGACGCGCCCGTGACGACCAGCGTCAGGCGCGTCGGATCGAGCTCCAGGCGCGAAAGAGCCTGAGCCCGCGGCGGCGGCGATGCCAGATCCGCGCGGATCGGGCAACCGGTGACGCGAAGCTTGTCGTGATGCTGGGAGGCGACGTGCTTGCGCGTCTGCTCAAACTGGCAGCACACCGCCCGCACGTAGCGCATCAGGTACTGGTTGGCTTTGCCGGGGATGACGTCGGGATTGAGGATGGCAGCCGGGATGCCCTTCTGCCCGGCGAGCTTCACAGCCACGCCGGCTGCGTAGCCGCCAAGTCCGACGGCTGCGACAGGCGAGCGCTCCGCCATCACCTGCCGCACGAGGTCGCGCGTGTGCCGCCAGCCTTCCCAGAAGCGCAGCAAGCCGCCGATCGTCCGCACCGGCGGCACGATCGGCTGACAGATGAACTCGAACCCGGTCGGTTCGAGGATGACACGATCGATCTCGCGCTTCGTGCAGAGGAAAAGCGGGCGCGCGTCGGGGCGGATTTTCTTCAGCGCCTGCGCAACAGCCAGGCCCGGGTACAGGTGGCCGCCTGTGCCGCCGCCAGCGAAGAGGATGGTAGGTCCGTCGGACATTGGAACTTCGTATCGTCCGCCAACGCGGACCGGTCATTGCGAGTCGTTCACACCGCGGGCGCAGCCTGCGAGCCGTCGCCTGGTGCCTGCTGCCGGCTGTCTGCTGCCGACCGAGACAACCGATGGCGCTTGGGCGGCTCGAGTGGCAGTTCCCACGCCTCGGCTGGCCGCTGATGCCGCGCCACGCTGTACAGCAATCCCAGTGCGCAGCAGGTGATGATCAGCCCCGATCCGCCGGCACTGACCAGCGGCAAAGCCAGGCCCTTGGTCGGCACGCTCACCGTCGCCACGGCGATGTTGATCGCCGCCTGCAGGCCGATCATCGACGCCACGCCGAAGGCCAGCATCCGCCCGAACGAATCCCGCGGCTGGCGGATGAGCCGCCAGGCGACGTAGAGGATGCCCATGTACAGCGCGATCGTCAGCAGCGCGCCAAACAGGCCCATCTCTTCGCAGATCACCGCGAAGATGAAGTCGGTCGTGTCTTCGGGCAGATATCCGAGCTTTTGCACGCCATTGCCCAAGCCGCGCCCGGCGATCCCGCCGGAGCTGAAGCTCAGCAGGCTCTGGATCATGTGGTAGCCGTCGGTCTTGGGGTTGGACCAGGGATCGAGGAAGGCGGTCATCCGCCGCCAGCGGTACGGTTCGCTGGCCACGAACCAGAAAGCGCCCGCGAGGGCGGGAGGTAGCGTAACACCCAGATGCCAAATCTTGACCCGCCCCGCGAGCAGCATGGTCACGCTGCACAAACCGATCAGCGCCGCTGTGCCGAAGTCTTGGATCACCACCAGCAGGCAGATCACGCCGATCGGCACGAGCGTCGGCACATAGCCGAGCCAGAAACGCTCCATGTCCATCGGCCGATTGGCCAGCCACCATGCAAGAAACAGCACCAGCCCCCACTTGCCCAGCTCCGACGGCTGAACCTGAATCCCCAGCAGCGGCAGCCAGCGCCGCGCGCCGTTGACCTCGATCCCGACACCCGGGATCAGCACCAGCACGCACGCTACGGCTGAGATCGCCAGCAACCAGACCACCGGCGCTCGGCGGACCCGCCGCGTGTTGAGCTTCTGGTAGTCAACCTGTCCGACGACGAAGAAGGCGATGAGCGCAAGTCCTGCATATAGCAGATGTTTGGCGCCGCGACTGGTCCACTGCCAGCTCGGCTCGCCGGTGACGTTCATGGCGGCCGACTGCACCATCAGCACGCCCAGGAACAGCAGTGCCATGACGCAGCACGCCAGCACATCCGCAAGCCGCAGCCGGAAGATCGACGCATCCATGCAGGTGTTATCGGACGCCCCGCAACCCCGCCTTGAAACCCCTTTTGACCTTTTGGCTCAACCTGAACCAACCTTGTCACCGAACGTAAAAATGGTATCCTTCTGATGTACGTGGCAGCGTAGCTCAGTTGGTTAGAGCAGCGGATTCATAAGCCGCGGGTCACTGGTTCGAGTCCAGTCGCTGCTACTTCTGACAGGACAATAAGTTAACGATCGACGGACCCCTGCTTCGCAGGGGTCTTTCTTTTGGCGCAAATGTCAGCGGGGTGGCACAGAGGGTGAGACGGGGAGACGAACCCCCGTAGGGTCCCGCCTTTGCGGAGCGGGTGTTCGCCAGGCGATCCGGTCTGCCTGACACAGGGACCCGACCCGGCGCAACGCTGTAGGGGCACATGGCAATGTGCCCCCTTGGACGATGATCGCTGCCCTACCCGGTTCCCCCTTCCAGTGCGGGGGGCATTGCCGTGCACCCCTACACAAAGGCTGTAGTCGGACGTTAGACCCCGTAGGGTCCGTTTGGCGGGCCGCGTGATCGGCCGGGCTCCCACCTGGATGACACTGGAACCCCCCCGGCGCGCCTGTAGGGGCACATGGCAATGTGCCCCCTTGGACGATGATCGCTGCCCTACCCGGTTCCCCCTTCCAGTGCGGGGGGCATTGCCGTGCACCCCTACACAAAGGCTGTAGTCGGACGTTAGACCCCGTAGGGTCCGTTTGGCGGGCCGCGTGATCGGCCGGGCTCCCACCTGGATGACACTGGAACCCCCCCGGCGCGCCTGTAGGGGCACATGGCAATGTGCCCCCTTGGACGATGATCGCTGCCCTACCCGATTCCCCTTCCAATACGGGGTGCATTGCCATGCACCCCTACACAAGGGCTGTAGTCGGACGTCAGACCCCGTAGGGTCCGTTTGGCGGGCCGGGCCGCTGCTCACATCCTCCGCCGGCGGCACAGGGCCACGCCAGTCAAGCCGAGAACACCAACCGATGCCGGCTCGGGGATCAGCGTCACGCCCTGCAGGAGTACGTGCGAACTGCTGTCGGTGCTGGGGTTCAGCGTAATGCGAAACTCCAGCACGTTGGCCACGCCGTCGACCGCATCGGCCTGGAACTGCACCTCCAGGATGCCGGCGTCCTTGTACGTGCCGTCGCCATCGGAAAACGCGGCTGTGAGCTCGACCGGAGCCGCTCCCGGCAGCTCCACCACCAGCGGGCTGTCCCCGGTGCGATATCCGCCCACGTAGATCTTCGCGACGTACAGGTCGGTCGTGGGGACGGTGATCGTCAGCCCCACGCCGGCGCCCGAGCCGCGGAGCTGCCCGTTCAGGATCGCCCCATTGACCTGCCGCCCCTGGCCAGCCACCTGGCCGGGCGTTGTGCTCACCTCCAGATCAGTGCCCCGTGCACCGCGAAGCGCCCCGCTGCCGCCAACGGCAAACGCGCTGCCGATGTAGTCGGCATCCGCCTTGGACGAAGTCGGCGTCCCGGGCACGCTCGAACTGCTGCTGTACTCCCACAGTGCCCAGTCCAGCACGCCCTCGTCCGCGAAGTTGACGAAAGCCGACATCCCGCCCCGTGAGCCGGGCACGGGTGTATACGTCGCGTTCAGCACCGCCGCATGGGACCAGCCGGCTGACAGCAGCCCCGCTGCCAGGCCGACGCCCAGGATGAGGGAATTGGTTGACATGATTCAGTCCCCGGACACTTGCTCGTTCAGCCGATCAGGCGCGCCAGGCCGATCCGCCCTGCCATGATGCGAGCGAGGGCGAAGAATCACAACTCCCGTGGCGTGGTTTCTCCGCCCCCGCTGCAACGCATGTGCCGGCAAGACCCGCATGCGCCGCACAGACGCAATCCGCCCCCGTGGCGCATGCCCGGCTTGCCATCAGCTCCGCCGCCGGCGCAGCAGGCCCATCGTGCCGATGCCCAGCAGGCTCAGGCTGGCTGGTTCTGGAACGACCGAGATCTGCATCCGACGGATGCGAAGCCGGCCACTGGCAACGGCGTTGGACGGGCTGACGTTCGTGATCACGATGTCGGTATTGGCGTCCGCCTCGATGCCCGACAGGGTGACGTTCACGTTGGCTGGCGCCGTGCCGGTACCGTCGGCCATCGAGAAGACGTCGGACTTGGCGACGCCGTTCTGAGTCCAGCTGATGTGCAGCAGCTCATCGCCATTCCATTCATGGTATCCGAACATCTCGATCCGGATTGCGCGATCCGCCTTGATGGTGAAGGATTCGCCGCGCTCCAGGCGTCCCGTGGTGTCATCACCCACGCCGAATCCCGAGCCTTCCGTGCCGAAGTAGCTGACGGTGGCTGTGCTGAAATCGGGATTGGCCGGGTCAGTGACCGTCACACCCTTGAGCGGATTGAAGAGGGTGAGCGTGACCGACGTACCGCCGTTGTAGTCCGGATCAATCACGCTGCCGCTCAGCGAAGTCTGGTCGTCCAGTGCTGAGAGGCGGAAGGGATTGGTGTCATTGTTGTTGTCAAACGCCACGATGACGGCTGACTGGCCAACATTCACCGCCACTGCCGTTGCCGCGATGCCGAACGCCGCGATAAATGACTTGAAAGACATGTCGTCTCCTCCTTAGTGAGTCGAAACGGGAAACTGCCTGATGGTCTGTAATCCGCTGGGACAGCCGGCGGAAAGATAATTGCATTTTCTCCAATTACTGCAGACGGAAGTTCTCCATCGAAGCCATGTCGCCAAGAACCACATGTCAGCGTCCGTCAGGTGCTGGCTGCCCATCAATCGATGACGTAGTCCGCCTGACCTGACGGCATGGTGGCGAAGT
>CALEKX010000139.1 GCA_937904525.1 uncultured Phycisphaerales bacterium
GCCACCTGCCGCACGTTGCGCGAGCGATTTCGGCACGCAATAGCGTGCCCTACGTACAGACCGCGCCCCCTTTGTCACGTTGTCATCCTGCCCACCGCCAATTGCCAACTCTCGCTGCAGACTGAAGACCGCAGACTGCTGACGGATCTACGCTCTGGCAAACTTGCCCAAACTGTTCACTGCCGCTCGGAAATCCTTGGGCGGGTCGCAGGTAACCTCTCGCGTCGTGCCGTCGGGGTGCTCGAACGTCAGCGCGTAGGCGTGCAGTGTCAGGCGGTCGATCAGCGGCCGCTCGGCCTCCCCCTTCTTGCTGATGTAACCGCGTTTGAACTGGCTCAGGAAAACACCCGGCTCGCGGCCCGGAAGCGGCGGGTTGAACAGCGGATCGACCAGCAGCGGATGACCGATCGATTTCAGATGCACGCGAATCTGGTGCATCTTGCCCGTGCGTGGAAAGACGCGCAGCAGCGCCGCGAAACGATACGCCTCCTCCACCCGCCACTCGGTCACGGCTCGCTTGCCGCGCTTGGCGTTTTTGACCACAGCCATCCGCTTCTTGTCGTTCGGATCGATCTCCAGGGGCGCGTCGATCACGCCCTCAGCCGCCGACGGCCGGCCATGCACAAGCGCCAGATACTGTTTGGTGACGCGGTTGTTCTGGAACTGGTGAGACAGATGCCGCTGGGCGTCGATGTCCTTGGCCAGCAGCAGCACGCCGCTGGTGTCTTTGTCCAGGCGATGCACGAGGCGCAGCCGCGGATCGGCTTTTCCGGTCGCGGGCAAGCCGAGCTGGCGGGCCAGACGGTGCAGGACGTCATCGCTTTCGCCGCGGCCGGGGATGGTCGCCAGCCCGGCAGGCTTGGCAACGGCGACAAGGCGATCGTCTTCAAAGAGGATGGGCAGGGACGGTTCGCGGGCCAAGGCCGTGTTCCTCGCGGCATCAGCTTCCGAACAGCCCGATGTTTTCCCATCGGCGCAGCTTCTCGATCACGTCGGGTTGCTGCGGATGGACCGCCAGGCTCCGTCGCCACATCTCCAGCGCGTCGGCACGGAGGGATTCATCCAGTTGGAGCCCCTTCTCGTACTGCTGGATGCGGACGGTCGCGATGGCGTTCATCGCGGGGTAGTACTTGGGGTTGATCTCGAGGGCGGCGCGGTACTGATCGACCGCCTGCTGCGGCTGGCCGGCAGCGGCATAGGCATCGCCCAGGCGCCGCAGCGCCAGGACCGATCGCTGCTCAGCGACGACTTCCTGCATGATGGAGACGGCTTCGCCGGGCCGGCCCTGGCGGATCAGGTTGGCTGAGTAGTTGATCCGCACGCCGATCTGCGTGGGATCCATCTCCAGCGAGCGGCGGTAGGCGGCTTCGGCTTGGCCATGCTGGCCGAGGGAATCGAGCACGAGGGCGTAATTGCCCCATGCAGCGGGCGAATCGCCATTCAGTTCCACGGCCCGGCGGGCGTAAGGCAGAGCCTTGTCGGCTTCGCCGAGGACCATGTAGGCCAAGCCGAGGTTCATGTTGGAGCGGGGATCATCCGGCCGGAGGCGCAGAGCGCCGTGATAGGCCTCCACTGCCGAGCGGATGCGGTCCAGGAAGTGGTACGAGACCCCCAGGTGATAGAAGTTGAGGTAGTTGTAGGGGTCGAGGTTTGTCAGCGTCCTGTACTGCTCGGCCGCCAGCTCATATTGGCCCTCGTGGCGGTAGATATCGGCGAGCATGCCGCGGGCGGTGATGAGCTCAGGGTTGGTTTCGACGGCTGTCAGCAGCGCCCGCACGGCAGCGTCGCGGTCGCCCTCCTGGAAGGCGTGATACCCCTCGATGTACGAGGCCATGCCCGCCAGCCGCTTCTGTTCGACCGGATCAGGCTGGCAACCTGTACACAGTCCAACCAGCGTCGTCGAAACCGTCAGCACCGACAGCAAAGTGTTTGAACGCATGAAAGACCGCCCGTTGGGAAGACAGGTAAGATATTGATCCGCCTCAATATACGACCAGACGCGACCGGCGGTCAATCGGGCATTGGGCGGGGGCGATTGCCGGTTGACGCTGCCGCGGCACCCTTCTAACATCACCCGGCGTGGCTTTGGGAGGACCCGGTCGCTCCCGCACCTGCGCCGATCAACGTACGTCACCGCTGAAACGGAAGGTGCACCCTTGCGACTGCTCATCGCAATCCCGATCTACAACGAACTGCGGTACATCCAGCCGGTGATCTCGAAGATCAAGCGCTTCCACAGCGACATCCTCGTGATCGACGACGGCAGCACCGACGGCAGCGGCGAACTACTGGAGGCGCGGGACGATGTGCACCTGATCCAGCACCCCGTCAACCGCGGCTACGGCCAGAGCATCATCGATGCCTTCGCCTTCGCCGCGGAGAAGGGATATGACTGGGTCATCACCATGGACTGCGACGAGCAGCATGAGCCCGAGCGCATCCCCGATTTCATCCGCGAGATCGAAACCGACCGATGGGACCTGATCAGCGGATCGCGCTACATGGCCGATTTCGACGGCAACAGCCTGCCGCCACAGGATCGGCGTGCGATCAATCAGACCATCACCGCCCTGCTGAACGAGATCTTCAACCTGAACCTCACCGATGCCTTCTGCGGCTTCAAGGCCCATCGCACCGGCGCGATGCAGCGCCTTCAGCTCAGCCAGACAGGCTATGCGTTCCCGATGCAGTTGTGGCCGCAGGTGGTTGCCGCCGGGCTGCGCATCACCGAGATGCCCGTTCGGCTGATCTATAATGATCCGAACCGGACCTTCGGCGGCGTTCTGGACGACGCCGAGTGCCGCCTGAAACATTACCTGAGCGTACTCCGCAAGGAGACGGCCCTGGTCGGTCTGCACGACGCAGCGCGCGTCGTCGCCCAACGCCTCGAAGCCGTTCCCTGCGACAGCGTGATTTAGTCCAGTGACTGCCGCTTGTCCGTCCACAACTTCGATCGAATACGCCGACTGGAAAGCCCCTGCGGGGGATGAGCAGTTCCTCATCTGGCCCCAGCCGGCGGATCTGCTGACGCAAACCCTCGAAAACCAGCGCGCCCTGTCCAACTGCCAGTGCGTGCAGTTCCAGGGGGTCAGCCTCGCCGAACTGCGCCGCGAGACGCGCCAGTGGATCGGCCATGATCACGATCAGCCGCTGGTTGCAACCGGCCATCAGACCGAGCTGTATCACCCGGGCGTGTGGATCAAGAATGCCCTGATCGACGCAGCCGCGACAAAGCTCGGCGGACAGGCCTATCACCTGGCCGTCGAAACAGACGAACCCAAGCATCTGCTGCTGTCCTGGCCGGGCGTGCAGCATCCGATCACCGATGATCCGCAGCTCAGCACGGCGCGATGGAGCGGATTGCTCGCCCCGCCCACGCCGGCTCATCTGAATGAGCTGATGTCGTCACTGCGAAAAGACGCAGCCGAATGGCCCTTCCAGCCGTGTGCCGGACATGTGCTGCAGACGATGCGCCGGCAGCTTCTCGAATCCGACAACCTGCCGTCACTGATCGTCAATGCCACGCATGAGCTGGACTGGGATCTGGGCTTGCGGCACCACGCGCTGCTGATGTCGCCCGTGTGGACGACGCGGCCCTACCTGCTGTTCGTCCACCATCTGCTGGCCCACGCATCGGAACTGGCAGCCGACTACAACGCGGCATTGGCGGACTACCGCCGCCGCCACGACATCCGCGCCCCCGGCCGGCCGATGCCGGATCTGGCGATCAGCGATGACGATGTCGAATGCCCCTTCTGGCTGGATGATCTCGACAACGGCACGCGATCGCGCCTGCATGTGCAGCGACGCGGCAACCTGTGGCATCTGAGCATCGGCGGATCCGACGGCATCGCGTTCGATCCGTCGGCAACGGCGGATGCAGCCGCCGAGGCGCTCGGCACGCTGCTGCGCCAGACGCGCTACCGCATCGCGCCGCGCGCGTTGACGCTGACGCTGTTCATCCGCCTGATGCTGGCTGACAACTTCATCCACGGCATCGGCGGCGGTCGGTATGACCAGGTGCTCGACACGCTTATCCAGCGGCATTTCCGCATCAAGCCGCCGCACTTCGGCGTGACGACGGCAACGCTCTACTTCCCCACGGCTGTCGGCCGGCAGCGCGTCTGTCTGCCGTGTCTCCAGCAGCAGGGACATCATCTCCGCCACAACCTCCTGCCCGACAAGCCTCAGATCGTCGCCGCCATCGCACAAGCCCCCCGCCTCTCACGCGAGCGCAGCCTGCTGTTCAGCCAGATGCACCAGCGCCTCGCCGACGCCCGCCAGAACGACCCGCGCCTCCGCCAGTGGCAACAGCGCTGGCAGGACGCGCTCAAGCGCGACCACGAAGACCGCGTGCTGTTCAACCGCGAGCTGTTCTACGCCCTCCAGCCGCGGGAACGCCTCATCGCAATGATCGATCAGTACCGCAGCGCCTTCGCCTGATGGCGACGCCGCGACGTGTCACCGCCCGCCTGTTCGGCTATCGTATTGTCCAGCCATGCAACTTGCTTTCTCCACCAATGCCTTCACGCGTTTCGGGCTGGTCGACGCTCTGCGGGCCATCCGGCAGGCCGGCTTCGCCGGCGTCGAGATCCTCGCCGATGTGCCGCACGCCTACCCCGCGGCCATCGACGATGAGCTGATCGCGACCATCCGCCGCGAGCTGGACACGCTCGGCCTGGCTGTCTCCAACGTCAATGCCAACTGCACCTTCGGCTACTGGAAAGACGCCCCACCCGAGCCGTATTTCGAGCCCAGCCTCATCAGCCCCAATCCCGATCACCGCCGCGATCGCATCCACCTGATCCGCCGCACGATCGACTTCGCAGCCGCGATCAACGCGCCCAACGTCTCGATCACCTCCGGCCGGATGCTCGGCGGCATGCCGCCCGATCGCGCAGCCGCGCAGTTGCGCGAATCGATCCTCCCCCTGCTCGACTACGCCGATCAGCACAACGTCAACATCGGCATCGAGTGCGAGCCGGGGCTGTTCCTGGAATGGGCGGAGGAGCTGCGGCAATGGATCGATGATCTGGGCCATCCGCGCTTCGGCGCGAACCTCGACATCGGCCACTCGCAGGTCATGGGCGAATCGATCCCGCAGGTTGTCGAGCTGCTGGGTGATCGCATCTGGAACCTGCATGTCGAGGACATCCCCGGCCGCAAGCACTATCACATGATCCCCGGCGAAGGCACGCTGGACTGGACCGCCCTGCGCGATGCGCTGCGGCGGATCGGCTATCAGCGGTTCCTGACGGTCGAGCTGTACACGCACACAGCCGATCCGCACACCGCCGCGCAGCGGAGCTTCGCCTTTCTCAGGAACCTGCTCGATGCAGCGCCAGTGCGATGATCGACACGATCAGCGTTATCATCATGGCCAAGCTCCCGCGGACCGGGCTGGTCAAGACGCGCCTTCAGCCGGATCTGTCGGCCGATCAGGCGGCGGAGGTGCATCGGGCGATGCTGCTGCACACGGTGCGGCGCGTCGCGGCGATGCGGCTGGGCCGGCTGATCGTCTGCTTCGATCCGCCGGGGGATTCGGCAGCGGCAGCGGGGCTTTTTGACGGCCTGCCGGTGCATTTGCTGCCGCAGGCGCCCGGCGACCTGGGCCAGCGGATCGCGGCTGTCCGGCGATCGATTGCCGGGCCCATCCTGCTGCTTGGCGTTGACTCGCCAGACGTACCGCCCGATCATCTGAAGGGCGCCGCCGCCCTGGCTGCCAGCCGGGATGTCGTCCTCGGGCCGACCGAAGACGGCGGATTCTGGTGCCTGGGGCTCAGCGAGCGCGTCGATGCCGATGCCCTGCTGGCCGGCATCGACTGGTCCAGCGGCCGGGAGCTCGACCAGACCGCCGCAGCGGCCCAGCGGCTGGGCTTGTCGGTCGCGCTGGCTGGCCGATGGGATGACGTCGATCGTCCCGACGACCTGCGTCGGCTGATCGACCGCCTGGGCCGATCGGCGGATCGCGCCGAAGCCGAGCTGCGGCGCAGCCTGCAGGAGATACTTCAACGGTGAACACACATGGCTGAGACAACCCCTCCTCCGGACAACAGTAACGCCGCGTCATTGCCGCCGTCGACGATCCTGATCGTCGATGACAACGCGCAGAACGTCGAGCTGCTGCAGGCGTTCCTCGAATCGCTGCCGGTCAACATCGTGACCGCCTCCGACGGCGTCGAGGCGCTGGAGAAGGTGAAGGAGCATCACCCCGACCTGATCCTGCTGGACATCATGATGCCCCGCATGAGCGGCTTCCAGGTCTGCCGGCAGATCAAGAGCGACCCCGCCACGCGCGACATCCAGGTGCTCATGGTCACCGCCCTCAACGAGCTGGGCGACATCGAGCAAGCCAGCGAATGCGGCACCGACGACTTCGTCTCCAAGCCTGTCAACAAGTTCGAACTGCTCACGCGCGTCAAGAGCCTCCTGCGCGTCCGCCATCTCAAGAACGAACTCGAACGGGCGCTGACGTATCTGCATGAGATCGAGCAGGACGATACGACGAGCTCGTGAGTGTTCGATTTTGCATTGATCGCGATTGCGGATTGCGGATTTCGGCTTTGAGATCTAAGACTTGAAATCTGAAATTTCTGATCTGAGATTTCAGATAGCCCAGCCCCCCGCCGATGAACGCCCGCTGACAACCCGCGCCCCTGACGCGCAGCTTCGAGAGGCATCCCCGGAGCCCCCCATCTGTTACGGGGAGTTGGCGATTCCACAGAATCGAGCGCTGCGATACACCCTTCCCGCAGGTGCAACTTTCCGCTGGCTGCAATCTATCATTGACACCGGCACTCAACCCCTGCACAAAGAGCCTCTGGAGAGCAGCCCAATGCCCAATATCGCAATCCGCACCCTCGTAATCCTGTTTCTGATCGCCGGCTATGCGTTCGCTCAGGAGGCCCAGCCGCAGGCGCCTGACGCGGCTGAGGCGCAACCCGCCCTCCAGCACGCGCGCGAACGCTATCGCCTGGTCAGCCGGGCGGATGAAGTCGTCACGGTCCTCGACAACGGCTTGACGATCATCGCCCGCCGCCTGCCGTCGCCTGTGCTGACCGTGCGCGGATATGTCCGCACCGGCGGCATGTACGAGGGCAAGTGGCTGGGCGGCGGCCTGTCGCATCTGCTGGAGCATCTGGTCGCCGGCGGCTCGACCGAAAAGCGTACCGAAGCCCAAAGCCGCGAACTGCTCCAGATGCTCGGCAACAACTCCAACGCCTACACCACCACCGATCACACCGCCTACTTCATCAACACCACGCCCGAAAACCTCGCCGGCGCCGTCGATCTGCTGACCGACTGGCTGTTCCATGCCCGCATCACCGAGGAGGAGTACGCCCGCGAGTACGAGGTCGTGCAGCGTGAACTTGAGAAAGGCAAGGGCGAGCCCGGCCGGCAGTTCTATTACCTGGCGCAGATGAACCGCTATCGCGTCAGTCCCGCGCGCGTGCCGGTCATCGGATTCCAGGAAGTCATCCGCGGCCTGACGCGCGATGATGTCTACGCCTACTACAAGCTCGCCTATGTCCCCAGCAACATCGTGCTGGTCATCGTCGGCGATGTCGATCCCGAGCAGGTGATCGCCGCGGTCAAACCGCATGTCGATCTGCCGCCCGGGCGCGTCTTCTCGCATGACGTGGCCGATGAGCCGCCGGTCCTGACGCCCCGCACCGTAGCTGCCACGTTCCCCGGCTTGGGGCAGGCGTATCTGCAGATCGGTTTCCCGACGATCCGCCTGGACCATCCGGATCTGTATGCCCTGGACACGCTGGCAACGATCCTGGCCGATGGCGAATCGTCGATCCTCGTGCAGGAGATCCGCGACCGCCGGCGGCTGGTCAGCGGCATCGCAGCCTCCAGCTACACGCCCGAGTACGCCACCGGCACGTTCGCCATCTTCATGCAGCTCGATCCCGACAACATCCAGGCCGCCACTCAGGCCGTGCTCGAGCAGATCGAGCGCATCAAGGTGGAGGGTGTCGAACCCGATCGCCTCGAGCGCGCCAAGACGCAGATGCGCACCGACCGCATCCGCGGCATGCAGACCTCTGAGCAGGTCGCCTCGTCGCTGGCACGCGATTTCCTGAGCACCGGCGATCCCCATTTCAGCGACGTCTATGTCGAGCGGATCCAGCAGGTCACGGCCGATCAGGTGCAGGAGATGGCGCGCAGGTACCTGGATACGTCGCGCCTGCTGACCACCGCCCTGCTGCCCGCCGAGCATGTCGGCGCGGCCGGCTTGCCGGCAGCCGAGCAGCTCCTGCGATCGGCGGTTCCGACCGTCGACGAAGAAGCCCCGGCTGAGCAGCCGCAGATCACCCGCATCCAGCTCGACAACAACCTGATCCTGCTGCACAAGCGGATCAGCACCACGCCGTTGGTCTCGGCGCGGATGTTCGCCCTCGGCGGGCTGACGCGCGAGTCGGCCGAGAACAACGGCATCGGCAATCTCACGATGGACATGCTCACGCGCGGTACGACCAATCGCAGCGCAGCCGACATCGCCGCATTCTTCGATTCCATCGGCGGCACAATCTCCGCCGGCATGGGCAACAACACCTGGTACTGGAACGCCTCGTTCCTGCGTGAAGACTTCGAGAAAGCCATCGAGGTCTATGCCGATGTCGTGAACAATCCCGCCTTCCCCGAAGATGAACTGCCGGCGCTGCGGGCACGGGCATTGGCAGCCATTGCCAGCCTCGATGCCGACTGGACGTCGCAGGCGTTCCGCTACTTCCGCCAGCAGTATTACGGCCCATTGGGATCGCCCTACCAGTTCCAGGGCATCGGCCGCAAGGAGGTCGTCGAGAGCCTGACGGCCGATCAGCTTCGCCAGTGGTATGACCAGCAGATCCGCCCGAGCCGGCGTGTGCTGGCGATCTTTGGCGATGTGTCGCTCGAAGACGCGCGGGCCGCGGCTGAGCGGTACTTCGGCCAGGGCGATGCCCTGCCGACCGACACGCCCGTAACCGAAGCACCGCCGGCTCAGCCGATCGACTCGCCGCATCCGGCCGTTGAGGTCGTGCGCGTGGAGGTGCAGCAGTCGCGGCACCCGCTGGCGGGCGTGGTGATCGGCTTTGAATCCGGCTCGGTCATCGGTGACGCCGAGCGTCACGCCATCGGTGTCGCCGACACGATGTCGAGCGGCTACGGCTATCCGACGGGCTATCTGCACGAAGTGCTTCGCGGCCGCGGGCTGGTGTATGTCGTACATGCCGTGAACTCGCCGGGCCTCAGCCGCGAGCTGCCCGGCACGTTCATCGCCTATGCCGGCTGCGATCCGGCGCGCGTGAACGAGGTTGTCGAGCTGATGCTGCAGAACATTGCGCGTCTGCAGGGCAGCGAAGCCGATCTCGTCCCCGGCTGGTTCGATCGCGCCAAGCAGCTCATGCTCGTCAGCCAGGCGATGGATCGCCAGACGCCCGCCGAGCAGGCCATGGCGGCTGCGCTCGACGAGCTCTACGGCCTGGGCTTTGACGATCACCTCAAAGCGGCTGACCGCATCCGCGCCGTGACGCTGGACGACGTGCGCCAGGTCGCCCGCCGCCGCCTCAGCCGAGCCGTCATCACCATCAGCACGCCGCGGCCCGAGCTGGTGAAGCTTGAAACCGGCCTGCGCGCCTGGGAGAACCTGCCCCCCGTCGACCTGACGCCAAGAGGCATCGGCCACGACGGAGCGGGGAATGGGCAGTGATTGGTGATTTGGGATTTTGGATTGCGGGTCTGGTGCCTGGTCACTTGTCACTGGTCATTTGCCACTCGCCGCAACTCGAAGCGCGGCATCCACTGCCAACTGCCAATCGCCGCCTGCCGCACGATGCGCGCGCGATTCCGGCACGCAATAGCGTGCCCTACGTGCAGCCGCTGGCTCACCTTGTCATCCTGCCAACTCCCACTGCCGACCGCAGACCGCAGACTGCAGACTGATCACGACCTGCTGACCTCCCCCGCCCGATCGGATATCCTTACCCCCATGTACGACCGCACCACGACCATCGAGGAGTATCTGTCCGCCGCAGCCGCCAAGCAGCCGATCCCGGGCGGCGGCAGCGTGGCTGCGCTCGTCGGCGCATTGGCTGCCTCCATGGGCGAGATGGTCCTTAACTACAGCGTCAACAAAAAGGGCCTCGAAGCCCATCGCCCGCAGTTTGAGACCGCCCTCGCCGAGTTCAGCCGCGCGCGCGACATGCTCCTGCAGCTCATGGTCGAGGATCAGGCCGCCTTTCAGGCAATCAGCCAGATCCGCAAGCTCCCGCCCGACAGCCCCGAACGGGCTGAACGCCTCCCCGCGGCCCTGCTGACCTGCATTCGCGTCCCGCAGAGCATCGCAGCCGTCAGCGTGGCCCTGCTGGAGCGATGCGACCAGCTTGTCGATCATGTGAACTACTACCTGCTGTCGGATCTGGCCGTCTGTGCTGACCTGGCGATGGCCACGACGCGATGCGCGATCTACAATGTCCGCGTCAATCTCAAGGACATCGACGACCCGCAGGATGCGGCGTCGATCGAAAAGACCGTCAACGGCCTGCTCAGCCGGGCGGCGCTGCTGATCCAGCGCGTCGCCCCGCGCATCTGGCAGCGCGATGCCGCGGGCCAATGAACCGCCGGCAAAACTCCGCAACAGGACGCCCAACCCCATGGCTACGCCCGTTTTCATCGAGCAGCATCCGGCATCGCGGCGATACGCGATCCTCGAAGACAACGGGTTGACGCTGTGGCTGTATCTGACGGCTCCCGGCGAGCAGACGCCCGTCGCCGACGCATGGGTCTTCAACCGCGTCCGGCCGCTGCTGACCGCCGACGAGCTGACGCCCTTCCGCGACGCCCACGAACCGCCGCCCATCCTCGAAGAGCTGGCGGACGAAGACCCGATCTGCGAGGCTCCAACCGAGCACACGTGGCGTTTCACGTGGACGCAGGATGGCGACGCCGTTGCTGTCTTTTGCGACGAAGTCCCCGTCGCATTCGTCA
This sequence comes from uncultured Phycisphaerales bacterium, assembly GCA_937904525.1. Lineage (GTDB taxonomy): Bacteria > Planctomycetota > Phycisphaerae > Tepidisphaerales > Tepidisphaeraceae > CALEKX01. The sequence continues at coordinate 10,975 of CALEKX010000139.1, forward strand.
AGGCTGGCGAACCGCGCGGGTTCAGCCGGCATGTCATCCGCTCAGGCCCCTGGGGGGTGCCTTGGTGCCAGAAGACCTTTTGTCAGGTCTTCCAGACGGGTTAAATGTGATTCCGGATCTGGTCGGCTTACCATACCGCCCAAGCCGGTGTGTTCGCCCGGTCGAGCCGGGTCCAGATTCCTGCTCTATGACGTACGACAGTTCGGACGCTCATCGCTCAGCCGCGCCGCTGCGTCACGCACAGCGTGTGACTTTCGATGCGCCTCTGACGCTGACCAGCGGCGAGATCCTCCCCGCCGTTACCGTCACTTACGAAACCTACGGCACGCTGTCGCCCAATCGCGACAATGCCGTCCTGATCTGCCATGCCCTCTCGGGCGATTCGCATGTCGCCCGCCATGACGCCGACGACGACCCGGGCTGGTGGGATGCGGTTGTCGGGCCGGGCAAGGCGATCGACACGAATCGCTGGTTCGTGATCTGCTCCAACATCCTGGGCGGCTGCCGCGGCACGACGGGGCCGAACTCGCTCAATCCCGCCACCAGCCGGCCATGGGGCGCGCAGTTTCCGCAGATCACCGTGGCCGACATGGTCGACGTCCAGCGGCTGCTGGTCGATCACCTGGGCATCGAGCACCTGCATGCGGTCGTCGGCGGCAGCCTGGGCGGCCACCAGGCATTGACCTGGGCGCTTCGCTATCCCGATCGGCTGGCCAATGTCATGCTGCTGGCGACATCGCCCCGGCTGACCAGCCAGGCCCTGGCTTTCGACATCGTCGGCCGAAATGCGATCCTCCGCGATCCCAACTATCACGGCGGCCAGTATTACGACAAGCCGACGCGCCCGAATGTCGGCCTGGCGCTGGCGCGCATGCTCGGGCACATCACGTACCTGTCGCGCGAGGCGATGAGCGAGAAGTTCGATCCCACGCGCCTCGACCCGCGCGACATCGATACCGAGTTTGAAAAGGACTACTCCGTCGGCTCGTATCTGGCCTACCAGGGGCACAAGTTTGTCGAGCGATTTGACGCCAACAGCTACATCACGCTCACCCGCGCGATGGATCGCTTCGATCTGGGCGACAGCATCCAGAAGCTGCGCGAGCAGTTCCGCCACACGACCTGCCGCTGGCTGATCATCAGCTTCTCCAGCGACTGGCTCTTTCCGCCGGAACAGAGCATGCAGATGGTCGATGCCCTGGTCGCCGAGGGCAAGGCGGTCACCTACTGTAATGTCCACAGTTCTTGCGGGCACGATGCGTTCCTGCTGACCGATGACCTGCCGATCTACGGCAGCCTGCTGAGCGCGCGCCTCAATGGCCGCGACGAGGCGATCACCCGCAGCCCCATCGCCGCCCGCTGCGGCGCGCCGACCAGCCTTTTCCACGGCTATCGCGTCGACTACGACCAGATTCTGGAGTTGATCCCGCAGGGCGCGAGCGTGCTGGACCTGGGCTGCGGCGGCGGTGAGCTGCTGGAGATGGTGCGCCGGCTGCGCAATCCGTCGCGCACGGTGGGCGTGGAGATCGGCCAGGAGGCGATCGTCACGGCCGCGGCGCGCGGGCTGGATGTGATCCAGCTCGACCTCGAGCAGCCGTTGACGTCGTTTGCTGACAAGAGCTTCGACGTCGTCGTGCTGTCACAGACCCTGCAGAGCATCGCCGACACCGAGGGTGTGATCCGCGAGGTGCTGCGCATCGGCCGGCAGGCGATCGTCAGTTTCCCCAACTTCGCCTACGTCAAGCTGCGCCGGATGCTCTACGAGCAGGGCCGCAGCCCGCGCACGCCAGGCATCTACAGCTACGAGTGGTACAACACGCCGAACCGGCGCTTCCCGTCGATCTTGGATTTCCAGGACTTCTGCCGCGCCCGCGGCATCCGCATCGAGCAGGAGATCTACCTCGACACCGAGTCCGACCGGCAGATCACCGAAGACCCCAACCTTAACGCCGACCTGGCCATCTTCGTGTTGAGCAGGAACAGCGAAGGCAACTAGGACGGCGTATGGGCAACCCCAATCGCCGGTCCGCTGAAGCGGACCCTACTTCGCCGCCATCATGCATCAACGTATGCGTTGATTTTCCGAAGCCGTCATCCTGAGCACAGCGAAGGATCTCAACTGTTCGAACACCAAGATCCTTCACTTCGCTCAGGATGACATTCCAGTCGAGCGCGATACCGAGAATTGGCCTCGTCGCCCCTTCGGATAAGAGCGCTTCGGCGGAAATGAGGCTGAAGCGGACCCCAATTCCGCTGTCTTTACGATCTTTGTCATCTTTGGAATCTTTGCGCACCCCTCGTGATTTGCACGGCCCCATGGTCTCAGCCAAGCCGGGCCGCCAGCCGCTCGGCAGGACAGGAGGCGCGGCGGAAACTCGCATACAGAACCACCGCCGCCCCCAGCAGCAATGCCCAGGTGATCTGGGGATACAGCCCCTCAAACACCCGATACCAATCGCGATTGATCAGCCATGGGTCCAGGGTGTCGAAGTTCCGCGAGCGCGGGATCATCTGATGCAGCACCTGCGCATAGGTCATCAGCGAATACATCAGCCCCAGCAGCATCCATCCCACACCCCCGCTGGCGCCGATCCACACGACCGCCCCCAGCGCCGCGAATCCCAGGTACCGCTCGTGCATCTGGGCGGGGATCAGGGCCATCAGCACCCATGGCACCGTGGCTGCCAGCAGGAAGTTTCGATTGTTCCGCCGCCACTGGATGGCTGTCGCGATCGAGGACAGCACCAGCGTCAGCGCATAGATGCCGTTCATCACATGCCGGATCTCGACGGCCTTGTCCTGTGCCGGCCAACCGAAGAGCGTCGACGCGGAGATCGTCGTCACAACGTCGTCCGGCTTGCGCCAGCCGTAGCTGGTTTGCAGCAGCTTGCCGAGATTGCTCGCGGATCCGACAGCCAGATCCATGTGCCGCTCGGTCCCATACAGAAACCCGACATCCCACCACGACGATGACGCCCCAAACACCGGCACGCACAGCAGCAGTTGCGCGGCGACCACAGCCGGCACGCCGTAGCGCGCCACGCGCCATCCCCGCCACCACAGCAGCGCCACCAGACCAATCGCCAGCAGCACCGTCACCCCGCCCCACAGCGAGAACAGCCCCAGCGTCCACACGGCCGGCCCAGCCAGCACGCCCGCCGCGATTACCGACACAGCCAGCATCACGATCAGCCGCGTGCTGACGCGGCCTGATCGCCCGATCGATGACTCTGCCTCCGTCTCGCCGGCAGGCGCAATGTCCAGGTCGTCAAACTCCAGCCCCTCCAGCCCAGCCGGCGGCTCGGCTGTCTCGGGAACCGCCCCGCGCGCCGCCATGCGCGCCAGCCACCATCGCACCGCAGGCACCGCCAGAACCCCCACGACACCCGCGATGATCCAGGAGATCGCACTCCAGTTGAGTGCGCGATCAGGCAACGCCGCATCCGGCCGCACTGTGAGGCTCCATTCCCACACGACCAGCATGAATGCGAACGCAAAGCCGATCGTCCATTTCACCGCCCGCATCGGCTGGCCGGCGAAAATCGGCCACAGCACCCAGAACGGCGCCACCAGCAATTGCTGCCCCTGGAACATCGCCCCCAATCCGATCATCGCCCCCGCGACGAACCACCATCCCCACGACGCCAGCAGCAGCGCCCACAGGAAAAATGGCATCAGCCAGGCATTCGGGCTCGGCCAGCCGTGGCCGAGGATCAGCCCGGCTGGGTTGTACCAGTAAAGCCAGAAGGCGATCGCGGCTGCCGCCCACGGCCAGTAGCGCCATCCCGGCGTCGGCTCGTGCGCGGGCATCGGTGTCCCGCGCTGCTGGCGGCGCATCCAGTGCTGCACCAGCAAACCGGCAGCGACCGCTCCGGCCAGCCCCATCGAGATGTTGAAGTCCTGAAGGAAGCGATTGAACTCGATCTGCGGTTCCCAGCCCCAATCCTGCCCGCGACGGCCCCGCCGCGATGGTTGGGCTGACTCAGGCTTCGGTTCGCCGTTGGATCGCGCCCATGCAGCGAAGACGGCTGTCCGCAGCGGCGTGTAGTTCAACCGTCGGGCTGGATCCGGAGGATTGGCCGATTGGTCGTCATACAGGTTGACCATCCCCTGCTGCACGGCCATCCGGCCGAAGTAGTAGTTCCGCCCGATGTCGAACGTATGCCGCCCCGGGGCGAAAAACTCCCACGCCTGATCGCGCAACGCCCAGCCGTGGCGCACCGACCACCCCACCCCGGCTGCCAGCGCCGCCAGGAACACGATCCACACCACCATCTTCAGCAGGCGACGATCCTGCCGGTGTCGATGGCTTGCTCCATCCGCCGGCTGAGTGCCTGTCTCATCGGTGATGCTCGTGTTCATGAAACCTCATCGCCCACTGTAACGGCCGATCCCAGCCGTACAAAATTGCTGCTGCGCGCCGCCCTCGAACCCCAGCCGTCCGACGGAGTACAATTCGACCCGGCCCCACGACGGCTGGACGACAATCGCGATGACCTTACCTCTGTACAACCCACCCCCAACAGCGTTGCTCCAGCCGGCGAATCTGCCGCGCGTCGCCGTCACCGCGCTGTACGTCCACATCCCCTTCTGCTTCCACAAGTGCCACTACTGCGACTTCTACAGCATCACCCGCCAGACCCCCGAGCGCATGCGGCAGTTCGTCGATCGCATCCTCCGCGAAGCTGACATGTGGACCGGCCCCGACCGACCGACCCTTCAGCCAAGAACGATATTCTTCGGCGGCGGCACGCCCAGCCTGCTGCCGCTGGAGGCCATGGACCGTCTGCTCCGCGGCTTGCGTCAGCGCTTCGACTTCTCGCAGCTCGACGAGTGGACGATCGAATGCAACCCGGCCACCGTCAGCTACGAGTATGCCTGCATGCTGAGAGGCCACGGCGTCAACCGCCTCAGCTTCGGCGCGCAGAGCTTCGACCCTGCCGAGCTGAAGATCCTCGAGCGCCACCATCACCCCGACGACGTCGCCCGCAGCCTCGAGCTGGCGCGCAAGGCCGGCTTTGAGCGGCTGAACCTCGACCTGATCTTCGCCATCCCCAACCAGACACTCGAGCGTTGGGCGGACAACCTCGAACGAGCCATCGCTCTGGGCACGTCGCATCTGTCGTGCTACGCGCTGACCTACGAACCCTCGACGCCCATGGCTGTGCGGCGCCGCCTCGGGCGCGTCAAAGCCGTCGAGGAGGAGCTCGAGCTGGCGATGCTGCACCACACACGCCAGCGTCTGGCAGCCGCGGGCATGCCGGCTTACGAAGTCAGCAACTACGCTGCTCCCGGCATGGCTTGCCGTCACAACCTGGTCTACTGGACAGGCGGCGACTACATCGCGCTCGGCCCATCGGGCGCATCCCACGTGCAGGGCCACCGCTGGAAAAACCGCCCGCATCTGGGCGAGTGGGAGCGCGCCATCGACGATGGTCACCTGCCGGTGGAGGAATTTGAGCATCTGTCGCCGCGCCGGCGCGCAGGGGAACTGGCGATGCTCATGCTGCGCCTCAGCGACGGTTTGCATTTCGAGGAGTTTCAATCCCGCACGGGGCTGGATGCGCGACAGATCTGGGCGGATCCGATCGAGCGCTACACGCATGCCGGCCTGCTGGAGCTGACGCCGCAGAGCCTTCGCCTCACGGAGCAGGGTTTGAACGTGGCTGACGCATTGTCGGCTGAGTTTCTGCTCGATGACACGGTCTGATTGGGCTGTTAAGCAGGATCACCGCAGAGACGCGGAGGCGCGGAGGGACACGGATGCAT
>CALEKX010000140.1 GCA_937904525.1 uncultured Phycisphaerales bacterium
ACGGGCAGTTTGGACTCTCATAAGGACTGGATCAAGTTGAGGGGAGCAGGCCAATGACCGACAGACTCAATCACTCCCCTTCTTCTACGAACTCCGCTATGTAACTGCAAGGACTGTGTGACCGTGGATTAACTCGCTGTAGCCGTCTTGCTCATCATGTCTTAAAACCTGAACACCTGCAGCCGATTATTCCCCGCATCGACAGCCACCACGCGATCATCCTCATCCACAGCCACACCCCACGGATACGCCAGCTCGCCCGGCCCGCGGCCGCCCATGCCCCATGTCGCCAGACCCTTGCCCGTCTGCGGGTCGACGAGCTGCACGCGGTTATTGCCAAACTCGCACACGATCAGCCGACCGCGGCTGTCCATCGCCAGGCCATAGGGAAATCGAAACTGCCCCAGCCCCGTCCCCACGCTCCCGATATTGCGCACCCACGTCCCGTCGGTCTTGAAGATCGCGATCCGGTGATTGCAGGCATCGGTCACGTACACCAGCCCGTTGTGGATCAGCAGCGACTGCGGCCGAGCGAACTCCCCATCCTCCCGCCCGAAGCGCCCGAACTGGCGGAGGTAGTTGCCCTCCATGTCGAATACCTGGATGCGGTCGTTATCGCCGTACTCGGCTACGTAGACTTGCCCCTGATCGTCAAAGGCGACGTCCGTCGGCAGGATGAACTGCCCTTCGTCACGCCCGAAACTGCCGAAGCGGCGGATTTCCCCGCCTGTCGGGCTGTAGACGATCACGCGATGGTAGTGCGTGTCCGGCACCCACAGGTTTCCATCCGGCCCGACCGATGCGCCGACGGGCTTGCCCCATTCCCATTCCGGCATGCGCCATTCGTTGATCGGCTCACCGTCGGCGCTCAGATGCTGCACACGCGCCAGGCGGTCGATGACGAAAAAGCTCCTGGTCTGCGGCGCATAGGTGATCACGCGCGGATAGACCACCTGCCCCGGCCCCGTGCCCGTCTCGCACCAGATGGCGTCGGGCGCATTGCCCTTCCCGCAGCCGCCGATCACGAACACCCCCATCAGCGCCACCAGCATCCCAAATCGCCGCCACGACGTCGCCACCGGGCGGCTGCCCGCGCGGCGCGGACGCCGATCCCACCGCCGGCTGGCCAGCCACGCCAGCCCCAGCACCAGCGCCGACAGCGCCATCACAAGACCCAGCAGCAGCAGCGATCCTTCGATCATCTCATCCGATCGTTGCAGGTGAACCCACTGGAGCAGCCAGGGAACGATCGTTGGCGGTCGCAGCGGAACCAGCAGCACCATCGCCGGCACTTCGCCCAGCGACAGGATCCCCACAAGAATGGCGCCTGCCGCACAGATCGGCCAGGCCAGCGGCCCTATGACATACCGCCCAGCCGACCAGTCGTTGGCGCCGTCGACACGCGCCATCTCGCGGATGTTCCGCCACGGCTGGGTCCACGTCATCCGCCCAGCCGTCAGCGCCAGCCATCCAAACAGCGCCATCTCCCCCATCACGACAATCGGCCACTGGTTATAGAGCCAATCCAGCGACGGGCGATTGTAGAGACGGATCATCGCAATCGCCACCAACTGCCCCCCCACCAGAAACGGCACCAGCCCCAGCAGTGCCATCCCGCGCAATCGCACCATCGCCGCCGACAGCGCCACAACGGCTGCACACAGCACGACCGCGCCGCTGATCATCAGCGATCCGCCAAACTCCGGCCCATACGCGCGCAGCATCTCGATCGGCCCATCCGGCTGGCGCAGCGAGGCGATCAGGGCCCCCGTCGGCACCAGCAGCGTCACACCAAGCACCACCGCGGTGAGCACATACCATCCCCACCCCGCATCCAGCACGCGCGGCCAGCGGCCATGCTCGATCCATTCCCCCATGCCTACCGATCGCCCCAGCCAAAGCGCCCCAGCCGCCAGCAGCAGCACCAGCACCACCACCGGTAATCCCGTTCCCAGCGCTCGCGCAGCCCCCAGCGACGGATCCGTCGTCGAGATGAAGATCGCCCGCATCTCCGTCCCCACAACGCGAATGCCGCTGTAGTCATACGCGCTGAACTCCTGCAGCGCCACGACCATCACAGCTGCCCAGGAGATGAACAGCACCGGCAGCAGGTGGCGCAGCGTCACCCGCCACAATGCCCCCTCCATGACCGCCTGAAGCTGAAGCTGCGCATCCATCCGCCGCAGCGCCAATCCCCCCAGGGCAGCCGGTATCGGCCACAACCATCCCGCCAGCGTTGTCACACATCGCGCGACGTCCGCCCATGTCTGCGGCATCGGAAAGACACCGAGGATGCGATAGAACTGCACCCATCCGTAGGTGTAAACGATCGACGGCTGAAGCAGCCCGAGCATCATCACAATGCCCAGCGGCAGCGCGATCCAGTTCTTGCCCCGCCCCAGCACGACAGCCACGGGCACCGCCAGAATCGTCGCAATGGCTGCGCTGCTGCAGGCATACAGTACGCTGGCCAGCACGACATCCCACTCAGCCCGCATCGCCCGGATAAGCTCTCCCCAGTGCGCCCCGATCGCCCACAGCATCCACCCCAGCACAGGCAGGCAGCAGATCGCCACAAACAGCACCCCGGGCGCTCCCGCCAGCCACGCGATACCACTGAAGTGCGATCGCTTCATCCGCCGCGCCCCCACAGCCACCGTGCCATGCGTGCGGATCCACGAATCTGCACGAATGGACACGAATGGAATGCATCACCGAAGCCGCCGCGCGCCGCAAACGTGGCACGGCCCGCCACAACTGGATGCATCAACTGCGACAGTCGCCCCAGATGGTCACCCTGAGCGAAGCGAAGGATCTCAGCCGTTCGAACGCCGAGATCCTTCGCTGCGCTCAGGATGACACGTGGAAATGACTTGCGCAGATCATGCATAGCGTTGCACCAGCCCGTGACGCCCGACGAGCATGGGCTGGTAGCCCATGCCACAATTCCCCCCACACGCCCTGTCGTCAATGACCCAACGCATTCGTGTCCATTCGTGCAGATTCGTGGATCCCAGCGTTTCACAGTTATCACGCATCCAACACCAGCACCCAATCCTCTTCCTCCCCCTGCGTCGGTGGCACGAATGCTTCGCGATGCGACCGGTCGAAACGCCCGATCTCCCGTATCTCCCCCGTCCGCGGATCAAACCAAGCTGCCGTCATAGCCCCGCGCATGCGCGACAGATCCACCCGCACCGGCTCGCCCGTCGGGATGTACACAAACGCATGCGATCCATCTGATGCCCGCAGCGCCCGCACGTGCCGCACGCCATCCTTCGGCGGCGGCGCGTCGATCAGCATCAACTGATCCGGCACGCGCCCCAGCATCGGGCGCGATTCCATCAGTGCTCGCAGATGCCGCATCTGCCATGCGCCCTCCAGCTCGATGGCTTCACTCCATGGCCGGCGCACGTGATTGTGAACAGGGTAATTCGGCTCCCACATCTGCCAGACCGGATGGCAACCGTACGTATGCCCGCACGCGCCCGCCAGCACCGATCGCCACGCGCTCTTGCGCACATCGTGCGGGCCGAACCACGGATCGCCCTCCTGCCAGGTCCACTTCGGACTCATCACGGGATGATCTTCGTAATTCGGCTCGCCGTCGATCACGGGCTTGATCGGCGTCAACGCGTAGTCGCGCTCGATCATGCGGTAGTTGGGCGTGTGCTTCCCCTGGTGGCAGGACTGGATCATGTTGAACGCCAGCCACGGCTCGTTGTGTACGAATTGCGCGCTGCTGGCATGCCCGCGCGGGTGGAAGGTGATCAGGTGTCGCCCGCCGTCGCCCCGCTGCAATCCGGCTGCCATGTTGCGCCAGATCTGCAGTTGCTCATCGGTCGTGATATTACGATCCCCGCCCAAGACCCAGATGACCCGCTTGTCGCGATAACGCCGGCCAAGCCATTCACCATAGACGCCGGCGTTGTCGGGTGTGAAGATCGCTGGCCCCGGGCTGACCACGCCCGGGAGCTTGTCGCCCCACGTCGGCAACAGCGCCATGCGCAGCCCCGCCTCAGCCGCCCGATCCACGATGAAATCGACATGCTCAAAATACGCGTCGTTCGGGCGCGTCGGATCCCTATCGATCAGCGGTAGATGGCCATAGGCATTGGGCGTTCCCAAGCCGTCCATCTCTGCGAGGATGACCGCCTGGATCACCGTGAAATGCTGCCTGGCCCGCGTGGCCAGGTAATGCTCAGACTTGGGACGATCAAGCCGATGCAGCAACTCCCAGGCTGTATCCGCAAGCCAGAAAAATGGAGTCTGCTTCCCATCGTCATGGACGATGAAACGGCCATTGTCACTGACGCGCAGCTCGGTCATGCGCATCAATGTAACAGGGGCGTCTTCAGTTGCGAGCCGTCGGCTTGTGGCCGATCGTCATGGCTGAGCCGTCAGCCCAGGTCCGCCGTCGGCTGGAGGCTCGGGAACCGGGGCCTTTGGCAGATCGGTATCCTGGTCCTGTGGTTTGGCGCCGGCACCCCCGCGACGGCTGGTCGTCTGGATATCCCCCTGGCGGCTGCTCATCCCTTCCCGGCCGAACGCGCCCCCGGTGGTCCCGCGGACATGCTCGGGCAACTCAAATTCCCGGATCTGCTCGATCTCGGGGCTGCGGTCGTTCAGCCGACCGGCTGCCCGCCGTTTGCGATCGTCAAGCTCCGCACGTCGACCGGTATTGGCTGCCTGTCCCATACTGACTCCTTTCTACAACAGAGCGTCAGTGGATCCTCTTCACCCTATGCCAACCCTGCCCCGGAATCAGCGCCCAAAACATCTCGCAATTCACCATCGCAATAATAGGCCGCGCCCGGCGTTAGAGGGGGTGAGGTCCAACGTAGCCGGCCCGCTCGCGGCCGCCGTCGGACGTGCTTAGCAGCAGGAGACTTGTCATGAAATGCAAAACGTTACTGATCGCAGCCGCGGCAGTCAGCATCACCGGTTTGGCCATGGCCCAGGACGCCGGCCAGCCGCGTCGTGAACGGGGTGAACGCGATGGCGCCGTGCGGGCCCGCATGCTCGAACGCTTCGATGCTGACGGCGACGGCCAGCTCAGCGAACAGGAACGCGAAGCCGCCCGCCGCGCCCTTCGCGAAGAGCGAGGTCAACTGCGCGAACGCGGCGAAGGCGAAGCCCGCGAACGCGGCCCGCGCGGCGAAGGCACCGCTCGTGGCGATGGCCCTGGCCGTGGCGAAGGTCCCGGTCGAGGTGAAGGCCCTGGCCGTGGTGAAGGCCCAGCCTTCGGCGGCTACATGGCCCTGGCCCGCTTTGATGCCGACAATGACGGCAAGCTCAGCGACGAAGAGTTGCAAGCCATCCGCGCCGAGTTCGAAGCCCGCCATCGCGAGATGCTTGAGCGCTTCGATACCGACGGCGACGGCCGCATCAGCCCCGAAGAGCGCCGCGAAGCCTTCGGCCCGCGCCTCCAGGAGCGCCGTCCTCCGCGTGAAGACGCCGTCGACGGCCCAGCCGGCCCCGAGCGCCCCGATCGCGCGGATCGCCCCGAGCGTCCCCGTGAACGTCGCGGCGGCGGTGGCGGCGAACGCCCGCAAGGCGGCCCCGGCCCCCGCAACTAAGCCATCCGTCTGGACCTCCGACCCCAACGACGGGACAGGCGCCCAGCCGCGCCTGTCCCGTTTCTCGTTCTTTCGGAAATGCCCATCAGCCATCCCCACCGCTCGCAGAGGATGGCGAATGCTTTGACGTCCGAGGCAATCGAACATACCTTGGTGCAAAACACCCGCGGGCGGTTAGCTCAGTTGGCCAGAGCGCCTCGCTTACACCGAGGATGTCGGGGGTTCGAGTCCCTCACCGCCCATCCCCCTAACTTGTACGGTCTCGTAAGGAGTGGAACCCTTTGGAAAATCAGGGGTTTGCGCCACCAGGCACAAGTCCGCTTGCAGCGCCTTTCCACTCCATACCGCTGCATACTGTGCCGGATTCTGTGCCGCCCCTAACATCGCACCCGTCGCACGGGCAAAGTGCTCGTCCGTGACACGCGAAGCAGCGGAAGCCAAGCGTGGCTCGACAGGCTCAGTCCCCGGCAGTCGGGAGAAAGAGAGAAGTCGAGCCACGTTCAGGATGCCTTCCTCGCGCAGGACACCCTTCCGATTCCGGGTCACACCGCCAGACCCGCGCTTAGCCCTGGATGAAGCGGAGCAAATCCTCGTTCACCTGATCCTTCATGGTTGTACACAGACCATGCGATGCGCCTTCGTAAACTCTCAGCTCCGCATCGCGCACGAGTTTGGACGAACGCATGGCTGACGCTTTGATCGGTACGATCTGGTCGTCGTCCCCGTGCATGATGAGGGTGGGAACATCGATCCGCTTGAGGTCTTCCGTAAGGTCGGTCTCCGAAAAGGCCTTGATGCAGAAGTAGGATGCGGGCATCCCAGCCATCATTCCCTGACGCCAGAACGATCTGCGCACGCCATCCGAAGCCTCAACACCAGGTCGGTTGTAGCCGTAGAACGGCAGGGTCAGGTCCATCCAGAACTGCGAGCGGTCCTTCAGCACGGCTGATCGAAGCTGATCGAAAACCTCGATCGGCAAGCCGTCCGGATTGTCTGGGGTTCGCAGCATCAGCGGCGGAATCGCGCCGATCAGCACGGCTTTGGCAACGCGCTCGGAACCATACTTGCCGATGTAGCGCGTGACCTCTCCGCCACCGGTCGAATGGCCGACGTGGATTGCGTCTCGCAGGTCGAGCTGTCGAACCAGCTCAGCCAGGTCATCGGCGTAGGTATCCAGGTCGTTGCCATGCCATGGTTGGCTGGATCGCCCATGGCCGCGGCGATCATGCGCGATGCACCGGTAGCCACGGGACGCGAGGAAGAACATCTGGTCTTCCCAGGCGTCGGCTGACAGAGGCCATCCATGGCTGAAGACGACCGGCTGACCACGCCCCCAGTCCTTGAAGTAGATCTGCGTTCCGTCTTTGGTCGTGATGGTGCTCATGATCGATCTCCTGCGGCGGTCTTGTGGTTTGACGGGATGGTTGGAGCGCGGGAATGTGGCTGAGTTTGAATGCTGGAGCGGTTGGAATCAGGCGTGCCGGTTCGTCGGAAGGGAGAGCGGCTGGGGGCACACGGTTGGTTTTGCCATGGCCGCTTTCGCTGCGACTTGGGTTGGCCACCTCCTTTCCCTGCCGGGGGATGGACACCGTGGCGAGTGGCGAGGCAGTCACTGGTACGACTCGCCAGGACCGTTGATGGAGGATGCTACGCGCGCAGGGCGGACAAGAAAACGACAAAAATTCTGCTTGTGGATAGAGGGCCGTGGAGATCGGTCAGCGCATTCCATCGCGTCTGCCCTACAGCGAGCCGATCACTCGCTGACGAGACCCATGTCGCGGCGAAGGGCGTGGACCATCAGGATATGACGGCGGACCTGCTCCTCGTCGTAGCCTTCACGATCATAGTTGAGGCCGTATGGCCAGAAGTGAAGCCGGTCGGCATTGAGCACCGCATCGGGCCCGTCAAACTCGCGCAACTGCCGGTTGGCATGTTCGCCGATCCACTTGCCGTCGCGGATCATCGACCGCCACCTGCGGTGCGTGCCGACGCCGAGCGTGTGGCCGATTTCGTGCAGCGCCGTGCGGAAGCCGATCTGGCCACCGAAGTTGATCCAGCCGTCGTAGTTGGCGTCGGCTGTGGGTGTCCCGGGGTTGTAGTTGGCGATGACGGTCTTCTCGAATTGCCCATAACGGTTGTACGCCGCGACGGCTGCATCCATCGCCTCGACGATGCGGCGGCGGACGGCTGAGTCCCACTCGGGCGCGCTATCGCTCAGCCGATAGACCAGCGGCCCGGTCTGCGGCGCCGGATCGAGCAAACCCGCCCCATCGTCAGCCGTCGCCGGCTGGGTCGTTGCATTACCCCTCGCCTGCGGCACATCGGCTGAAGACGTCGATGCGGTCTCCCCGCCGCCCGCCCCGGCGGCATATGCCATCAGAATCAAGCCCGCCACCGCCGCCCGCAAACCACGCATTGCCAGCCTCCTCGGAAAAGAAGGGATCCCTGATCCGGTAAATGCCGGAAATATCACCTCCATTCTGACGCTCCAGAAAGCAGCTTTCCACAGGAATCGCCTGACATTGTGTAATGGGTGACGGAAAACATCCTGTGTGATGTGCGGAAAACCAGGACGACGGATCGGCTGACAGGCGAACAGAGAGCCGCGTTCGTCCACCGCCCAAACGACGAAGGCCGCGGGAGTGATCCCACGGCCTTCACCACGTTACCCGCTGGACGATCGCCGATGTCTGCGGCTCCAGCTTACCGACTGTCGTGTTTCCCCGTGCTTACCCTCACGCGGTCGTATGGGTGGCAGATGGCACGCGCGGCGATGTCCCAGCGCTGCGAGGGCGACGAACGAGCAGGATGCCCGAGGTACCGATGATCAGAGCCGTCGCCGGCTCAGGGACCATTGCGAAAGCAAAGATCCCCTGGCTGGCGTCGTAGTAAGTGCCGCTTCCCGTCTCCTGCAGCTTGACCGCGCGGAGCATGTACACAGCCTCCGCGAGCGGCGACAGGTCGGTGAAAGACAGCCCCTGGATCAGTGCCGGACTGATGCGGAAGAACTCCCCATCGAGGCTTTCAGCCCGGTAAAGGTAGTAGCCCAGGATCCCTTCGTCGGGCGATGGTTCCCACGTCAGCGTCACGCCATTGCCAGCGGGCGTGGCCGTCAGATTGGAGGCCGGCGTGATCGGGAACAGACGAATCGACGGATCGCCCAGCAGCGCGGGGATGATGCTTCTGGCATAGCTCGTGGAGCCCAGAGCCACGCCATTCAGGTTGACGGTCGTCTTCCAGGCATTCCCGATCGTGTCACCAGCGCCCAGGCCATACAGCGCCCAGTCCGGGTTGTTCTCGTAGAACGTCGCGACTGTCTGCCCTCTGGCTGCCAGCATCGCACGCAGGAAGGCGTTCTGCACATCCCACTCGCCGTAGTAGCTGGCCCATGCTGACTGGATGGCGGTATTGACGCCCGGCGAATTCGCAAAGCCGCGCGCGTTGCCGATGCCCCAGGTGCTGTCGTAGTAGCCGCCGCCGCGGTGCCAGGTGGACAGCCAATAGGAGTTGTTCTCTGCCTCATTCCACCAACTCGTCGAGCGCTCGGCATCGATCGACGGTACAAACGGACGGTTGTCAGTGCCAAACAGCGGCCCGCTGGCGCCGTAACCGGTCAGCGAGTCCTCCTGCGGCGTCATGATGGTGGCATTGAACGTGAACTGGTTGTGCCGATAGGCGTGGTTCTTATCCAGATACCGGCGCATCAGCTCGACTTCGGATTCGGAGAAGGCCGGCATGTTATTGAACGAGATCCGCCCCACCTGCAGATCGACGGGGCTGGGTGTCGTATTCTGGTCGAACTTGCCGTCGCCTGGCGTGTTGACCCACCAGGAGAAATGCCCCGCCGTGTTGTTGCTGTTGCGCGTGCTGTCGGTCCAGTTGCCGTCGATGTCACCGTAATACGAATCCGTCGGGAACGGCCGGCTGCCGTGACCGTCGGGGTTCACCCAGCCGGAGTACGCAACCGGAATGTTGCCCAACAGTGTGACCGATTTCACCTGCCCGGGATTGGCCTGGTGGGCGGCGACGATCTTCGCCTTCACCGATTGCGGAGTGTCGTTCGGCGACACCGAGATCTGCTGCACGCGGTATCCGTCACCGATCAGATCCATCTTGAATCGCGCGATCTCCGGCTCAAGCTGAGGCGCTGTCACGTTGTCGGTGATCAGCAGCATGATGCCGCGATTCTCCACGAGCGGCGTCGCGATGCCGCCGGTGGTGTAGCGCGTCACCTTGGAACCGTTGGCTCCATCGGTCACCACACGATAGAGATAGCGCTTGCCGACCTCGACGTTTGTGTCGACGAAGATGTCGGTCCCCCAGGGAAGGGTCGCAACCGGCTGGCCCCAGTTGCTCGTGCCTTCGAGGTTGTCCGTGCGATACACCAGGGCGTTGTTCTTCGGGATCGACCAGTGATCGATCCGGAACAGGTTGAGGGTGATTGCCGGGGGTTCGTCAGGGGCAGTGACCGTCACGCTGGGATATGTGTTCGCATCGGCTGCGAATGCGCTGTGAGACGCGATCCCAACAAAGAACGCCCCAAGCAGCGCGGCTTTTGTGCCGACGGTTACGTGATTTGAGAGCATCAGCCACCTCTCCAGCCAGGAAGGGAAGGCTCGCGCGAAGATCGGTCGCTCCCCCCTCCGATCGCACGAGCTACCGGAACCGCGCGACGGCCGCCACGCGACGACCCACTATATGTTAACCACACCATAAGCTGCACGGAAATTATTCCCCGGACGCGGCCGCAGGGTTTGATCGCGATTGTTCTTATACTATTTCGGGATTTGTCGCAATTCAGATGGCGGCCAGCCGACCTCCGGATACAGGAAAACAGCGGATTCAGCCAACGTATAACCGGACTATAAGCACCGTTTCAGCTTGGGTGGGCGCACGGGGATCACACACGCCGACTCCCCTTCTGGCGTCAGCACGTCCAGCCTCCAGTTGTCGGCTGCGAAGTCGTACCTCTCCGTGGGCCGGTGATTGCCATCGACTCCTTCCCGAACCATGTGCTCCAAGTCCAGATCGGAGGTGCATGGCCCGGATGCGACAGCAAACGACTGGGTTTCCAGGGTGTTTGCAGCGATTGCTGACAGGACCTCCGTATCCTCCCAGCCATCGTTGCCAATGCCTTCGGTTGGGTGCATATTGGATTGTGCTCGCTCGACGCCTGCCTGTCGTCGCCCGGCTGGAGATTCATGGATAACACGCTGACCCAACTACGCGTCGCCGGCGGTGAGAAGGAGGCTGAGGAATCCTCGCTGGCGTATCTGATGCGTCTGGTCGAGGCGGCTGGGCCGTTGCTGATCAGCTTCGAAGATTTGGTCGGCATGACGCTCGATCACCCGGAGCTGCGCCTGCCGGATGAGATGCGCGTGCACCGCGGGCCGCTGTGCCAGTGGGCCAAGCAGTCTCTGCGGACCGAGCGCGGGATGCTGGTCTGTTCCACCAACAAATACCTGGCCAACCGCAAGGTATTACGGCTGAACGATTCGCTGGTCGGCCAGTGCTACCTCGGCCTGACCGACATCTGCCAGCCGCTGATCTACCGCGGCCAGGTGATGGGCATCTTCTATTATGGATCGGTCGTGCTGGCGGAGCACAAGCAGCGCCTGCGCGAGCGGCTGATCGCCGAAAGCCATCGCAATCAGCTCAACATGGAAGAGGCCCTGGCTGCCCTGGAGCAGGTCCCCGTGCTGCGGTCCAGCGAGCTGCCGATCTACCAGGCCCGCCTTCGGAAGCTCTGCCAGCTCGTCGCGACGATGCTGGAGGGGCTGGGCCTGCCAGCCGACGTCTACCACTCGTTCAACCGGGCCAAGGAAGCCCGAGTCGCGTTCGGCGGCACGCCGCGGCTGGTCGTTCGGGCAGTGCGGGTGATCAACACCTACCTCGATCACCCGCTGACGCTGGCCTCCATCGCCAAGCGGCTTCAGTGCAATCCGAAGTACCTCGGCCGGGTGTTCCATCGGACGATGGGCATGTCCGTGGCCGAGTTCCTGCTTCGAACCCGCGTGGAGCGGGCGTGCAATCTTTTGAAAAACGGCCGGCTGGACGTTACGCGTATCGCGTACGAAGTTGGCTTCACCGACAAGAGCAAT
Source organism: uncultured Phycisphaerales bacterium (assembly GCA_937904525.1). Classification (GTDB taxonomy): domain Bacteria; phylum Planctomycetota; class Phycisphaerae; order Tepidisphaerales; family Tepidisphaeraceae; genus CALEKX01. The sequence goes on from CALEKX010000140.1 coordinate 11,681, forward strand.
TTCTCGCGAGCGTTCCGCCGGGTCATGGGGGTGCCGCCCGGCGAATACCGCAAGCAGTTCAAGATAGACCCACCCGAACGCGCCCACGGAGCCTGACAAGGTTCCCTTATGACAACATTGTCGTCCATAACTGACAACAAATGATTTAGCACGTGGCGTAGACTTTTCGCATGTCCAATGCAGAGGCCACCCATGCAGCACTCGGGGAAGAGCTGAACGTCCCGGTTATTGAGGAAGCAGACGTGGTCGTCTGCGGCGGTGGGCCAGCCGGTATCGCTGCGGCAATTGCAGCCGCCCAGACGCAACGGCATCTTGGCATCACCCCCAACGTCCGGCTCATCGAAACCCACGGCCAGCTTGGCGGCATCTGGACCAGCGGCCTGCTGTGCTGGATCCTCGACGCCCGCAACAAGTCCGGCCTGATGCAGCAGATCCTCAACCGCGTTGAAGCCTATCGCGTCGATCTGGGCGGGCGGCCATCCCGCAAGCGCGGCGGCCAGCTCTACGACGCCGAACACATGAAAGTCCTGCTGGAGGAGATGTGCGAGGAAGCCGGCGTCCGAATCCGCCTGCATACCCGCGTCGTTGCCGCTCATCAGCAAAACGGCCGGCTGACGCATATCGTCACCGAATCCAAGAGCGGCCGGGAGGCCTTCGCAGCCAGGTGCTTCATCGACTGCACCGGCGACGGCGATCTGGCCGCCCAAGCCGGCTGCAGCTACGAGATCGGCCGGATCGATGAAGGCTCTTCCACGCCGGTCTGTCAGCCGATGACGCTGATGGCGCTGATCACCGGCGTCGATCGTGAAGCCATCCGCCCCTTCCACGACCGTCATCAGTACAGCACGCTCGAGGTCAAGCGCGCCCTTCGGGCTGAGTTTGAACGCGCCGGCGTGACGCCGTCGTACGGTCATCCGACGCTGTTCGAGGTCTATCCCGACCTGTTCGCGCTGATGTCCAACCACGAGTATGAGCGCAACCCGCTCGACGCCCAGGCGATCACCGACGCGACAATCTCGGCGCGTCGCGAGATCCACCGGGTTATCGAAGCCCTGCGACAGTCGGGCGGTCCGTGGCAGAACCTGCGTGTCGTCGCCACGGCTGCGCAGATCGGCATCCGCGAAAGCCGCCGGCCCGCCGGGCTGTACCGCATCTGCCTGGATGATCTGATCGTCGGCCGTCGTCACGACGATGCCGTCTGCGAATGCAGCTTCCCGATCGACGTCCATGCGACATCAAGTGATGGCGATCGCAGCGTCGAAACGCCGCCGGTTCCCAAGACCCTGCCCTACGACATCCCGTTCCGCGCCCTGGTGGCGCGCGATGTCGACGGCCTGCTCATGGCTGGCCGGTGCATCAGCGGTGACTTTTATGCCCACGCGTCGTACCGCGTGACCGGCAACGCCGTCCCCATGGGCGAAGCCGCCGGCTGCGCCGCGGCCCTGGCGGCGTCCCACCGCGTGTCGCCGCGCGAGCTGGACTACCCCGGCGAAGTGCGTCCGATCCAACGGGCGCTGTTCAACAAGCTCGCCGCGACCGTATACGTCCGCAACGGCCACGAGGGCGGCCTGCTCATGTCACATGCCGGCAATTCCGACAGCAACCGTGACATCCAGGAGGAGTCACCTACATGCTCACCCGATCCACTTCACTCGTAAGGAGAGGAATCATGAAGCCCCATCAACTCTTGGCGCAACTGCCTGCTCGCATCGCCCTTCTGACTGGCGTCGGCATCGTGATCGCCATCGCCGGGACGCCCGTCGATGCAGCTGTGATTGTCAAGTACACCCTGGCGCCATCGGTCAGTGGCAGCACCAGGTCGGACCCGACAGAGATACATGACGGCATCACTGCCGCGAAATACTTGGCCCACGGCGACACCCAGATCGGTTCGAGCTCACACTTTATCCGAGTGGATAGCGTGGATCCCGACGATGGGATCCCCTACAGCACCAAGCTCGCCACCATTGAGAGTGCAGTCCAGTACAACATGTATGGTGAGTTTGGGGTCACTGTAGACGATGGAATGATGCTGAACCTCAGCTCCCTTGAGTTTGGGATGCGCAACGACCGCGGTGTGTTCGGGCAGTTCTTCAGCGTCCATGTCCGCAGCAGCCTGGATGACTTTGCCTCCGACATTGCGACGGCAACCCAGATCCGGACCGCCGCTGACACGGATACCACACAGGGGCCCGATCGGACGCTGGTTCATCTGACCGACGCCGACTACCAGCAACTGACAGGAACCGTGACGTTCCGCCTTTATATGGTGACGAGCATCGTCGACAACACCGGCAGCAGTGAATACATCCGCATCATGCCGGACATCGTCCTTGAGGGCGAAGCCTCGCCGATTCCCGAGCCGGCAATGCTTGGTCTGGCGGGTCTGGGCGGGTTGCTG
>CALEKX010000141.1 GCA_937904525.1 uncultured Phycisphaerales bacterium
ACTGCCACCGGACATCGTAATGTCCGGCAGGGAGATGGCCTTTCATGGGATTACGCTGACGTCGCGATGCGCAACCGGTAGTGGATGCCATGCGTCGAGTTGCGGCGAGTGACAAGTGACAAGTGACTAATGACCAATCCAAAATCCTCCGTCACACCAGCCCGCACAGAATCTCGCACCCCTGCCTCAGCCGTTCATCCGTCGTGGCGTAGCTGATGCGGAAATGCGTATCGCGCTCGCTGAAGACGTTGCCGGGGATGACCAGCACGTTGTTCTCGATCGCGCGGGTGCAGAACTCGGTCGCGGTGATGCCGTCGGGCACCTTCGGGAAGATGTAAAACGCGCCGCCGGGGCGAACGACCTCGAACTTGCGCGACAGCACTTCATACGCGATGTCGCGTTTGCGGCGATAGGCCGCCACGGCTTCGGTCATTGGCGAATCGACGACCGCGAGGGCCGCGTACTGCAGCGGCGAGGGGGCGCACACGTACGTGTACTGCTGCAGCTTGGTCATCTCCGCGATCACCTCAGCCGGGCCGGCTGCATAGCCCAGACGCCAGCCGGTCATCGCGTGGCTCTTGGAAAAGCCGCGCAGGATCACCGTGCGATCGTAAAGCTTCGCCGGCGTCGGCAGGCCGCTGCCCGCCGGGGCGTCGTAGAGGAACGCCTCGTAGATCTCGTCGCTGATCAGCAGCAGATCGTGCTTTCGCGCGATCTCGACGGCGGCGCGGACGTCGGATTCGCTCATGACGAAGCCCGTCGGATTGGCCGGCGAGTTGAGGATCAGCAGTTTCGTACGCGGTGTGATGGCGGCTTCGACGCGATCGGCTGGGAACCTGAAGTCTGGATAGCTGTTGACGGGCACGCTCCTGCCGCCGGCGACGGTCAGCAGGTGCTTGTACATGACGAAGTACGGATCGAGGAAGACGGCTTCGTCGCCCGGATTGATGGTGGCGAGGATGGCCAGGAACAGCGCGCCGCTGACGCCGCTGGTGATAAGGACTTCGCCGCAGTCGCGGCCGATCTCGGCGCTGAGCTGCTTGCGCAGCGCCTCACGCAGCGGGGCGATGCCCTGCGTCTGCGTGTAGCGGTTGTTGCCGGAGGCGATGGCGTCGATGGCTGCCTGCTTGGCAGCGGGGGGGACGTCGTAATCGGGCAGGCCGATGGACAGGTTGATCGGATCGGCCATCTTCGCCGCCAGGTCGAAGACTTTGCGGATGCCCGACGCATCGACCGAGGCGGAACGCTGTGAGATATAGTCCTTGATGGGGCGCATGATGATACCGCAGGCAGCAGCGGGCGCGGCCAACGGCGCCGGCGCGGGCGGCTGCGAGCGCCGGATTACTTCTTCTTGGCGTCGGCGCCTTCGGCCTCAGCCGGAGCTTCCTTCTTGCTGCTCTTGCCGACGGCGATCTTGCGATTGGCGACCTTGGGCAGGCCGAGAATGCCCCGGCTTTCGTCCCACTTGCCGTCGTCGATCAGGCGGGCCAGCCGCTCGGACCGACGCAGGACGTTGCGGTGACGGATCAGGGCGTTTGCGCTCTTGAGGCTGCGGTCCAGTGACATCTTCAGGTACCTCTTACAGTCATCCGAATGATCGTTTTGCCCCCGTCCATGCGGCGAGCAAGGGGGAGAAGAATACCCGATTTCGGGGATTCTCACAAGGACACCCGGCGGGGCGCGCCTGGCGGGCGGAGCGCTATCAGTTTGCGGCAATAAATTGAAAAATGTTCCACGTGGAACATTTGCCGAACCGACGATTCCCGCTATGCGGCGGCGCTGCTCCGACCCGCGGCGCAAGCGCCGCCGCTAAACGGGTTGTCACTTCGTCTCTCAGCCCCCGGTCGCTCCGCCATCACTCCGCGGTCGCCGGTGCCGCGATCCCACACAACTCCAGGATTCGCAAGGGGATCTGTGTATTGTCGAACCCGCCCTCGAACCGCTCGGCTCCGGCGCCGACGGCGAAGACGGGCACGTCCACCTTCGTGTGGCCGCCGGTGGACCAGCGGACGCCGGCTCGGGCCTGAGCGACCCGCTGGATCGCCGAGGCGACGTTGCCGATGCGCTTCGACGCCTCAGACTCCACGGCCTTCTTGAACTGCGCCTGCTCCGATTCGGTCACGAAGCCGAGCTCGAGCGTCGTGAAGGCGACCTGCTGGACCTTGGCCATGTCGACCTGCTCGGGATCTTCACCGAGGGCCTTGATGATCTGGTCACGCTTCTCCACGGCCTCGCGCACCTTGGCGATGTCGATGCGATCCAGGTCGAGGCTCAAGCCGCCGGTTTCGTGGTCGGCGGTGATGACGATCAGCGTCTCCTGCGGGTACTTCTCGTAAAACTCGTAGGCAACGGCAATTGCGCGATCGAATGCCAACGACTCGCGGGCGTTTTGCCAGCCGTTGTTGCTGTGACCACCCCAGTCGATGGCGCCGCCCTCGACCATGAGGAACATCCCCTGGCCGGGCTGATGCAGGCGGTCGATCGCCAGTTTGACGACGTCGGCCAGTTGCAGCTCGGCGCTGTCCGGATCGGACAGGGCATTGCTGACGAAGGCCAGGCGCGAGTCAGTCGGCACGGAGCGCGCGGCTTCGAGGTCGCGCGTGACCGCGATGCCGGTCTGCTCCCACTGGGCGAAAATCCGTTCCTGGGAGTTGTCCTGGCTGTTCATGCCCCGGCCGGCGATGAAGTGAATCCCGCTGGCGGGGAACTGTTCAGCGATCTCGTTGTATTTGTTGCGGGCGGGGACATGGCCATAGAAGCCCGCGGGCGTGGCGTGGTTGAGCTGGACGCTGCTCATCACGCCGACCTTCCAGCCGGCCTGCGCGAGCTTGACGGCGACAGAGTCGACCGGCTGACCGTCGGGCAACTGGCCGACCATGCCGTTGTTGGTCTTGATGCCGCAAGCCAGGGCCGTTGCCGCAGCGGCGGAGTCGGTTGTCTCATTGTTGGCGCTGCGTGTCGTGAGCTGGCCCTTGATGGGCAGGCTGCTCATGAGCAGCGACCTGCCCTCGGCTTCGGCCGCCTTTTCGGCTAGCTTGACCTGGTTCGGCCCCATGCCGTCACCGATGAACAGGAAGACGTACTTGAGCGTCGGCGTCTGCGGCGCCTCAGCCGCCGCCGGTTCGGCTGGCGCTTGTCGATTCGCACAGCCGACCAGGCTCCACATCGAGCAGAGCGCGACAACCAGCAATCCCCGAATGCCTCGGTTCCTCCGAATGTGCATGAGCAGTTGCCTCGTATAAGTGTTTCACGTGACACGAGCTGTCAGCTCGTGCAGGTTGAACTGAAACCACGGGTTGTCAGCCCGTGTCACATCGCCCGGCCATTTTCCTGTCGCATGCTGCAGGGAGAAAGGCGCTTCACCGCCAGCAGACGCGCCAGGGATGTTGGGCTGGGTGTGTGCCCGCTTAGGACGACTCTACCTCAACCAGCCAGTGTGTCCAGCAGAGCCTGTCCGTAGGCCTTGATCTTCGACGGCCCCATGCCGCGAATCTGCGAGAGGCTGTCGAGGTCGGCGGGGGCGTGATACGCGATCAGGCGCAGCGTGCGATCGTGGCAGATCACGTAGGCGGGAATTTGCCGCTCGCGCGCCAGCTCCGCCCGCCATCGGCGCAGACGCTCGAACCGCTCGGCCGCAGCGCCGCTTAGCTCGTAGGGATCCTCGGCATCGAGGACGATCCGCTGGCCGTCGTCGCGATGGATGACAGCCTGCCGCTCGGCGCGCCTGCGCGACGACGCCTGCCTCCGCGGCAGCAGATCCGACAGGATTGACGGCGGCAGGCGCTCGCCCTTCATCACCGCCACGCCCATCGGCGTCAGCTCGATGACGGGGCGAAACTTCGTCCCTTCCGGATCGCGCTGCGTTGCCAGCCCGGCTTCCATCACGCGATACAGCATCGCGATGACGCGCTTGGAGGCGTACGCCCGCAACAGGCCGTAGACCGACAGCTTCTCGAGTCCCAGCCGTTCGATGCGCTCGCTCGACGCCCCGGCCAGCACATCCGCGACGATGCCGACGCCGAATCGGCCATTGAGGCGCGCGATGGCCGAGAGAAGTTTCTTCACTGTCAGCACGACTTCGTCGTCCAGCGGCTGATCGTGATCGGTCTCCGCATCGGCGCCGGCGCGGCAGACATCGCAGCGGCAGTCGGTGACGGTGCTCTGCTCGCCGAAATAGTCGAGGATCATCTGCCGCCGGCAGCGGTGCGTCTGCGCGTAGCGGATCATCAGCTCAAGCTTCTCGCGGGCATGGGCCTGGCGAAGCGCGATGATGCGGGCATCGGCTTCGGGGTTGTCCTCGCCCATCCGGTCGATGAAGAACTCCTGGGTGCGGCGGTCCTGGTAGCTGAAGAGAATCGTGCAGCGGGAGGTGCGGCCGTCGCGCCCCGCGCGGCCGGCTTCCTGATAGTAGGCTTCGAGCGTGCCGGGGATGTTGTAGTGGATGACGGCGCGCACATCGGGTTTGTTGATGCCCATGCCGAAGGCATTGGTGGCAATGGCGATCGCGCCGGGCGTCTGCATGAACTGCTCCTGGTTGGCGGTGCGGGCCGCCATGTCCATGCCGGCGTGGTACGCGAAGACGGACCGGTCGCGGAGTGAATGGGCGACCAGATCGGTCAATGTATCGACCGTTCTGCGCGTGGCGCAGTAGATGATGCAGCTTCCCGGCTCGCGGCGGAGCAGATCGAGCAATGTCGCATTCTTCTCCGCGATGCGCGAGACCTTTCGCGATTCGTAGATCAGGTTCGACCGGTCGAATCCTGTCACGAAGACCTGCGGATCGCGCAAGCCGAGCTGTTGGATGATGTCCTGGCGGACGTCGTGCGTGGCGGTGGCGGTGAGGGCGATCGTCGGTGGATTGCCCAGCCGCTGGCGGACCTCGCCGAGGCGCGAGTACTCCGGCCGAAAGTCGTGGCCCCACTGGCTGATGCAGTGAGCCTCGTCGATGGCAAACAGACGCGGGCGCAGCGTCGCCATTACATCCTGAAAGCTCTCAGCGAAGAACCGCTCGGGCGCGACGTAAAGCAGACCCTCATAGCCTTTACGCAGCGCCGCAAGAATCTTCCGCTGGAGCATCGGTGAGATCGTGCTGTTGATGACGGTGGCGGCGATGCCTTCATCTCGCAGACGCTGTACCTGATCTTCCATCAGCGAGATCAGCGGCGAGACGACGATGGTCAGTCCGCCCTGAATGGCTGCTGGGAGCTGATAGCACAGGCTCTTGCCGGCGCCTGTGGGCATGACGCACAGGACGTCCCGCCCGGCCAGGACGTGCTGGATCACCTCCCGCTGGGCGGGGCGGAAGTCGTCGAGGCCGAAGCGTGTCTCTAGTTGTTTGCGCAGGTCGGGCATGGGTCAGGGGTCTGGATCTTACCACAGGCGCGGGCGCAAACCGAAGGGGCAGGCTGCGCGGTTTCCGCCGGGCTTTTCACCGAGATCTGGAGAGGCGCTCAAACACTCTTAACGATTCGTGCGGATCATTCCCCCCGTCGTCAGACGCATGAAAGGAGCACAAATGACACAGACGGGGCCGGACAAGCCAACGCGACACGACGGATTCACGCTGGTCGAGCTGCTGGTGGTCATCGGGATCATTACGTTGCTGATCGGTTTGCTGCTGCCGTCGCTGCAGAAGGCGATGGACGCGGCGCGGCAGACGCAGTGCATGAACAACCTGCGGCAGATGGGGATCGGGTTCCAGATGTACGTGGATGCCAACCACGGCGCCATGCCGCTGGACGGGGAAGACGGCGATGCCCCCGGCGATGCCATCCGCGGGCCGGACAACCTTGGATGGAAGTCACAGGCGCTGTGGTTCAACGCGATCCCGCCGCAGGTCAACGGCAAGGCGTACAACCAGTTGCAGGAGGAGGACCTGGCGGGGAAGTCGCAGCTGCCGCGGTCGGGGGATCATCACATCTTCGTCTGTCCCACCGCCGGCCGTGCTGAAGGCCCGGGCACGGTCGATGGCGAGGGGTACTACACCATGTACGCGTTTGACGGCGGCCCGCCGGCGGTGGCGCGCAAGACCTACATCTGCTACATGTACAACTCGAAGCTGTTCGGTTCATCGAACCCCGGGGGACGCATGAGCCGGCTGCGCCCGACGCACGAGGTTGTGCTTTTTGCTGAGAAGCGCATGTCCGGTGCCGAGGTCACCGCGGCGCACGACAGCTACTACCGGTCGCAGGGCGGTCAGGCCAACCGGATCACCAGCCGCACGCTCAACCGCATCAAGGGGGACTGGCAGCGGTTCACGACGCGTCACCGCGACGGCGGATTCCTGCTGTTCGCCGACGGGCACGTGGCGCACTTCACCTATTACGACATCCTGACGCGCGGCGCGGTCAACGACTGGAACAAGCCCGGCAGCGTCATCTGGAGTTACAGCGAACCGGCACAGCGGTAGTGCGTCGTCGATTCATGATCGACACCCGAGGACAAGAACCATGCGACTGATCATCCCGACTATCGCGATCATCCTGCTGGTGATGTGGGCGCAGGACACGGTCCGTGGACAGGAGGACGTGTACGGCCGGCTGGAGCAAGCCTGGGCGGGGTATCTCGATCCCGACGACGACCTGGGCTGGCCCATGAAGGTGCATAGCCTGCAGGCGAGCCCCTACAAGTTCTGGCGGGGCACAAAGGACCTGTACTACCAGTGGGCGCATGAGGCGTGTGCCGATTGGCTGGCCAATCCGGACAGCTATGGCATTACGCACGGCGACCTGCACCTGGGCAACATCGGCACCTACGCAGCCGGCGATCGGCTGGGTGAGATGGCGTTCGGCATGGTCGATTTCGACGACTCGGCCGTCCTGCCGGTCCAACTCGAGCTGCTGCAGGGCATGATCACGCTGCGTCTGGTCGCATCAGCCAATGATCTGCCGATGGACGAGCGATCTGCCGCGGCGGTGTGCGCGGCGCTTCTGGACGCATACGCGCAGGCGTACGCCTCGGGCAAATCGGCCACGCAGTTGCTGGAGGATGATCCCCAGGTTGCGAGGCTGCTGACACGAACATCGCGACCGTATGAGCGCGTGCTGCGCGACGATGTCTCCGGCGATCGAATCGTGCGACAGGTGGCCGGCGACAGGGGGAAGATCAAGGAGATCTTCCGCCCCGCGGGCGACAAGGCAGACGCGATCGCCGCTGCACTGGCGGATGCGATCGCAGCCGATGCGTCGCTGGCGGAAAAGTTCCGCCTGCACGACCGGGAAAGCCTGCGCGCGGCGATTCTCGACATTGCCTGGCGCACGCGCGTCGGATCCTCGGGCAGCCAGGGGCTGGGCAAGTTGTTTGTCCTGATGGACAGCCCGCTTAAGGACCGCAGCGGGCCGACGCTGATCTATCTCAAGCAGACCATTCCTTCGGCGGCTGAGCGAGCGGGCGTCATCCCGCGTTCATCGTATTTGCCATCGGCGCGTCTGCTCGCGCACGCCCGGGCGCTGCAGTCACCCGATGCCTTCCTGGGCGGGTGGTGCATGGTCGAGGATGCGTCGTACTGGATCAGCCTTCGTGAGCCGTGGAGCGACGAGCTGGATGCCGATGACGTCCGCACATTCGACGATCTGCTGGCTGCGGCGCGGATCTGGGGAACCGTCGCCGGCAGCGCGCACGCGGCTGCAGGATGTCCCGATGTGAGCCGCGATTCGCGTCTTGGCGAGCAACTGGTGGGTCGCAGCCGCGCTTACATGGCCTTCAACCGGGCGGCGTTTGACGCGTTTAGCGCCGATCCCCAGGCCCGCCAGGCCGCGGCTGCGGCCGCGCAGCACATGGCTGAACTGAACAACACGTATCGAGTGGATCCATAACACCCCGTTCGCCCCCAAGGGGCAGGAGAAGAAGCATGAAGAGGACAGTCTTGATGGCAGCCGCGATGGGTTGCACGTGCCTGGCTGGCGGCAACGCAGACGCCGCCATGCGGATTACCGAGTGGATGTACAACGGCGTCGAGTTCGTCGAGTTCACCAACACCGGCAATGCGCCCATCGACATGACCGGCTGGAGCTATTCCGATGACAGCCGCCTTCCCGGGGCGGTCGATCTGAGCGCATTCGGGATCGTCCAGGCGGGCGAGTCGGTGATCCTCGCGGAAGACATCGCCGATGACTTCCGCCTGCTGTGGGACCTGGATAGTTCAGTGAAGGTGATCGGCGAAAACGAGGTCAACCTCGGCCGCAACGACGAAATCAACCTGTTTGATGACCAGGGCGACCTGGTTGATCGCCTGGCCTATGGCGACCAGGTTTTCGATGGCACGATCCGGACGCAGGGGCCGCAGTCGGGTATCACGGCGCCGGAGAACTACGGGCTGAACGATGTCACGCTGTGGTTCTTCGCGGAAGACGGCGACGCGTTTGGTTCGTGGGTCTCCAGCGCCGGGTACATCGGCAGCCCGGGATACGCTGCAGTTCCCGAGCCGGCGACGCTTAGCCTGGTCGCGACGGCCGGGATCCTGGCGTTCCGCCGCCGCCGTGCCGGGTAACCCGATCGATCCAACTCATTCCTGCCGGCAGCGTCGACGTCTTGCCCCGTCGGCGTTGCCTTTATGCGCGCGGCGAGAGTCTGTCCCGACCAAGGCATCGAAAACGTGCGTTATGGATTAAATGTGGTGCTCCATTTTATTTGGCCGATACCATGCAGGTATGACCAAAGGACGGCGGGTCAGCGGGCCTCATGAATCAGGAGGGGCTGGCGGATCTCAAAACAGCGTTCGCCTGACGGCCGAAGCCGGTGCGCATTTGGCGCGGCTGGCTGAACTGCATGATCAGCCGGCGGCGGCGGTGCTGTCGCGGGCTGTGCGGTGGCTGGTTCAGCAGGATGAAGTGGTGCAACTGTCGGTTTTGCGGGCTGTATCCGACCGGTCGCTGGCGGTTCTGGCAGCTGAGGCACTCAATCGCGGCGGCGCCGGCGAGGCATTTTGATGGCAGAACAACCCGACACGCCGGCGGCTGGCCGCCCGGAAGCGCTCTCATCGGCGGATGCCCGCAGGCTGGCTTACTTTTGTCAGCGGCATGCATTTGACCCGCAGCAGGTGCTGGAGCGCCTGGTGGCCTGGCTGGCGGGAGAGACACACCTGGTCCGCTGCGCCGTTTTGGAAACATCGCCGCAAAAGGGCGTGCACGACGAGATTGCACAGCGCATCCTCCATCGGCATCGTCGTGGGTGACAGGGGTGGCGATGCGTCGTGATGGGTGATTGATGCCTGAAGCAGGGGCAGGTTTTGCGCATCACTTGCCTTGCGGCATGGGTGTTGCGGCAGCTTCAGGCATTCCATTGACCCATGGAGGTGCCATGAAGAAGCCCCAGGACGCCCAGCGGCAGTTGAAGGATATCGTCGAGGCTGGCCCGCAGCCGAAAAAACCCCGCCGCGGCAGGACATCCATCGGCAAGCCGACCGACCCCTCCACGCCCACACCCACCAAGCCGATGATCGAGCAGACCGAACGAGCGGAATCCAATCGACCGATCGGCAGCGGCTCGGGACATCACCGCGGCGACCGCCGCGACACCAGCCCGACCTACACAGGAACACAGAAACACGCGTCGCGCGGAGGCGGTCCGCGGAAGGATGTAACGACGAGAAAGCGCTGATGGGCGGTGCGAGGCTATCGACGGTTCTGGCAAGTACCGCGCCGCTTCCAGCGCGATGAGGGCACAGGCCGGAGCGTCAGACCGCCGATAACAGGGGCATGGAGGCCTGCGGCGCCAATCGTCTATCCCGATCCCTCGTTGTGATGGTGGGCATTTGCCTGCTGCTGGCTGTGGCCAGCCGGTTCTCCTATGGCTTGCGGCCGTTCGATGCCGATGCCGCCATCTTCATCCACCAGGGGATGCTCGTTGAGCAGGGGCTTCGATACTGGGATGAGCTGATCGACAACAAGCTGCCGACGGTGGGCATGCTGACGTTCCTGCCGTGGCGGTTCTTTGGGAACTGGTGGTGGGGGTATGTGCTGCTGCAGACGGGCATGGCGCTGATCGCAGCCATGGCGATTGGGCGCGCGGCTGTGCGGGCGGCAGGGCCGCATGCATGGTGGCCGGCTGTGTTGTTCATGCTGGTCTACGGCAATCTCAATCAGGCTGTCTTTGGCGGATTTCAGCTCGAGACGTTCCACGTCTTCTTCGCGTCGCTGGCGGCGCCGGCGTGTGTGCAGATGATCGCGGCGCGGGGGCGATGCGCGGGATGGGCGGATGCCATGGTGGTCGGCCTGTGCGCCGGCATGGCGGCGATGGCCAAGCCGACGGGGCTATCGGTGATGGGGGCAGCCGGCGTCGCGCTTGTGGTCAGCCGGCTGGGGCGGAAAGGTGAGCCGATGAGCGGCCGGCTGGGATCGGTGATCATGCTCGGCGCCGCGATGCTGCTGGGGGTTGCGATTCCCGCAGCCGCGGTGTGGATCTACCTGCAGCAGACGGGCATCTCGGCGCATCTGCCGGCCATCATCGCGCAGATTCGCGACTACTCGGCCAACAGCGCGACAGATGTGCGCGATCTGAACAAGCTGGTGTGGGTGGCTGCGATCCTGGGCGTGGCGTGGCTGGGGCGCGGGTGGGTCTTCCGGCGGCAGCGGCTGGCTGATGGTGATGGCGCGGGGGGATCGGATCGATCGGCGCGGATGGGCGCGTGGGCGTTTGCGATCGCGTGGCTGGTGCTGGAGCTGGTGGGCGTGGTGATGCAGAAGCGGATGTACGGCTACCACTTCCTGGTGCTCGCACCGGCGGCGGGGCTGATCTATGCGATGCTTCCGCGACAGGTGAGCGCGCGGCAGATGGCGATGACACTGGCGCCCGCGATGCTGATCAGCCTGTCGGGTGTGGTGACGGTGGTTGTCGTTTCATGGAACTTTCCGAAGCGGCTGCCATCGAGCGAGTGGCTGATCGCGCATGCGGCGTCAGTCGATCGCGTGTGGCGAGATCAGGGCTCGCGCCTGCTGATCGAAACGGGCCTGCTGCCCGGTTCGCGCATTCCGCTGACGTTCATTTTCATCAACTCCGATGACTCGCCGCAGCGGTTCTGGCGGATCCTGCATGAGGATTTCGAGATGCGCCGCCCGCGGTGGATCGTTCTGCCGGCGGATCTGGGTGCGTATCACGAGGATACGACGACAATGGTGGCGGAGCTGGAGCGGCTGCCATCGCGGCGGGAGAACTACCTGCGCGCGTGGGGCGAGCTGGAGGCGTATGTGCGCTCGCACTACGAGCCAGTAGCGCAGGTTGGGCGGGAGATGATCTGGGAGCGCCGCCGGTGATGGTTGGGGGAACCGGGGAGCAACGCGGCTGATCGCAGATCAGAGGCGGGCGCGCGAGGGGCGCCATCGCTCACAAAAGAGATCCACGACTGCATACGAATGGCCACGGATATGGGCCTGCTGGTCCAACCCGTGGCCATTCGCGCGATTGATAGATGTCCTCTGCGGCGGCGCGTCAAACGTCGCGGGCCCTGTTACGGGCGCCAAACGTTCCAGGCCCACAGATTGTCCGGGCTCTTGGGCTTGACCCACGGGTCGCCGAAGAAGTCCGCGCTGTACAGTGTCGTCCACCGGCCGTCGGGCGTGACGACGGAGGTCACATGGCCATCGACCCACAGGATGTTGGTCGCGGTGCCGTGACGGATGACCATCTGGCCATTCTGCGGCGCGTTCTTCCAGCAATGCAGCCTGCCCCAACTGTCGGCGCCGTTGCCGCTGGGGGTGAGGTTGAGCTTGTTGGTCGTGGCGGACTCGGCAGCGAGGATGACCTGCTGCGGATTGCGGATCTTGTTGAGCTTCTGCGGATCCTTCAGCCAGGGGCACTGACCGGCCAGATAGCCGCCGGTTTCGCGGTTCAGGCCCGCGAGGCCGGCGACGTTGTAGCCGTAGCTGATGTTGAACTTGCGGGCCAGATCCGCGTAGTCGCCGTCCATGGTGTAGAGGTCGGAGGGGCAGAACAGCACGCCCACTCCCTCACCCTTGTGGGTGCCGGGCATGATGATGTTGTACCAGTACATTGTGTTGGGGACCTTGTACTTGGTATTCCCCGAGTAGTCGTTGTCGATGGTCGACTCCATCGACGCCGGGAACGTGCCGTCGTGGCTGCTCAGATACAGATGGAACGCCTGGCCGACCTGACGGAGGTTGGACTGGCACGCAACGGTGCGCGCCGACTCACGGGCTTTGTTGAGGGCGGGCAGGAGAATCGCGATCAGCATGGCGATGATGCCGATCACGACGAGGAGCTCGACAAGCGTGAATGCCTGTGTGCGTCGGACCTTCATATTTCACCTCCAGATGTGACTGCTGCCGCCGGCAGCGACGGGTCTAGGTTACACCGATTATACATTACAAACGATGCACAATCCATGCAAACGTATACTTTTGACGCGCTAATCGCACATCAGGGTGTGAAGGGAGTGAAAATAGGAAAGCGTGACGTCAAAACTGTGAAAGCAAAGGAGTGCAATCGCGAATGATGTACTCTTGCTGGGGTTAAGTGTTGTGAGCACCGGACGTTACATCCAACATCGTGGGCGTCGATGCGGCGGAGTCCGGGGACGGCCCCATGTCAGGGGTTCAAAGTCGAATTCCCGGGCCCATGCTGAGAGCTCCAGGTTTCGAGGAGGCGGCGTAAGTCACCGCTAACGGCGGGATGCGCGGGCGCGCCCACCCCGGGGTCTTTGGGTCGAAAGGGAATATACTTGGGCAGCCCTGCCTGAAGGCGGGCGGATCGAGCGGCTGTTGTTGGATGGCGGGTATCGCGGATGATTGTGCGTGACCTGGGTGTGATGGGATATCGACAGGCGTGGGCTGAGCAGGAGCGGGCGCACGCAGCCGTGCTGGCGGGGGGCGAGGAGATGCTCCTGCTGGTGGAGCATCCGCCGGTGATCACCTTCGGCCGCCGGCCTGGCGTGAGTAAACATTTGCTGGCTGCGGAACCGCAATTGGCGGAGATGGGGGTGGAGGTGGTGCAGTCGGATCGCGGGGGGGACATCACGTTTCATGGGCCGGGGCAGCTCGTGGCGTACCCGATCATCCGGCTGAAGGATCATGACCTGAGCGTCAGTGGGTATGTGCATCGGCTGGAGCAGATCGTGATCGATGCGTTGAAGACGTGGGGCATCGACGGGTGGACAGATCCGTCGGCAGTGGGAGTGTGGGTGACGGAGCAGGATCAGCCGCGGAAGGTGTGCGCGATGGGCGTGCGGATCCGCCGGGGCGTGACGATGCACGGCCTGGCGCTGAACGTGACGACGGACCTGCGGTACTTCCAGTTGATCGTGCCGTGCGGCTTGCCGGACAGAGGCGTGACGTCGCTGGCACGCCTGCTGGGGGAGAAGGCACCGTCGATGGAGGAGGTGAAGGGGGTGTTGGTGGGGAAGATGGATTGGGGGCGCGAGTAAAGACGGAGAGACGAGGTGTGGGGTCCGTTTCAGCGGACCGGGCATTTCAATCCCTCAGCCTCCCGTTCTTTTCCCTCCCCAAACCGTTGACTTTGATGAGTCAAAAATCTACGCTCCCGGCATGATGCGATGCATAGCCGTGATCCTGTTGGGGGTGATGGTGCTGTTGGGCGGGTGCGACGACAGCCAGGGGAAGCAGGCGGGGCAGCCGAGGTCGTATCCGTACAACGCCACCGTCACGGTCGGGATGGTGGGGGACATCGTTCGCAACGTCGCCGGCGACAAAGCCCAGGTGCATGTGCTGATCGGCCAGGGCGTCGATCCCCACACCTACAAACCGACGACGGCTGACGTCAAAGCCCTCCAGGCAGCCGACGTCATCTTCTACAACGGGCTCCTGCTGGAAGGGAAGATGACCGACACGCTCGTGAAGCTCGCGCGCGCGGGCAAGAGTGTCTATGCTGTCACCGAGCGGATCGACGAGTCATACCTGATCCATCCAGCCGGGGCTGAGGGGCATCCCGACCCGCATGTGTGGATGGATGTGCAGGGGTGGATCCAGTCCACGCAGGCGGTCGCGCAGGCTCTGGCGGAGTTCGACCCAGCCAACGCGGAGCTCTACCGCAGCAATGCCGAGACCTATATCGCCTCGCTGCGACAGCTCGATGCGTATGCCCGGCAGGCGATCGCGTCCATCCCGACGCCGTCGCCGGAACACAAGCCTGTGCTGATCACGGCGCATGATGCGTTCAACTACTTTGGCCGGGCGTACGGCATGGAGGTCATGGGCATCCAGGGGATCAGCACGGAAAGCGAAGCCGGCTTGGATCACATCCAGCATCTGATCGACGTGATCGTCCAGCGGGATGTGAAGGCGGTGTTCGTCGAGACGAGCGTGGCTGACAAGTACGTGCAGTCGCTGGTGGACGGCGCGGCTGCCCGCGGCAAGACGATCCGCATCGGTGGCAGCCTGTTTTCCGATGCGATGGGCCCGGCTGGGACGTACGAGGGGACGTATATCGGGATGATCGATCACAATGTGACGACGATCGCGCGTGCACTGGGGGGCGAGGCGCCTGAGAAGGGGATGGCGGGGCGGTTGGGGCAGTGAGGCCGGTGGAGCGACTGAGCGACGAAGCGATGGAGGGGGAGCGCAAAGATCGCAGAGATCGCAAAGATTGCAAAGAGGTTTCCGGGGACGGTAGCGCGTATCAATCGCCTTATCTGGTTTCAAACCAGTAGATGCACGAACGGCGCGCCCGGGCCACGGGGAGAGGGACACGTCACGGACGCATTCACCGATCTATTCGTGTCCGTTCGTAGATGGTTCTTGCGCCTGGCACGTGCGGGACCAACATTATGCATCAACGTAGGCGATAGTCGTCCGAAATCGTCATCCTGAGCGTAGCGAAGGATCTCAACCGTCCGAACGCCGAGATCCTTCGCTTCGCTCAGGATGACCTTCTCGAAAGGACTTACGCCGATCATGCATAATGTTGGGGACGCGCGTGCCACTGGCGGTGCTGCGCGCGGCGTATCGGTTGATCGACCTTTGGGGTCTTTGAGATCTTGGGGAACTTTGCGCTTTTGACCCCTTCGCCCTCGGGATGGCCGCCGGCTGAAGCAGAGCGGTCGTCTACGACGACGACTCGGACTGCAACCGAGCCAGGACGGACTCGAGCGTGACGAAGTCGACCGGTTTGGTCAGGTGCTCGACGAATCCGGCTTCCTTGCTCTTGCGGATGTCATCGTCCATGCCGAAGCCGCTGAGGGCGACGCCCTTGACCTGCTCATGGCGGCTGAGCAGTTGCCGCATAAGGTCGAGGCCGCTTCCGTCGGGCAGTCCGATGTCGCTGATGACGACGTCGAACTGGCTGGAGGAAGAGGCCTCCAGCGCGCTTTGCACGCTGTCGGCGGTTCTGACGTGATAGCCCTTTCGTTCCAGCAATCGCTTGAGGGCGAAGGTGGTATCGTCGTGGTCATCAACCAGCAGGATATTCATCTCACGCCCCATCGCAGCACATCCGTGTAGCCCGTACGCCCGGCAGCCCATACCTGAGCTGCCTCGATTCGCTGGCTTACCCACAACCTATCAACAGACACCATACCCCATGTTTCGCCGGAAAACAAAGAAAAAGCGTCTTCCGTTTGAAACTGGCCAGCCCGGTTAAAGCATCTCGTTGACAGTCCAGTAGTTGTTGAGCGCGGCCATGATTTCGACAAACGCGATCAACGTAACGGGCTTAACAATATAACCTGCGACGTTGAGTTTGTATGCCTCAACTTTGTCGCGTTCCTCATCGGATGTGGTCAGGACGATGACGCTGGTCATCGCCAACATGGGGTCGGCTCGCAACGCCTGCAAAAACTCGATACCCCCCATCTTGGGCATGTTGAGGTCCAGCAGCACAAGCCGTCGTTCCCGGGGCATCTGGATGGTCGGATGCTCGCCGCGGAGGATCTCCAGCGCCTCGATCCCGTTGCCCGCGACGAAGAGGGGATTGCCGATGTTGTTTTTGCGGAAGGCACGCCGCACGTTCATCACGTCCAGTTCGTCATCCTCCACGAGCAGAATGTTCAGCCGTCGGTCGGTCATGTTGGGGATCCGCTCTCTTTTTGTGGCCGCTGCTTGGCCCAGGTGAAACAGAAACTGGCGCCCTGTCCCAGTTGGGACTGGAGCGTCACGACACCGCCCTGTTCCTCAACGATCTTCTTCACCAGCGAGAGGCCGACGCCGGCGGCTTCCTTCTGGTCCCGCGGCTGAAGCGTCTGGAAGATCATGAAGATCTTCTGATGGAAGCGTGGGTCGATGCCCGGACCGTCATCCGCCACGCAGAAGCGGTAGAACGCGCCATCCTCCTGGCAGGTGATGGTGATGCGCCCGTCGGGGCGGTGGTGGTGGCGGATGGCGTTGCCGATCAGGTTCATGAAGACCTGCTGCAGACGCACCCGCTGGGCGCGCACCACCGGCATCAGGCCCTGCACCTCGATCCGGAACCTCGGCGGCGGGGCCAGCAGCTCCGCCACCTCCGCCAACAGCCGCGACACGTCCACTTCCTCCACCGGCACGCGCACGCGGCCGATGCGCGAATACTGCAGCAGGCCCTCGATGAGCATCTGCATGCGGTGCACGCGGCCGCGCAGCAGGTCCATCTGCTGGCGGATCTGCGGCGTGAGAGCATCGCCCATGTCCTCCTCGATCCATCGGCTAAGGTTGGCGATGCCGCGGAGCGGGGCCTTGAGGTCGTGGCTGGTGATGTAAGCGAACTGATCCAGCTCCTGATTGGACTGACGAAGCTGGCGCGCGACGTCCGCCAGCTCGCGGGCGCGATCGCGCAGGGCGGCTTCGTGCTGGCGCGTAGCGGTGACGTCCTGATGGGTGACCAGGGCGCATTTCGATTCGGGCACAGCCGAGGCTGTGATGTGAATCTGATGCTGATGGCCGGTGGAGGCTGTACAGCACAGCTCGGTTTCGAATCGGCTGAGCTCGCCTTCGAGCACCTGTTGCAAGCCGCGCGACAGGTCGCCGCGATCGGCTTCGACAACGGCACCTGCGCCGCAGGGCCAATGTTCGAGATATCCCCAGCCCTTCACGATCGGCCGGACGCCGTCGCCCGTGCGATCGGCCAGCCGCTCCCAGGCCCGGTTGGCTGCGACGATCGCCAGATGGCGATCAACCACCACGCTCGGCAGGGGCAGTGCTTCCAGCAGCCGGCCTGCCGTCGGCAGCTCGGTGTGCAGCGGGTGGGCGGAACCTGACAGAGAGAGGGAACGGGCGTCAATCTGGTTCACGTCAGTGAGTTGGTTGCGGCCACACCGATGCCGGTGATGCCTGGATCCATGTTGGCAAGGTCAGTCTTGTCACCCACTGATGCGGCCGTTCCCCCCCAGGGATGCGCAAGCCGGCGTGGCAACGAATCACTGGCAGGCTCATCAGCGTCTGTCGCTCCTCCCTGCCCATGAGATGCAAAAAACGCGCCAACAAACGGCTGACAAGGCTGAACCGCCGGCGTGACAAACCGTCGCCCAGCGGGAACAATCCATCTTCATGGCAGAACAGGACACGAAATCGCCGGCCACCGGGCCGAGCGCGGGTGCGGCGGGGTTGGCATTGGGAAGCGCGCTGGTAGTCGCGGGACTGGTGGCGATCGTCGCCTATGCGGGTGAAGCCGTGCTGGCGGCGATGTCGCTGATCTGCGTGGATGGGGGCGTTGCGGCGCTGTGGGTGCTGTCGGCCGCGGGGGTCGGTGTATGGCTGCTGAGGCCGCTTCGGCTGGAGGGACATCCCGCCTTGCGCTTCGCGACGGCTGCCGGGGCCGGGCTGGGGGTGTACAGCCTGGCGATCCTGGCGCTGGGGCTGATGGGATGGTGGAACCGGCCGATCGCGTGGGTCTTTTTCTTCGGCGGGCTGGTGCTGGGGATCATCGCGCTGCGGTGGATGATGACAGCACGTCCGGCTGAGCAGGCCGATCCTGTCGCACTGACTGTGCGATGGGTGTGGGTGATCGCGGGCTTGAGCTGGGGGACGATGCTGCTGGCGGGGGCCTTGCCGCCGGGGTTGCTGTGGAAGCCGCTGGATCCGCATCCGTACGACGTCCTTTCCTATCACCTGCAGGTGCCGCGCGAGTGGTATGAGCTGGGGCGCATCGCGGGGCTGGAGCACAACGTCTTCTCCTACTTCCCGATGGGCGTGGAGATGCATTTCCTTGCGGGGATGGAGCTGATGGGGGGGGCGTGGAAGGGGATGTACTTCGCCCAGTTCTTCACGGGCGCGATGGCGATGGTCACGGCGCTGGGCGTGTATGGCGCGACGCGTACGCTCGCGCCCGAGTCGCGGCTGCTGCCGACCCTGGCGGGCGTGACGACCGCCAGCACGCCGTGGCTGATCATGCTCGGCAGCGTGGCGTACACGGAAACGGGCCTGCTGATGTACGCGACGCTGGCAGTGGGATGGCTGCTGGTGGGGATGGGGGCATCGGGCGGATGGAAGGCGTTTGTCGTCGGCGGGGCGATGGCGGGGTTTGCCTGCGGGACCAAGTACACCGCCGTGCCGATGGTGCTGCTGGGCGCGCCTGTGGCGGCGGTTGTCGCCGTGCTGATCAGCCGCCTGCATCGGCGCAATGTGCAGATCGGCCGCGCCATCGGTGGCGGGGCGATCTTCGCGATCGCCGGTTTGGTGCTGTTTGCGCCGTGGCTGGCGCGCAACGTCGCGTGGACGGGCAATCCGGTCTTTCCGCTGATGATGCCGATGCTCGGCGCAGGGCATTTCACGCCCGAGCAGGTGGAGCGGTTTAATGTCGCCCACATGCCGACGGAAGCCGATGCGCCGCTGAAGGCGCGTGCGAATCTGCTGGCGACGCGGATCGTCTGGGACTGGCAGTATGGGTACGTCCTGCCGCTGGCGGGGCTGGTGCTGGGATGCATCGCATGGCGCGATGTGCGCGCGATGGCGCTCGTGGTGCTGGTGCTGATTGTCGCGGGGATCTGGATCGGCTTTACGCACCTGCAGGGGCGCTTTGCGACGGTGATGATCCCGATGCTGGGGATGCTGATCGGCTTGGCGCCGCCGATGGTTTGGACGCGATTGGCGGGATCGGTGGTGCTGGCGGTTGTGGCGATCAGCGGCTGGGTGCAGATCAGCCAGGTGCTGGAACCGACAGCCAACATCGGCCGGCAGGGCTTCTTCGGCATCGGCGACCTGTCGGTGTTCATGCCCGAAGCCATCAATCCTGAGGACCCGCCCAAGGGGACGGTCGCTCTCGTCGGCGATGCCCGGGCGTATGTCTACACCATCCCTATGGAGCGCCTGCGCTACCGCACGGCGTTCGCCATCAAGCCAGCCAACCACTGGCTCGACGCATGGGCCGGCGCCGACCAGGCTGACCTGATCGTCATCGATCCCAATGAATGGCATCGCCTGTGGAAGACGTATCGCCACATCCCGCCCCTCCCCGATCAGTTCCAGCGGCCGGTCACGATCCTGATGGAGCGGCAAAAGATGGAGTGGTGAGAAGGCGTGGGGCGTGGTGATTGATGTGTGAGTTGGTCAGTGGTCCCTGGTCACTTGTCACTCGCCGCAACTTAACGCATCTCATCAATTGCCGATTGCATCTCGCGGCCTTGGCGCAGGGCACGCTATTGCGTGCCACGGGCTTACGGCTTGGCATTACTGTCGCGCGATCGATTCGGCAGGCAGATAGCCTGCCCTACCGTTCTGCAGACCGCAGAATGACCCGCCGCCTGCTGCCCGCCGAACTACCCAATCATCTCCATCACCACCCGCGCCGCGTTCTCTGACGCGCCGGGCTGATCGATGTTGCGGATGAGCTGCAGCAGCCGCTGGCGCTGGGCCAGCAGGTCATCGGGGCGGCGCAGGTAGTTGATCGCCTGATTCGCCACCGGCTCATTGCTGCCGTACCACGGAACGTGCTCGGGCACGATGTGCTCATGCGCGTCGGCGAGCATATTGACGATCGAGAACGTGCGCGTCTTGACGATCCATCGCCCGATGCCGTGCCACAGGATCGGATTCACGCGATAGACCACGATCATCGGCACGCCGTAGGCGGCGACATGCAGCGTGCTCGTACCGCTCTTGGTCACGCACAGATCGCAATGCGGCACCAGCCGATCAAACCCGTCCAGTTCGATGCGGATGCGCTTGGCTGGCGGGCAGGGCACAGACGCTTCGCCGGCCCGCGCCACACGCTCGCGAACGACCGGATCCGTCGCCGGCGTCGTGGGAATGTAGAACGTCACATCCGGCACGGCGCGGTAGATCCGCTCCGCCACGTCGAGCAGGTGGGGCAGGTTGGCGGTTGCGTCGCTGCGCCGCGAACCGGGCAGCAGGCCGACGATCGGCGGCCGCTCGGGGTACTTCTGTTCCGGAGGCACGAGCCGTTGGGCTGCCGGCGGCAGCTCGTCAAACAGCGGATGGCCGACATACGTCGCCTGCAGCCCATGCCGGCGGAAATACTCCTCCTCAAACTGCCAGATGCACGCGATCCGGTCGATGCACTGCTGCATCGTCTTGATCCGCCCCTCACGCGAGGCCCACACCTGCGGCGCGATGTAGTAGAGGACCTTCGCTCCATGCCGTCGCGCAAGCCTGGCGAAGTGAAAGTTCACGCCGGACGAATCGATGCAGATGTGCAGGTCGATGCGGTTCTGCGCGTAGTGCTGATCGGTCCACTTCAGCAGCCGGCGGAACTCCATCGCCCGGAAGATCGCCCGCCAGCCCATGGCGGCGCGCGTCACCGTGTCATGGTGGATCGTCGCCCCGGCATCGCGCATCGCCTGCCCGCCCAGCCCCTCAACGATGACGTCCGGCCGAATCGCGCGCAGGCTGCGGATCAGCGCCGCAGCATGCTGATCGCCGCTGACTTCGGCTGCCGTCATGAAAATGCGTGGAGGCATGGGTCAGTGGTGGATGTTCAAGGGAGCGTGATGGATGGCTGATGGTGCATGATGAAAGATGCATGTTGCATGAAACAGGGAATCTCAGCCATCAGGCGTTTCTCCGCATCACGCACGGCTTCATGCACCATGCACCACATCATTCCTCATTCATCATCTCCCGCTTGACCGCCAGATAATACAGTTCGCCGGCATGCAACTGGTGTCCGGCGATGCGTTCAGCCTGTACGCCGACGCCCATGTAGATGTCGCACCGGCCGGCTGCGCGGATCGCGCCGCCGGTGTCCTGGTCGAGCATGAAGCCCTTGAACGGCCGGGTGATGCCTGTCTCATCGACCGGGACGGCCACATTCAGGAATGCCGGCATGGCGCGGGGGTAGACGCTCTTGTCGGTCGCGATCGTCGCGTAGGGCGTGACCGGCACGTTCAAACTGCCGTACGGGCCGCCGCTGCGCTCGGTGAAGAAGACGAATCGCGGGTTCATCGGCAGGTAGCGGTCCAGCGCCTGCGGATTGCGGCGGAAGTAGTCGCGTACCGTCGTGAGGTTCAGCCGGTCCTTCGGGATCGCGCCGTCTTTCACAAGCTGCAGTGCGATGCTCACTGGGGCGTAGCCGTTGTTGCCGGCATAGCCGATCTCCCAGATCCGTCCATCCGTCAGCCACAGCCAGGCAGAGCCCTGCACATGGATGATGTACGCATCAAACGGATCGGCCAGCCACACCAGCTCCTGACCCGCGAGCATGCCGCTCTGCTCGATCTGCTGGCGCGTGGGGTATGGCTGGATCGAACCGTCGGGCATTTTGCGGCCGTGGACTTCGCCCGTGACCGGATCGCTGACCAGATCGGCTGGCCGCTTGTACAGCGGATACTGGTACGGCCCCTGGCGCGTCAGGCTGGCATTGAAGATCGGTGTGTAATAGCCGGTGAAGAGGACCTGCTCGGTATAGCCCGGCCCGTCCGGCCGCGGCGCCCCGATGGACTTGTAGACCTCGAATTTCTCGGCGATTTCGCGATTGATCTGCTGGGGCGTGGAGGCGCTTTGCGTGCTCAGTTCGCGATCGATGATGGCCTGCAGTGCCTTGAGCGTTGCGACGGCTCGGGCGTGGTCGATGTCGAGGTAGGGGAAGTACTGCCGGCTGGACGGACGCGACAGGTAGTCGAGCGAGTTTTTGATCGACTGGCTGACCAGCGGCAGGTTGGCATTGGCAAATGCCGGCGCGAAGTCGGGATACTCCGACGGCGACAGCTTGCGCAGCGCCATCTGCCCCGGCGGCAGCTCCCGGGAAAAGTCGATCTCCACCGCCGGCGGCTGCTTCTTCGCACAAGCCGGCAAGAGCACCGCCATCCCCACCAGCAGCGCGATCTTCAGTCCATTTCGCAGCATGTGAACCTCTCATCCATGAAAGCCTGAGGGACACATGATAGACGGGCGGCGGGTCAACGCAAAGCGATGGGGCAGTTGTAGGGTCCGCCTTGGCGGACCAGTCGTCTCAGCGTGCACATGAAGCGGGTTGCGATGGATCCTCGCTGCAGATCCCCATCGCGAGGGCGTCCGCGGAACCGGTCCGCCAAGGCGGACCCTGCAAGAGTTGTTGCGTATTGGCGTGTGCCGTAGGTGGCAGCAGAACAGTGGCACGTGCGTCCCGCACGTGCTCTATGTGGGATCTGCACGTGCGGGACGCCCGTGCCACATCAGGCGATGCAAACAACACGAGAAATGTAGCCATCTGTGTCCATCGGCGTTGATCTGTAGCCAAATAACGTCTGACGCCGGGCTATGGACACCGGTACAGGCCGACGCTACACCATCGCCATGGAAATCTGCCTGCTTGGTACCGCGGCGGCGGAGGGGTGGCCGGCGCCTTATTGTCTTTGTGATGCCTGCAACGAAGCCCGTCGTCGCGGCGGACCCAACCTTCGCCTGCGGGCGGGGGCGCTGGTTGATGACGATCTCAAGATCGATTTCGGTCCCGATACCATCGCCAGCCTGCAGAAGGCCAACCGCCACATGGCGCATGTCCGCACAATCCTCTTCACGCATCAGCACGAAGATCATGTCACGCCCGTCGACGTGGCGCGCTGCCGCCCGCCGTATACCCACTCGGCGCCACCCAAACTCGATATCTACGCCAATGCGCAGGTGATCGAGATGCTGGCGCCGCGCCCATGGGAGCCGAGCGTCTCGCTGCATACGTTCAAAGCCGGCGATCGCTTCACCACGGCGGCTGGGGATGAGGTGCTGGCCATGCCAGCCGATCACGTGGAAGGCGCGTGCGTGCTTCGCATCCGCCGCCCGGACGGCAAGGTGCTGTTCTACGGCCACGATTCCGGCTTGTACCCTCAGGCGACGCTCGAGGCCCTCAGTGACGGCGTCACGCTCGACGTCGCGCTGCTCGACTGCACCAGCGGCGGTTCGAAGACCTCCAACCGCGGACACATGGACCTCCAGGGCGTGCTGCAAATGGTGGCAGAGCTGCGCCGCCGCGGAGCCATCGCCGAGAAGACTCGGTGTGTCGCCACACACTTCTCCCACAATGGCTGCCTGCTTCATGAAGAGCTGGTCGCGACGCTTGCGCCGCACGGGATCGAAGTGGCGTTCGATGGGATGGTGGTGAGGGTGTGATTGGGGAAACGACGGAGGGGGCGGGGGAAGAGACGAAGAGACTGAGAGACGAAGAGACGAAGTGGGGGGAGTGCGAGCAGATGCGCACCTGGCTGTAGGGGCACATAGCAATGTGCCCTGAGCGCGTGTTGGCGGTCACCATGCCATGCGCTGGGCTGTGGGCGGATTGCCATCCGCCCCTACAGATGGTGTGAGCCTCCGGATTGACCACGCGGTCCGCCTATCGCGAGGATCGTCTCAGTGCGCCGAAACTGCCCCACATCCCAGACGGCCCAGCTATGGCTAGTGAGCGGCGATCGGGCTTGAGGTAAATCCTGTTTCGTTATACGCCTCGACTGAGCTCCTCTGCTATGGTTTTGTCTAAGACACAGATGCATAGCGTTGCATCAGCCACGGCTGTTCGCTTGAAGCCATCCGCATGTGAATCGAAAGCGATCCGCGGCTTCAGCTTGCCTGCCCCTGTACCCAGCAGCGGTGAGGTGATCTTACGCAGTCTGCGATTGCCTCGCGTGAGACGTCCGAGATTCATCCCCACCAATCGGATCGCATTTGGATTGGATGATGAGCCTGAGACTGAAGCCGCGTATGCTATAGACTGCACGCGATCGGGCAGCCTCGCGGCTCGGACAAGCTGAACATCTCCAAGTTGCATCAGTGGGGGATAGGGCACTTCGTATTCATCAAGCTTTTGCGCAAGTCCCCGATTGACAGTGCCCTGAGAAGAACAGGGAATTACGATCAAGTCACCAACCACATCGAAGAGATCCCCAACGACCACCTGCACCTTGGCGCTCCT
>CALEKX010000142.1 GCA_937904525.1 uncultured Phycisphaerales bacterium
CCGAAGCTGCCCAGGCCACACGAAAAACGCATGATGCGCTACAGCCAGGAATGCTGTCGCGCACCTCAGTGCACGAGTTGCCAAAACATAGGGCGCTGTGCGGATTGCCAGAGCAATCACACCAGTCGTGAGGCCGTTTGCCCGGAAGACCATCTGATCTGTAAACATCTGGCGACTGTTCGGGACCTCGCGATCGATGGAATTCATTATCCGTGCACGAGACACTGTCCCTGACGGTGTCGTGCTACTCCTGAATGGGAACGCTAAGTGCGCATACGTGAAATCAAAATGGGGACCATAATACAACTCGGCGCAGAGCAGGATTGCTTCAGCGATTGAATTAGCGAAAGCATCATTTCGTTTCCCACCTGCCAACGTAAAGAAGATCCTCGAGCTGCCTGTTCTGTTAGGTCCAGAGTGCCCGGAAAAGCGTGCTGTTGCAAACTCAACGCCCAACTGGGCGCCCGCCTCGCGGAACGCAGTCGCTACCTCGCCGCGATATTCAAGTACATCCAATTCCGCTATGAATTCGAGTTGAAGCAGGATGTAGTGGTATTGCGATTTCGCCACTGCAGTCCTTTCGACGCGCTACACGGAGAGCAATGCGCTACCAGCCCAGTCATCCAAGCCTTCGCTGGCGAGTTCGACGTAACGTGGCCGGTGGGATCAGGCACGGATTTGAGTCCCCCCGTTGCTTAGTTGATCCCCATTTCTTGCCATGAAATCTCACGATACCCCTGCGAACGCAACGCATCAAGTTTCGCACAGGCAGCGAGCGGTCCCCCTCCGTATTCTCCGTCCCTTGCGATGGACCCATCAGTGTCAGCATCCATCTGTGCCTGACACAGGAGGCAATGGGCGGTAGGCTGCGGGACCGCCTCGCCATCTTCTGTCTCCTCGTCTCTACCGCCTCTCCGCCGAGGGGGTCTGCTCACCCGCGCTGTGCATTATGCCGCCTGACATGGACGCTTGCAGCAGGGCGGATAGAATGCCTTGATCATGTGAGCCGTCGCCACGGTAGCCACGACAAGGACGTGTGATCCATGCCGGCAGTCTGCTTCTACTTCCAGGTGCATCAGCCGTACCGGTTACGCCGCTACAGTGTCTTCGACACCGACCGCCACTACTTCGACGAAGCCAAGAACGGCGAAATCACCCGAAAAGTCGCTCAAAAGTGCTATCTCCCAGCCGGGCAACTGCTGCTGGAGATGATCCAGGAGCACGAAGGCCGCTTCCGCCTGGGACTGTCGATCACCGGCATCGCCATCGAACAGTTCGAACAGCACGCACCTGAAGTGCTCGAGCTGTTCCAGAAGCTGGCAGCCACCGGCTGCGTCGAGTTCCTGGATGAGACGTATTACCACTCGCTGGCGTTCCTCTACTCGCGCGAAGAGTTCCGCACGCAGGTCGAGATGCACCGTGTGAAGATCAAGGAACTGTTCAACCAGGAACCGCGCGTCTTCCGCAATACCGAGCTGATCTACAACAACGACGTCGCCCATTTCGTCTCGCACATGGGCTACGACGCGATCATCACCGAAGGCGCCGATCAGGTGTTGGGCCATCGCTCGCCCAATGACGTGTATCGTCCGCCGCATGCGCCCAATCTGCGGCTGCTGCTGAAGAACTACCGGCTGAGCGATGACATTGCGTTCCGGTTTTCGAACCGGACGTGGGAGCAGTGGCCGCTGACGGCACAGAAGTTCACCGGCTGGATCAACCAGATCCAGGGGCATGGGCAGGTGTGCAACCTGTTCATGGACCTGGAGACGTTCGGCGAGCACCAGTGGGCCAGCACGGGGATCTTCGATTTCCTGCGTTCGCTGCCGGCGGAGGTGCTCAAGTACGACACCAACCGCTTCCTGACGCCCTCGGAGGTGATCGATCAGTACGAGCCGGTCGGGGAGATCGACGTGCCGCACATGATCTCCTGGGCCGATTCCGAGCGGGACCTGTCAGCCTGGCTGGGCAATGCGATGCAGTCCAATGCCCTCCATGAGCTCTACAAGCTCGAGGGCCCGCTGAAGGAAAAGAACGACCCCGAGCTGCTGGCCGACTGGCGACGCCTGACCAGCAGCGACCATTTCTACTACATGTGCACCAAGTACTGGGCCGACGGCGACGTGCACAAGTACTTCAGTCCCTACGAAAGCCCGTACGACAGCTACATCAACTTCATGAATGTGCTGGATAACATTCAGGCGAGGTTAAGGAGTCTGTGAGGGGGCATAGACGGAGAGACGGAGAGGTGGGGGGAGACGGCGGGTGATTTTGGATTTTGGATTGCGGATTTTGGATTGGGGGCCGGCGGGAGTCGTCAAATACGGATTGCGGATTGCGGATTTGGCCACTTGTCACTCGCCGCCGTTCGAGGCAGGACATCAACTGCAACGTGTAGCGCAGGCTAATGCCTGCCGCACCTCGTGCGCGACCGATTCCGGCACGCAATAGCGTGCCCTACGTGCTCTCCGCACCTTGTCACCCCTGCCAACTCACTGCCGACTGCAGACTGCAGACCGCCGACTACCCCGCTGCCCGCCGCCTGCCGACCTACACCGGATCCAGATCCACATCGCAGTTCATCTGCGTGCACAGTGCTTCCAGGTCGGCTCGGAGTTTCCGGAGGGGGATGCTCTTGGGAACGGTCAGCCGCATCTCCGTCGTGAACAGCGGATCCCCGGCGAACGGCGCCGACTCCTGCCGGGCGACCAGCTCCTCGATGTTCACGCCCCGGTCCTGCAACAGCTTTGACAGGCGCGCCACGATCCCCGGCTGATCGAGCGAGTAGGTCTTCAGCCGATACCGCATGCCCTCGACCGCCGTCGCCGGCGCACCAGCCGGGCGGACGCTCAGCGTCAGGCCCATCCGCTCGCCATCCCGTGGCAGGCGATCAGCCAAGTCGCGGCTGGCCGATTCGGGCACTTCGACAAGGATCATGATGGCAAACTGCCCGCGCAGGTTGACCATGCGCGAGTCGAGCAGGTTCCCGCCGGCCTGGTGCAGCAGGCCAGTCAGTTCCCCGACGATCCCCGGCCGATCCGGCCCCGACGCTGTGATCAGTAGCTGCGGCATTGCTCGTTTGCTCCTTCTTGCCCCCAGTGTGGCGGGCGGCGGGCGGGGATGCAAGAACGTAGTGATGGGGTCTAGTGATTAGTGCGTAACGGCGGCGGTCGCTGTCGGGGGCTGTTCCGCACCAATCACTCATCACTGAACACCAATCACCCCACCCTTCATCCTCCGTGTCTCCGCGGCTCAAAAGCCCATCCAAAAGCCGCCCAAAATGCCACCGCTTGAGTGCCGGATGCCCGCGCGTACACTGGGGCTATGGCCATCAAGAACCCCTTTGGATCTGAATCCACCCTCACCGGCAAAGCCGCTTCGTACAAGTATTACCGCCTGTCCGCCCTGGCGGAGCAGGGGATCGGCAACCTCGATCGCCTGCCGTTTTCCATCAAGGTCCTGCTCGAAAGCTGCCTGCGCAACCTCGACAATTTCGAGGTCCACGAGGACGACGTCGTCAAGCTGGCCGGCTGGTCAGCCAAAAATGTCGACAAGCGGGAGCTGCCGTTCAAACCGGCTCGCGTGATCCTCCAGGACTTCACCGGCGTGCCCTGCGTGGTGGACCTGGCCGCCATGCGGGCTGCGATGAAGCGGATGGGCGGCGATCCGCAGAAGATCAACCCGCTGGTTCCGGTCGATCTGGTCATCGACCACAGCGTGCAGGTTGACGAGTACGCCAATCCGCTGGCCCTGCTCAACAACGCCAAAATCGAGTTCGAGCGGAACCGCGAGCGGTACGAGTTCCTCAAGTGGGGTCAGAAGGCCTTCCGCAACTTCAGCGTTGTCCCGCCGGCGACGGGCATCGTGCACCAGGTGAACCTGGAGTACCTGGCGAAAGTGGTGTGGGTGAAGGATGGCGTCGCCATGCCCGACTCGCTGGTCGGTACGGACAGCCATACGACGATGATCAACGGCCTGGGCGTTGTCGGCTGGGGTGTCGGCGGTATAGAGGCGGAAGCCTGCATGCTCGGCCAGCCGATCTACATGGTCACGCCCGAGGTCGTGGGGTTCAAACTCTATGGCCAGCTCCCCGAAGGCGCCACAGCCACCGATCTGGTGCTGACCGTCACCCAGATGCTCCGAAGCCACGGCGTGGTCGAGAAGTTCGTCGAGTTCTACGGCGAAGGCCTGGCCAGCATGAGCGTCGCTGATCGCGCCACGATCGCCAACATGGCGCCCGAATACGGCGCGACGATCGGCTTCTTCCCGGTCGATGAGCAGACGCTCAAGTACCTGCGCCTCACCGGCCGCGATGAGGCACTGGTCGACCTGGTCGAACGCTACGCCAAGGAGCAGGGCCTGTGGCGGCAGAACAATGTTCAGCCGGAGTTCACCGAAACGCTTGAGCTCGACCTCAGCACGGTTACGCCCAGCGTCGCAGGCCCGCGTCGTCCGCAGGACCGTGTCGAGCTGCGCAGCGTCAAGCAGTCGTTCCGGTCGGCCATGACGGATGTCTTCAAGAAGCCGGTGGAGCCCGCCCCCAAGCCGCAGGAGCGTTTTGCCGGCACGGGTGCCGCGACGGCTGCCGATTACGACAAGCTCACGCATGGCGACGTCGTCATCGCCGCCATCACAAGCTGCACGAATACGAGCAACCCAAGTGTGATGGTGGCCGCCGGCCTGCTGGCCAAGAAGGCTGTCGAGCGCGGCTTGAAGGTCCCGCCGTATGTGAAGACCAGCCTCGCCCCCGGCAGCCGCGTCGTGACCGACTACTTCGACAAGGCCGGCCTGACGCCGTACCTGGAAAAGCTCGGTTTCCACACCGTCGGCTACGGTTGCACAACCTGCATCGGCAACTCCGGTCCGCTGCCGGAGGCGGTGTCCAGCGTCATCGAGAGCAAGGATCTCGTTGCCGTGTCGGTCCTGTCGGGCAACCGCAACTTCGAGGGCCGCATCAATCCGCACGTGAAGGCCAACTATCTGGCCAGCCCGCCGCTGGTCGTCGCCTATGCCCTGGCGGGGACGATCGACATCAATCTCCGCGATGAGCCGCTGGGCAAGGACTCCGCCGGCAATGATGTCTATCTCAAGGACATCTGGCCGACGCAGAAGGAGGTCAACGACACCATTGCCTCCTGCATCACGCCGGAGATGTTCCGCAATCAGTATGGCAATGTCGCCGGCGGCAACGACCAGTGGAACGCGATCCCCGTGAAGGGCGGCGAGCTGTTCGACTGGGACCAGACCAGCACATACATCCAGGAGCCGCCGTTCTTCGTCGATCTCTCGCCCGACCCCAAGCCGATCGCTCCGATCGCGCAGGCGCGCGTGCTGGTGATGGTGGGCGACAGCGTCACCACCGACCACATCTCGCCGGCTGGTTCGATCAAGAAGGACAGCCCGGCTGGGAAGTATTTGTTGGAAAACGGCGTGCCCGTGTCGGAGTTCAACAGCTACGGCTCGCGGCGCGGCAATGACCGCGTGATGACGCGCGGCACGTTCGCCAACATCCGCCTGCGCAATCTGCTGGCTCCGGGCACCGAGGGCGGCGTCACCCGCTATCTGCCGACAGGCGAGCAGATGAGCATTTACGACGCGGCTCAGAAGTACAAAGCCGACGGCACGCCGCTGGTCGTGCTGGCTGGCAAGGACTACGGCATGGGCTCGAGCCGCGACTGGGCGGCCAAGGGCACGATGCTGCTGGGCGTTAAAGCCGTCATCGCCGAGAGCTTCGAGCGCATTCACCGCAGCAACCTGGTCGGCATGGGCGTTCTGCCGCTGCAGTTCTTGCCTGGTGAGAATCGCCAGTCGCTCGGCCTGACCGGCGAGGAAGTCTACGACATCGACGTCAGCGACAACCTCAAGCCGGGCGATACGGTCACCGTCCGCGTCACCGACGCAGCCGGCCAGACCCGCACCTTCAAAGCCCGCTGCCGCATCGATACGCCGGTCGAGATCGAGTACTACCGCAACGGCGGTATTCTCCAGACCGTCCTGCGGAAGCTGAGCAAGGCGTAACCAATCGGCTGGAAGACCAGAACCCGGTCCGCTGAGCCAAACCCTGCGAATCGCACAGACGCAGGGTCCGCTTCAGCGGACCGGTTATTTTGTGGTGTGAAGCGCAAGCGTCTCACCCGCGGTTCTTGCGCGACAAAAAAAGGACGCGGGCGGGACCAACATTATGCATGATCGGCGCAAGTCCTTTCGCGAAGG
>CALEKX010000143.1 GCA_937904525.1 uncultured Phycisphaerales bacterium
TAGCCTAACATCTGGGCGGTGTCAAGGAAATTGGGAGAGACGAAGAGACTGAGAGGCGAAGAGACGGAGCGGCGAAGGGGGAGCGCATGCAACAGGCCGACCTGCCCCCTCACACAGACACCAACCGCATCAGCCGGTACGCCCACACAATCTTCTCGACATTCAGCCGATGCAGCAGGCGGCTCAGCCGATCGCCATCGACATACCGGCAGGCCACCTCATACCCCTCATCGAACTGTCGGCGGTTGACCTGGCCTGACTTGCTCGTGGGATGGAAGCGGAAATGTGCGATTAGCCGATCCAGCACCAGCGGCTCGCAGATCTTCCCCATGCGAAGCCACAGGTCGTAGTCCATCGTGTAGTGCAGCGACTCATCCAGCGGCCCGACCTGCTGGCCGAACGATCGCCGCCAGAAGACAGCCGGCTGGCTGATGAAATTCTCCCGCAGCAGCCGCCGATAGCTGTATCGCCGCAGCCGCCGGTCCTTGTAGCGCGTGACCGCCCGGCGGATCTCACGATCCTCCAGATCGATGATGTCGCATCGCCCCACCAGCCATTGGGCCTGCGGATGCCGCTCGAATGCCTCCGCCACGGCTGCCAGCGCGCCATCGGCATACAGGTCATCGCTGTTCAGCCAGGCGACCACTTCCCCCTCCGCCATCGCCAGGCCTTTGTTGATCGCGTTGGACTGTCCCCTATCCGGTTCGCTGACGAATCGCACGCGCGGATCGTCGAGCGAACGCAGGTACTCGACCGTTCCATCGGTGCTAGCGCCGTCGACGACGATCCACTGCAGCTCGAACGGCCCGGATTGATCGAGGATGCTCCGCGCGGTGCGCTTCAGCAGCGGAAGCTGATTGAGCGTCGGTGTGACGATGCTCAGGCGGATCACGGCGCCTCCGTCTCGATCTCCGGGATCAGCCGGCGCAGCGTCCATGTCGGCTGGCCGTTATCTCCGGCGCGCTCCACCACGACCGGGCCGACGCGCAGCCGGCGCTCCTTGAGCACCAATGCCTCCTGCGGATCGATCGGCTCGAGGATGTACAGCGCCGAGTCGATCTCGCCCTGCGGCGGCAGCTCATATCGGGCGGCGACGCGGCGATCCGACCAGTAGCTGAGCACGCGGGCAGTCTTCTCGCTGGCCAGCACCCAGGCGTCGGGTTCGACGGCGTGTCGAAGCTGGCTGGAGAAGGCGCGCAGCGAGGTTTCCCGCTGATAGCTGGCCGCCATCGGTGGATAGCGCTGCTCAGCGATTTCCTTGAGGATTTTCAGGAAATTGGGCACGACCCAGACCGACAGCAAGGCGATGAAGACGACATTGCGCCACGGCTGACGCATCGGCTGGATGATCCGCATGATCGCAAGGAACCATCCCAGCGCCATCAGCGGGACGATCGGCAGCAGATATCTCGGCGCCGGTGGCACCGGCAGCACGAGCATCAGCAGCACCGTGCCGATGATCAGCAACCCCCAAAGCCAGCGCCGGCGAATCAGCACGACCGCGGCTGCCAGCAGCGCGATGCTCACGATCGACGTCAGCACAGAACCGAGCTGATGGCCAAGGGCCGCCTCGGCGACCGTCTCTTCCAGCAGCACAACCACCTGCCGCCCCAGACGCGAGATCCCCTGCGGCGTCAGCAGTTCCGCCAGGGCGGACAGGCCGGCGGCTTCATACGTGTATCGGAAGCCCTGTCCCTGTCGGGGGTCCAGCCAAAGCAGCAGGGCCACCAGCCCGCCGACGCCCGCGATCATCCCCAACAGCACGCGCCGCATGCGCCGCGTCTGCATCAGCCGGATCACGCCGGCTCCCACGATCGCGACCACCAGCACCCACATGTGCGGCCGCATCACGACCGCCAGCGCCAGCCCGGCGATCATCAGGGCTACATCGGCGGGCCGAATGCGAAGATGCCCCGTCTTCGGATCGGGCTTGAGGCAGGCCTCCCAGCCGGCGAGGAATGCCATCACGCCCAGCGTAAACGGCAGATCGTTCCGCAGCTCAAACGCGTACCGGAACAGCGTGAAGGTCATCCCCAGCAGGCAGGTGACGAACACAGCCGTCGGGCGGTCCAGATGCAGCCGGACCAGCCGATATGACAGCGCCAGCGTCGCCCCGGCCATCAGCAGCATCAGCACATGCGCCGGCCAGAGGACGTCGATGCCGAAGAGCACGAATGTCCCGGCGATCAGATATGGCATGCCCGGGTATGCCAGGGCATGCGGATAGCCGTGGTAGTGATAGCCTTCGCCCTGAGCCAGGTTTCGCCCGATCGACAGGTAGAGCGCGCTGTCCGGCTCAGGCTGCCACTGGCCCGTGAAGGCGGCCAGGTAGAACCCCGCCAGCACAAGAAAATAGAACCAGCGGTATCGGTCATACCAGCCCAGCATCCACCGCGCCGCATCCCAGCGTGGGGGCGTCTGGCAGGCGTCAGGCTGGGAATCGACGGGAGTCGAGTGCTGCACAGGCTCCATACCGATACCCGCCAGTATAGACCCGCCCGCTTGAGGGGCAAAAGGCCCGTAGGCTATTTTGGATTTTGGATTTGGGATCTTGGATTGGTCAATCATATGCAGCACACGTCCCGGATTTCCCAAATCCAAAATCCGCAATCCAGAATCCAAAATCAGATCCCTTTCATTCCGCAATCCGCAATCCGAAATCCGCAATCGATCAGCCCTGGCTTCACCTTCCCCTTCCCTCTATCTGCCCCGCCCCTATACTTCTAGGCCATGACAAAGCCGCGCAAAGTACGCGAACTTGCCATGCAGGTGCTGTTCTCCTGGGATGTCCACGGCGATGCCGACTCCGCTATGGCTGATCAGATCTGCGCGCGCGAGGAGGACCCCGACATCCGCCAGCAGGCCCTGAAGACGGCTCATGCCGCCTGGCGGCAGCGAACGATTTCCGACCAGCGGATCGAGAAGGTCGCCCCCCAGTGGCCCGTCCGCCGCCAGCCGGGCGTCGATCGCAGCATCCTGCGCCTGGCGGTCTGGGAGCTGTCCAACGCCCCCACACCCCCACGCGTCGTCATCGACGAAGCCATCGAACTGGCTAAGGCCTTTTCAACGGAGCAAAGTGCCGCGTTCGTGAATGGTGTGTTGGACGCAATCCACAAGGAAAACCGCGAACTGACAGGGGACGGAACCGAGAAGTCGGAAGACAGGAGACAGGCGACAAAATAGTCTGTCACTGCCGTCTGCTTCTTTCTGACTTCTGACTCCTGACTTCTGTCTACTCCCAAGCCATGCGTTTCTTCTCCAAAACCCTCGACAAGCTCAAAGGCGCCCTCCGCAAGACGGCCGAGGTGCTCAATACCGACGTCCGCACCCTCTTCATCCCCGGCCGGCAGATCAATGACCAGTTCCTGGCGGAAATGGAAGAGAAGTTCCTGCAAGCCGACATGGGCGTGCAGAACGTCGAGCGGATCGTCTCAGCCGTCCGCGACCGCTGGCGCCTCGGCAAGATCAAGAATGCCGAGGAAGCCGAGCGCGTCGTCAAGTCCGAGCTGATGGAGATCCTCCCCACCGATGCCGATCGCGAACTGCGCTTCGCCCCGTCGGGCACGACTGTCGTCCTCGTCGCCGGCATCAACGGCGCCGGCAAGACCACCAGCATCGCCAAGCTCGCCTGGATCCTGAAAAACCAGATGGGCAAGAAGGTGATGCTGTGCGCATCCGACACCTTCCGCGCCGCAGCCGTCGATCAGCTCACGATCTGGGCTGAGCGGATCGGCGTCGAGATCGTCAAGCATCGCATGGGGGCCGACCCGGCAGCCGTCGCCTATGACGCCTGCGAAGCCGCCGTCGCCCGCAATATCGACGTCCTGATCGTCGACACAGCCGGGCGCCTGCACACGCAGGAACACCTCATGCGCGAGCTGACCAAGATCCGCGACGTCGTCGCTCGCAAGATTCCCGGTGCGCCGCACGAGGTGCTGCTGGTGCTCGATGCCACCACCGGTCAGAACGCCATCCGCCAGGCTCAGATGTTCAGCCAGGCGATCAATGTCACCGGCTTGTTCGTCGCCAAGCTCGACGGCAGCGCCCGCGGCGGATTCATCCTCAGCATCCGCGAGCAGCTCAAGCTGCCGGTCAAGTTCATCGGCCTGGGTGAAACCCCGCAGGACATCGAAACCTTCGATCCGCAGCGATTCGTCGATGCCCTCTTCCAGGACGCGCCGGCCCCGGCGGCGTGAGGTAATCGGGATCGCGCGAAGGATGAAAAGCCGAAGGGTCGGATTCGTTACTGGTTACGTGTTACTCGTGGGCTTCGGCATGCCCTGATCACTTCGTCTCTT
>CALEKX010000144.1 GCA_937904525.1 uncultured Phycisphaerales bacterium
CTCTCCGCCTCTTTCCCACCCCTTCGTTGTGCTCTCTTGCCGCCCTACAATAGAACGACATGTCCGCCACCGCTGACACCCTCACCGACCTCCTCATCATCGGCGCAGGCCCGACCGGGCTCTATGCGGCGTTCTATGCGGGGTTGCGCGGGATGTCTGTCAGGATTGTCGACTCGCTGGATGTGCCTGGCGGACAGCTCGCGACGCTGTATCCTGAAAAGCCCATCTACGATGCACCAGGATTTCCGGAAGTGCTCGCCAAGGATCTTGTCGCTCAGCTTTTTCGTCAGGCGATGTACTATCGCCCGACGCTTTGTCTCGGCGAGCAGGTGCAGACGCTCGACTTTGATCCGCAAAGTGAGCTCTACACGGTGCGCACGTCGCGGGCTGCGTATGCGACGCGCGCGATCCTGATCGCCGGCGGTATCGGCGCGATGGAGCCGCGCCGGCTGACCGCGCCCGGCGCTCGCGAGTTTGAAGGCCGCGGCGTGTACTACGCCGTCAGCGATCCGCAGGTGTTTCGTGACAGACAGCTCCTGATCGTCGGCGGCGGTGACAGTGCCGTCGACTGGGCCAATCAGCTCGTGTCTGTCACGCGTCATCAGACGTTGATCCACCGTCGCGATCGATTCAGGGCGCACCCTGCTTCTGTCCAGCAGATGTATGCCGGCCCGACGCAGGTCCTGACGTTTCACGAACTGAAGGAACTGCGCGGCGACGACCATCTGCGCGAGGCTGTCATCTGTGACAACCGCGACCACACGCAGAAGACCCTGTCTGTCGATGCCGTCCTGGTCAACATCGGATATGTCAATTCGCTCGGACCGGTGGCGGGCTGGGGTTTGGAGATCTCGCGGGGGTCGATTGTCGTCGACGCTCAGATGCGCACAAATCGCCCGCGCATCTACGCAGCCGGCGACATCACCACACACCCCGGCAAGCTCAAACTCATCGCCACCGCCTTCGGCGAAGCCGCGATCGCGGTGAACTTCGCTTGTCACGACCTCGATCCGAAGACGTCTGTGTTTCCGGGGCATAGTACGAACCTGCGGCGGTAGTTCAGCGGGCGGCGGGCAGCAGGCGGCAGGCGGCGAGGGAGTCGGCAGTCAGCAGTCTGCAGTTGTTGCCCGAAGTCGAGGTGTGGCGAGTGGCAAATGATCAGTGACAAATGACAAAATGCCGATCCCAAATCCGCGATCCGCAATCGAGACAATCCAAAATCCCCAATCCAAAATCGAATAGACTGTCTGCCATGTCTGACACCTCTATGCCCAGCCTTATCGCCCGTTATCTGCCGGTCATGCTGATCTCAGCGATCGCCACGGCGCTGTCCTGGGCCGCAGCCGGGCCGTCGCTGGGGTTGTTCTTTGGCGGGGTGTTTGTGGTGACGCTGATGGCGCCGCCGCTGGCATCCGGGGAATCGACGATCCTCCGGCGATTGCTCGCCGGCGGGGCGGCTGTGGATGGGGTGGGGTTGGTCTTCCTCGTGGCCGTCTTCACGCCGTCGCTGACGGTCGTCCAATGGCTGATCGCCTACCTGCTGGTTGCCATGTACGCCGCAGCCCTGGTGTGTCTGACACATTTGTTGATCCGCTGGCGTCTGCCGCGTGTGTTGGCGGGGGGGCTGGTGATGCTGATCGCCTGGGCGTGGCTGCTGTGGCCGATCTGGCTGTCGCCGGTGATGACGGAGACGCTCGCGTCCGTGCTGACGCCGACGCATCCGCTGATGGGCATGAACGCCCTGCTGAAGCATCTGGGCGTGTGGACCGAGCAGGGGGGCGTGATCTATCGCCTGACGACGCTCAATCAGGACGTGCCGCACGCCCTGCCCGCGAGCCCCTGGCCGGCGATCGTGCTGCACGCCATGATTGCCCTGGGCTCATGGCTGATCAGCGGCGGGGGTGTCAGCCGAGATCGTCCGCATGACGCCGCGGTCGATGTACACGATTGACGCGATCGCAACGGCTGCCAGCACGGCATACGCGACGATCCGCCATCCGATCGGCCAGGGCTGGTGCTCCCGCCGCTCGGAGGGGGCATGCGCGTCGATGCGATCCTGTCTGTCAGTGTCTGTCATGACTGTCCTGGGATGATCCAGCCAGCTCCGGCGCCGCGTCTGTCTCGCCGGTGATGAGCGGGGCGAGGATGGCGGCTGCGAAGCGGGACGTCATCATCCCGATATGGTCGCCGATGTGCCCGTACTTTATCCACTCCCGGCGGTAGGGTACCTGGACCAGGTTATCGTAGGTTTCGACCCCCTCGGGCGGGACGAACCCGACGCGCCCGGCGGCTTCGACATTCACGCGATCGATCGTGCCGAACCATCGCGTCGCCGCCAGGACCGGATCATGCTCGCTGACCAGGGCATAGGCCTGGCCGTCCACATGCGACAGGGCCGGGCGGAGGTCGTACGTCGGCGACAGTGCGGGCGCCAGCAGGATGAGCCCGCGGATCATCACATCGGCTGGCAGACGCTCCAATGCCCAGACGGCGATCCCCGCGCCACCGCTGTGGCCGATGAGGTAGACCGGCCGATCGGGCTCATTTCGCCGAATTTCAGCGAGAATTTGCGCCACGACCTC
Source organism: uncultured Phycisphaerales bacterium (assembly GCA_937904525.1). Taxonomy (GTDB): domain Bacteria; phylum Planctomycetota; class Phycisphaerae; order Tepidisphaerales; family Tepidisphaeraceae; genus CALEKX01. The sequence goes on from CALEKX010000144.1 coordinate 2,583, forward strand.
CGCCTGCCGGGCATGTCTGACACTGTCGGACAGCGCCCGCAAGCCGCGATCTTCGGCTGTCCAGTCGTAGCAAACGATCGTGCCCGTCACGCCCCCATCGCGCAAGCCGCGCATCAGGCTCTCATCCACCGGCAACAGCCCGGCGATGCCCGGCAGATGCAGGACATACGGCTCAGCCTGATGCGCCGCCACCGGCTGATCTGCCGATGGCGCCGCAGCCGAAGGCTGATCCGCCTGGCAGCCGGCGGTCAGCAGGAGGGCCAGCAGGGCGCCAAGCACTTTGCCAGGCAAAGTCAGTCGCATGACGGAGATTCTATCTGGAAGGAGACAGAAGGCAGAACGGAAGAAGACAGAAGCCGGGTAATCCACGCTATTGCGTGCCGACATCGGTCGGCCGTGACATTGGAACTTGGGACTTACCGGTTTGGAGCTTCCCTGGATCTTCGAACTTGGAACTTCCCTCAGGTAGCACCGCCTACTGCCCACTGCCCACTATCTGTACCGAAGCGCTCAGACCCAACCGATCAGCTCCGGCTTCCAGCATTGCAATAGCCGTTGCGCGATCGCGGATGCCGCCGGCGGCTTTCACCTGCAGGGCGTCAGCGTGCTGGCGCATGAGGCGCACAGCCTCGAGCGTTGCCCCGCCGGATGGGTGAAATCCGGTGCTCGTCTTCACGAAATCGCAGCCGCTTTGCTGAATCGCCCGGCACGCAGCCGCGATGGCCTGCTCGCCGCGATCGCCAAGCCGCTGCAGCAGCAGCGCCGACTCGATGATCACCTTCACCACCACGTCCCGCCGCACCGCCCGCGCACCGCGAACGATCTCGCTCAGTTCGGCCTGCGCCGCGGGCACATCCATCGCCAGGAGATTGGGCAGATGGGCCACGACATCCAGCTCGTCAGCACCGTCCTTCACCGCAGCCGTCGCCTCGATGGCTTTCAGCGTCGGCTTGTGCGTTCCGTGCGGAAACCCGATCACGCTGCACGTCCGCACGTCCGACCCCGCGAGGCGCTTGCTTACGTGCTTCACGAACACAGGCGCCACGCACACAGAGGCGAATCCGAACTCCAGGGCCTCATTGACCACACGGTCGATGTCAGCCAACGTCGCATCGGGTGCGAGCAACGTGTGGTCGATTCGTTTTGCGAGCTCACTTTGTGTCATGGAGTACTCCGGGGATAGACGCGAATTCAGGACACGGTGTTGCGCACCGCCGCAAAATATAGCCTTCGACGGTCCGACACTTCACGCCCGGACCGATCCGCCAGGCGGACCCTACAGTGAGCGTTGCCCTCTTGCCATACCCCACCGCCTGCGCTCTGTGTCTCTTTTGGCAAATCTGGACTTCCCTTTACGCATCGGATAGGTTTCGCACCTTTGAGGTCTGTTGGGAACGAGGAAGCAGACATGATCATTGCCGTGCCGCGGGATTCACATCCGGGCGAGAAACGCGTCGCCATGACGCCAGCCGTCGCTGCACAGCTTGTGCGCGATGGGCACGAGGTCCGAATCGAGCGCGGAGCCGGCAACGCCGCCGGCTACACCGATGCCGAGTATGAATCGAAGGGCGCCAAGCTGTCTGACAACGCTCAGGCCGCCATCGACGGCGCCCATATCATCCTGCAGGTCCATGCCGACAAGCTCGATGCGCAACTCCTGTCCGCTGGGCAGCTTGTGATCGGTTTTGCCGATCCGCTGGTCAACCATGACGCCCTGCGGCGGCTGTCTGACAGACGTGTGACACTCTTTGCCATGGAGCTGATCCCGCGCATCACGCGGGCTCAGGCGATGGATGCGCTGTCCAGCCAGGCGAACCTGGCGGGGTACAAGGCTGTCATCCGCGCCGCGGAGATCAGCGGGCACGTCTTTCCCATGATGATGACGGCTGCGGGCACGCTTCAGCCGGCAAAGGTCTTTGTCATCGGCGCCGGCGTCGCGGGTTTGCAGGCCATCGCGACAGCCAAGCGCCTGGGGGCTGTCGTCAGCGCATATGACGTGCGGCCGGTCGTCAAGGAGCAGGTTCAGAGCCTGGGCGCCAAGTTTGTTGAGCTGCCCATCGAGACCACAAATGCCGAAGACCAGGGCGGCTACGCCAGGGAACAGACCCCCGAGCAGATCGCCAAACAGCAGGAGCTGATGGCTCGGACGATTGCCGAATCGGACATCGTCATCACGACGGCGCTGATCCCCGGCAAGCCGGCGCCCAAGCTCATCACCGCAGCCATGGTCGAGGGGATGCAGGCAGGATCGGTCATCATCGACCTGGCTGCCGAGCGCGGCGGCAACTGCGAGCTGACGCGGCAGGGCGAGACCTACCAGCACAACGGGGTCACGATCGTCGGCGACGATCAGCTCATCGCCGGCGTCGCCAACGCCGCCTCGCAGATGTACGCCAACAACCTGGCCAAATTGCTCAAGCACCTCGCCCCCAAAGGCGAGCTGAACATTGACACCAATGACCAGATTACGGCTGGTGCATTGGTGATGCGGGATGGTGAAATTGTGAACCCGCAGGTTCGGGAATCGATGAAGCTTTGAACGGTTGTGTCATTTGTCCCTTGTCACTGGTCACCCGCCGGTGACTGTCGGTCCGAAGGCTCTGCCTGTGGGCGAAGACTCAAGGCATTCGAATTGCGGCGAGAGACAAGTGACCAATGACAAATGACCATCCCAACAACTGACAATGGACCACTGACAACGGACGTGCCTCCATGTTCATCCTCCTCCTCACCATTTTCGTCCTCGCGATCTTCATCGGCTTCGAGGTGATCACGAAGGTTCCGCCGACGCTGCACACGCCGCTGATGAGCGGGACCAATGCGATCAGTGGAATCACGATTGTCGGTGCGCTGGTGCTGGCGCGGCAGTCGCCGGGCGTGTGGGAAGGGATTCTGGCGTTCGTCGCCATCACGCTGGCGATGATCAATGTGGTTGGCGGCTACCTGGTGACGCACCGGATGCTGGGGATGTTCAAGTCGAAGAAGGGCTGATCCGTGGGACACGATAGCTGGGCTGATCTGCTGTATCTGATTTCGGCGGTGCTGTTCATTTTCGGCATCAAGGGGCTGACGCACCCGCGCACGGCCGTGCGCGGCAACATGCTGTCGGTCGCGGGGATGCTGCTGGCCATTGTCACGACGCTGATCTTCGCCGAGTTCAACTGGTGGATCGCGATCGGCGGGCTTGTAGCCGGGACGGTCATCGGCGCGATCATGGCGCTGCGCGTGCAGATGACGGCGATGCCGCAGATGGTCGCGCTGCTCAATGGATTCGGCGGCGGGGCGTCGACGCTGGTCGCCGGCATCGCAGCCATGCTGACGGCTGCGAGCTTCTCGGCGTATGACCGTTCGCTGCGGGCAGGGGACTATCAGGAGATCATCGCGACGGGCCTCAGCGGCCTGATCGGCGCGGTGACGTTCTTTGGCAGTCTGGTTGCCTGGGGCAAGCTCGAAGAGCTGGCGATCTTCAAGAAGGACTGGAAGATCCCGCTGCAGCAGGTCGTCAACGCCATCCTGCTGGTGGTGACGCTCGTGCTGGGCGCGCTGATGCTGGTTGCGCCGAGCTGGGCGGGGCTGATGTACTTCCTCCTGGCGCTGGTGGCCAGCGTGCTGGGCGTGACGCTCGTATCGCGCATCGGCGGCGCTGACATGCCGGTGGTCATCTCGCTGCTCAACAGCTACTCGGGCCTGGCAGCCGCGATGACCGGGTTTGTCACCAGCAACAACGTGCTGATCATCACCGGCTCGCTCGTCGGGGCGTCGGGCATCATCCTGACGATGATCATGTGCAAGGCGATGAACCGCTCGCTGACCAACGTGATCTTCGGCGGGATCGACGCCGCGGCTGCGACGGCCTCAGCCGATGAGGTCTACGCCGGCAAGGTTAAGAGCACGACGGCTGAAGAAATCGCCATGATGCTCGACGGCGCGCGGCGCGTGATGATCGTGCCCGGCTACGGCATGGCTGTGGCCCAGGCTCAGCATGCGGTGCGCGATCTGTACCATGAGCTCGAAGCACGCGGCGTGACGGTCGAGTTCGCCATCCATCCGGTGGCTGGCCGCATGCCCGGGCACATGAACGTGCTGCTGGCGGAGGTGGACATCCCCTACGACAAGCTGCTGGAGCTCGATCCAGCCAACGCCGCCATGGAGCAGACGGATGTCGCCATCGTCATCGGCGCCAACGACGTCGTGAACCCCGACGCCCGCGAGAACCCCGGCAGCCCGATCGCCGGCATGCCGATCCTCAACGTCGACAAGGCGCAGACGGTCATCGTGGTGAAGCGCTCGCTGAGCCCCGGTTTCGCCGGCATCCCCAACCCCCTGTTCGCAGCCGACAACTGCCTGATGTACTTCGCCGACGGCAAGAAGGCGATCCTCGATATCGTGGCGGCTGTGAAAGAAAACGGCTAATGGATTAGCGCAAAGATCGCAAAGACGACAAAGATCACAAAGGCAACTCAGCCACCGATAGACCGGTTTCGCGATTTGGTGTTTGGTTGTTTTGTGTTTGGAGCCTTGACGCTTCCTTGGATCTTGGTGGTTGGAGCTTGGAGCGTCGCCCCTGCGCGGTAGGGCACGCTATTGCGTGCCGGAATCGATTGCGCATCAGGCGTGGCAGGCAATATCCTGCCCTACAGCCGCTGCTGGTCGCCTGTCGTTGATCAATTCCCCGCTCGCGGCGTCGTAATGTCCTGATATTCCCGCTCGAGCTGATCGATCAGCCGCTGGATGCGGTCGGCTTCGTCGATCAGCCGCTGCTGCTCGGCGCGGAGCTCCTGGATGGCGTCGTAATGGGCTTGCGCCGCCTGGCGGAGAACCTCGCGGTTGGGGCGGATGACCTGCTCCCAGTGCTGGCGAAGGGCGGCCATGCGGGCGTCATCCGCACGCGGGCCGGGCGGCACAGCCGCGGGGGATGCGCTGACCACCACATCCCGCTGCTCAGCCGCGATACTCACATCCACACCGGCCGCCGTCGCGGCGCTCAGCACGGCCACGACATGCTCATATGGCGTCTGCGGCGTGGCGGAGATGCGCACACTTACGGGCCGATCCTGCTTCAGCCGCGTCAGGCGCTCGGTGATCTGCGGGATCGGCACCGGCTGGCGGGCGATCATCGCATTGCCGTCGGCGTCGACCTCGATGAGCACGACATCAATCGGCGCCGGGCCTTCGGCGGCGCCAGCCGCCTGGGCCGGCTGCGTAGCCGGGGCCGCGCCCGCCGGCCGGATGATCATCGTCACCGCCGTGCCCTCGGGCGGGCAGAGCTCGAGGTTGGTCTCCCATTCCAGCGTTTCGTTGGCATTGCTGCGCAGGTCGGGCACGTCAATCACGGTCAGATCGAAGTTGACGACGCTGACGATGTAGCCGGTGACGTCGGCTGCGTAGTTGCCGTCGTCCATGATGCGCGAGCCGCAGAAGATCCACGTCGTCGCGGGCATCTCGCGCTTGGTCTCCAGATGTCGCATCAGGCGCGACGCCGGCATGCGGACGGTCTTGCCGTCGCGCTCAAACTCGACATCGATGTGGATGCGCGGCCCTTCGGGCGGGAACCATCGCTGCGCGGCTTCGGAATACCGCACCGGCTGGCCGGGCTCCAGACCGAGCATCAGCATCGCCAGGTGCAGGTCGGATGGCTTGACGTGCGACGCGAGGACGGACTCATGCGTCGGCCCGTTGGCGGTGACGCACAGAAACTCCAGCGGCGCGTCGATGGCCAGGGAGATGCAGTCGACGCGGATCTCGCGATTGGCGACGTCGACGACCATGTGCGGCAGCTTGCGCGTCTGGCCCGGCTGGGTCGCCGGAGGCGGGGCGTCACCGGCGGGCTCCTGTGCGGACACAGGCCCCGCGCACGAAAGGGTGAACATCGTCAGACAACCAACGGCGATCAGGCGTGTGAGGATCATGATTGTTCTCCCGACGACGGGTCATGTTTCCCTTCGTCGCTGCGCCAACGGAATTGCGGTGCTGCACACCGCCGTCAACTGTCCGCCACAGTTCGTCTCTTCGTCTCCGTCGTACAACCTACTCCCGCGTGGTCCAGAGCGGCGGCGGTTCGATCTGATCGGCGGGGATGTGGCCGGCGTCGCGGCGGCCGGAGCCAGCCAGGCGCGAGATCGCCTCGACCTCCATGTCATGGTCGCAGACGATCTGGCAGGACAGGCGAATATCGGGCTGATCAATCAGGCCGCGCTCGGTCAGGACCTGCTTTTCGGCTTCGGTCATGCGATCGGGGTTGCCGGAGATGAAGCGGACTCTGCAGGTCGTGCAGCGGGCGACGCCGCCGCAGGCATGGAGCTGATCGATTCCGGCTTGGTTACGCAGGGCATTGACGAGTCGTGTCCCAGGGGGCACCTCCACGGTGCGCCCATCCACAGTCAGTTTCGGCATGTATGGCTACTCCTTCCGGCCAGCCAGTCTATCGCAGAACGGATCGGGTTTGAACCCGGACATTCTCGCATCGGGTCACCCTTTCGCTGCGCAGCGCGGCTATCATAGGGACATGAGCACCTATCCGATGCCCGTCGTTGAAGGGGAAACCACGGCAGAAGCTCCGATGCGCAACCTGCGCTGCATGGAGGTCTGGGGCGGCAACACGTTCGTTGACACGGGCGTCGTTCTGGCTGGGCTGGATGCGTGGATCTACTCCAAGCCGCAGGAGGGCGAGGAGGGGGGCGATGTGCACTATGTCTCCAGTTGCGCAGCCGGCATGCTGACGCGCCTGCTGGTGGCGGATGTCCGCGGCCACGGCACCGCCGCGGCTGACAGCGCGCAGGCCCTGCGGCAGCTCATGCGGTCGTATATCAACCGCTACGAGCAAGCCCGCTTCATGTCAGCCATGAACCGCACGTTTGCGGCTCGCACGAAGGATGGCGCGTTTGCCACAGCCGTCGTGACGTCCTTCATCGCGACGACGGGTGAGCTGCGCGTCTCCAACGCCGGTCATCCGCCGCCACTGTGGTATCGCGTCAGCGACGGCACGTGGACCTACCTCGAGGCGCCGGCGCACCTCAGCCGGGACGAGGAGGTCCATGACGACAGGCGCCTGTCCAACGTGCCGCTGGGGATCGTCTCGCGGGCCCAATACCGTACGTTCGATGTGCATCTGAGCGTCGGCGACATCGTGATCTGCTACACCGACGCGATCAGCGAATCGCGCAATCCCGATGGCGAACTGCTCGGGCGAGATGGGTTGCTCGAGCTCGTGCGGACGCTGCCGATCGGCGATCCGCGTGAGATCGTCTCGTCGCTGCTGCAGCGGATCGATCAGATGGATCCGCAGAACCTGCAGCGGGATGATGTGACGGTTCTGGTGTTCCGGCCCAATGGCTTGGGGCCCAAGTCGCCAATGCGCGCGCAGTTGCTGGCGCCGTTGCGGTACATGCAGGCTGTGTTGCGCGGGGAGTAGGCGCGACTCAGCAAGCGGCGCCTGCGAAGGCGCGAAGGGGGCTGAGCGCAAGGATCGCAAAGATCGCAAAGGACCGTGGCGCGGGCCTCCTGCCGGCGTCTTTCTTCTGATCAGCAACGCGGGCGAGACGCCCGTGCCACGATGGGCTACGGCTGGCCGGCTGGTGCGGGTGGAGCCGCGATGGCCCAGGCGGTGCGCCAGTCCGTGCCGACATGCTCGAAGCCGAGCTCGGTCAGCCGCTTGGCCAGGTCGGGCACATGGGCTGCGCCGTAGAAGAGGGCCAGGTTCGTGCGGCCTTTGCGCAACTGCTGGTTCAGCACCTCGATCGCCGCCTTGTTTCGCTCGTTAAGCAGGACGGAGCCGTCGGGGCCTTCCAGGACCTTCAGCATCTGATCGAGATTGGAGAACTCGCGGGCGAGCATCCGCTTGAGGTTCACCGCCTCGGCTGGGTCCTGCGCAGCCAGCATGAACTGCCCCAGCAGCACATCCGGATGCGTCTGCGTCTGGCCGCCCGATGTCATCGCACGCAGCAGCAGCCGCATGATCTCATTCCGCTCGGACATCGCATCAGCGAAGGTCTCGAAGTCCATGTCGGCATGGACGAAGTTTGGCCTGGTGTAGTCGATGATGTCGAGCTGATACTGCAAGCCGGTGACGTTCTGCATCGCGCGCTGCATGAGGTTGATGCCGCCGCCGTTGCCGAGCTGGCCCGGCGGAGGGGGCACGGCATCGCGCGGCTTGACCATCTCGTACAGCACGACCTCGTAGGCTTCAAAGGCCTTATTGAGGTCGTCGTAGTACGCCTGGTCGCCGATGTGAACAGCGGCGAAGAGTGTGACGGTGGCGTCACCCTTGCGGAAGGTGTGAACACTGGCCTGCAGCGCGGCTGAGCCGTCGTCATGTTCGACGAAGCGCATCGCCTGAACGGCTGGCGCGGTGGCGCGGGCCTCGGCATGGGCGTATGCGGCGATGAGCGCAACAATGGCAAGAACAGCGGTAGCCTGGAGCCTTGGCATGGTATCTCCCTCGCTTACATGGAGGCGCGCCCCGCCTGAAGCAGCGCCAGCGGCGATACGCGCGCCACACCGATCGCCGGCCAGAGGCTGGCCACGATTGAGATTGCCATGATCACGGCAACCCCATAGCCGACCATCTCCCACGGCACGTCCATCGGCGGATTATAGCCGATGATCCCGACCGTTAACGCCATCGCGTTGACGCTCATCAGCAATCCGGCTGTCAGCCCCAGCGCGCAGCCGATCAGCCCCAGGAGCATCGCCTCGGCCAGCACGCCGCGCAGAAGCTGCGATCGCGTCACGCCGATGCTCCGCAGCACGCCGAACTGCCACCGCCGCGACCGCACTGATGCCATTACCGTATTGGTCACACCCAGGCTGGCCACCAGCATGGCGGCCAGGGCGACGGTGCTCATCAGCAGCAGGATCTGGCGGAAGCCCTCTTCGATGGCGGCTTTGATGTGGCGGATGTCGTAGGCGAGCATGCCCCACTTGCCGACGGCCTGCTTGACGCGATCCAGCACCTCTTCGCGCGCCAGGCCGAGCTCGACGTTGGCGACGAAGATCTCATAGCCGTTGACGCCGAAGTCGCGCCGCGCGTCTTCGAGGGTCCCGAAGACGCTGGCGGCTGTCCGCTGGTCAAACGTGCGATCGAGATCGTACATGCCGACGATCACATCCAGCCCGGGCGACCAGACAACGCCGGCGATCGTGTACTCGACATCGCCGTTCAGGCTGGTGCGCAGCGTGATTTTGTCGCCGACGCCCAGGCCTTTGAGATTGCGAAACTCCTCGGTGATGATGATGTGCCGGCCCTGCTTGAGCATCTGGCGAGCCTGATCCTCAAGCTGTTGTCGCAGCGGCGGTGGGGCGGATTTGCCATCCGCGGTGCGGAAATCCAGCTCCATCAGCTCGAAGGCGCGATCCGGGTCGATGCCCAGGAACATCGTCGCATCCGGCAGCATGGCGACGCCGGTGATGGCCAGGAATCCCGGCGGCAGGCCCGGCGCGGCGACAGCCAGCGGCATCACTTCGCCCCTGCGGATGCCCGGCACCTGCTCGAGCGTCTGGACCTGATCGGCGTCCAGCGGCTGGAGGGGCGAGACGATGAACAGATCCGGGAATCGCGTCGGCAGCTTCCAGCCTTCGAGCATGGTGTTGCCCTGCGTCTGCATGACGACCAGGACAGCCAGGCCGACCATCAGCGCAGCGCACGTGCCGGCTGCGCGCCACAGGCCGCTGGTAAGCTGCTGGCGGAGCAGGGCATAACGCACGCCATGCAGCAACGCCACCACCGGCCCCAGCACCTTCTCGATCAGCCACACAAACGCCGGCGCCATCAGGAAAAAGCCCACCATCACGCACGGCAAGCCGACAAAGTAATGCCCGAAAAACTTCACCGGCCGCAGCCAGTCCTCGGCAAACCCCATCGCCGCGGCCAGTTGATCGACCGGTCCCAGCAGGAGCATCGAATCGACACCCGTCAGCAGCAGCCCGGCGAGCGTCGCCTGCCACGGGAAACCGGCGCCGGTCGCGCTCGCCAGCGGCGACATCGCCTCCAGCGGGTCGGCTCGCATCGCCATCCACGCCGGTAGGAAGCTGGCCAGCAGCGCCGCCACGAGCGATCCGATCGTGCCGAAGGCCACGCCTGTCCATGAGATCACAACCCCGCCGCTGAAGAACGTGGGAAACTTCAGTGCCAGCAGCTTCACCCATGTCAGCCCCAGCGGCAGGCCGAGCAGGACCCCCGCGCCCGCGAGGATCAGCCCCTCGATGATCACCAGCCATGCCAGTTGCGACCGCAGCGCGCCCACGGCTCGCAGCATCGCGAGCGTGCGCGAGCGTTCGGCGATGCCCATGCTCAGCGACGAAAAGACGATGAACGTCGCCGCGAGCATCGCGATGCTGCCGCCCAGATAGCTGAGGGCCTCCAGGCCCTGCATGTTGCGCGACATCTGTTGGCGCGTGTCGCTGGCCAGGCGCATGCGAAGGCTGGGGTCGATGCGCGGCTGCCATTGCTCGGCAAAGCGCTCGACGCTGGAGCCGGGCTTGAGCGTGACGAGGATCCGGTTGACCTGGCGCGGATTGTCGGGATAGAGGAACTGCTGGAGCGTCCGCAGCGGCACGTAGATCGTGGGATTCTGCTGCGCAAGGAACGTCGGCTTGCGGATGACGCCAATGACGGTGAGCTGCAGCTCGCGCCCGACGGCGGGGATGGTGATCGTCGAGCCCATGCGGAAATCGCTCTCGCCTTCGCGGACGCCGAAGACGTCAGCGGCGACCTGATCGATGACAGCGACATTGCCGTCGGCGCTGGTAAACCATTCGCCAGCCAGCAGCGGGAGCTTTTCGACTTCCCGATCGATCGGCCGCTGCACGCCCTTGATCTGTGCGAGCCGGCCGAGGGGGAAAGCGCGCTCGGCGACGATCTGCACCTGTGTTTCGAGTCGCAGCAGGACCTGCTGAACCTGATCGTCTTCGCGCAGCGGATCGGCTGCCGATTCCGGAATGCCGCGCGACGGCTCGAGAGATGAGATCTGCACATCAACCGAGCCGACATACTGGTTGAGGTAGCGGAAGGCGGCCTCGAGGAACGAGGCATAGCCGGTCGTGACGGAGACGACCAGGCTGACCGCCAGCGCAACAGCTGCCACCGTCAACGCAACCCGCACTTTGTGCAGGCGTAGGCTCGAGATGACCAGGCGCAGCAGGAACATCGTGTGCTACTTAGCTGTTGTCTTTCGTGGCACCACAACGTTGTGCGTCAGCGCATTTGATAATTCCCCCGGATCGTCATCCTGAGCGCAGCGAAGGATCTCAACCGTCCGAACGCCGAGATCCTTCGCTTCGCTCAGGATGACATGCTGGGATGACTTGCGCTGATCATGCATAAAGTTGTATCAGCCCGTGATTCTTTCTTTCCACACACGGGCTGGTAGCCCGTGCCACAGCTTCGTCCGTCAGCGCAGAACCTCCTGATACCGGGCGGCCAGCGCGTGGCTGGCGTCGTCGGTCTGCGGGACGTCGAAGCGGTCGATCAGCCGGCCATCGCGAAGGACGGCGACCTCCTGCGCGTATGCCGCAACAGCGGGCTCATGCGTGACCATGACAATCGTTCGGCCATGCAGCGTGCACAGGTCCCGCAGGAGCTGGCAGATGTTGCGGCTGGCGGCGCTGTCGAGGTTGCCTGTCGGTTCGTCCGCCAGCAGGAGGGCGGAATTGCCGACCAGCGCGCGGCCGATGGCGACACGCTGCTGCTCACCGCCGCTGAGGGCGTCGGGGCGATGCGTGCTGCGATGCGCGATGCCGAGGATCTCCAGCAGCTCGGCGACGCGCGCAGTCGCCTGCCGGGCCGGGACACCATCGAGCATCAGCGGCAGGGCGATATTCTGCTCGGCTGTGAGGGTCGGGATCAGGTTGAAGGCCTGAAAAACCAGGCCGATGTTACGCCGGCGGAAGAGCGTCAGCTTGCGATCGCTCATGCGGCTGATGTCGGTCCCCTGGATGAGGACGCGTCCTTCATCCGGGCGGGTCAGCCCGGCCATGAGGTGCAGGAGCGTGCTCTTGCCCGATCCGCTGGCGCCCATAATCGCCAGGAACTGGCCCTCAGCCACTTCAAGGCTGACGCCGTCCAGTGCCCTCACCTGGCGGTCGCCCTGACGGAACGACTTGGTGACATTTTCTACAACCAGTGGTGCCATGGGTGGGGCGTTCCCTCTCGAGAGGATAATCCGGCTGACTATATCGGTGCAGCGCCAGGTGAACAAGGCAGACGATGCACGGCATTTCTGCTGGTGGGCAGGCGGCGGGATCGTATAATCGCGGATCAGCAGGATTCCCTTCGAATTCACAGGGGAAAGGAAGGCACATGGGACTGTTTGCTCGCATCGGCCGGCTGTTCAAGGGTTTCTTTTCACGATTCGTCAGCGGGCTGGAATCGCGCAGCCCCGAGGCGTTGATGGAGGCGGCGCGGCAGGAGTTCCGCGAAAAGATGACCGCCTACAACCAGGCGCTGGCGCGGATGGCGGGCGTTGCCGAGCGGCTGAAGTCGCAGATCAAGGCCAAGACCCAGCGGGCGCAGGACCTGGAGCGGCGAATTCTGGCCAATCATCGCGCCGGCAACCTGGAACTGGCAGGCAGCCTCGCACGCGAGCTGCAGGAACTGAAGAGTGATCTGAGCAACGACACAGCCGAGCTGGCGGAGACCGAAGAGGCCTATCAGGCCAATCTCCGTCAGGCAAAGGTGGCGCAGCGCGAATTCGAGGACAAGCTCCGCCGGCTGGAGAACCAGCTTTCGCAGGTGAAGATCAAGGAGGCGCAAGCCGAAGCGGCTGGGGCGCTGTCGAGCGTGGCGTTCAAGGTCGGCGATCTGGGCGACACGATGCGCACGGTCGAGGAAGTGCTGCAGAAGCGTTACGAGACCAGCGCCGGCAAGGCGCGGCTGGCGCGTGACATCGTCGATCTGGAGCATGTCAGCGAGAAGGAGCTGGAGCGCAAGAACCTCGAGCAGGCTGCGCTGGCGGACTTCCTGGCGTCGCAGGGAATCGCGATGTCGCCCGAAGGCGAATCGCAGTCGCCGCCGGCGCAGAAGGAGATCGGGCCGAGCGAGTCTCAGGCGCAGTGACGGTGATCGCGCCGTAGCATCCGCGCGGGACAGAGATCAGTGTGTCGTCGGACTTGTGTTCGACGACACTTTTTTTGTGCGCAGAAGCGGCGAAGCGACGTAGCGACGAAGGAAAGTGTGGGGCGACGTCGTGATCTGGGGCCTCCGCGATGTCAAGCTGTGGTTGACGAAATGACAACTGCAACTATACTGGAAGCAAGCACACCTCGTTTCTCTTTGGCGCCGGGAGTGGCGCGCTGGATTTGTGGAAGCATTCGTTCCTTGACGCTGTGGAGGCCCGATGAGCGCCAAAGCACCGAACCTCATTTTTGTTTTTCCCGATCAGTACCGTCGGCAGGCGATGGGGTGTCTGAATGCCGATCCGGTGCTCACGCCCCGGCTGGACCGCTTCGCAGCCGAGGGGGCGTTGTTCACGCGCGCGGTCAGCACGTTTCCGGTGTGCAGCCCGTATCGCGCGAGCCTGCTGACGGGGCAGTATCCGTACGGCAACGGCGTGCTGGGCAATTGCCATTCGGGCCGCCCCGGGATGGAGCTGCGGGCAGACACCGTTTGCTTCACGGACGTGCTCAGCCGGGCGGGCTACAACGTCGGCTGGATCGGCAAGTGGCATCTGGAAGCGCCGCACGAGCCGTATGTCGGTCAGCCGACCCGCGAGGGGCAGTGGTGGAACGAATACACGCCCCCGGAGCGGCGGCATGGCATCGATTTCTGGTACTCCAACGGGTGCAACAACAAGCATCTGCAGCCGTCGTACTGGGTGGGCGATGCCCCGCGCGACCAGCAAAAGACGGTCGAGCAGTGGTCGCTCACGCATGAGACCGACGTCGCGCTCGACTACCTGCGCAACGAGGGCGGCGCGCAGCGCGATCCAGCCAAGCCGTTTGCGTTGTTTATCTCGTGGAATCCGCCGCATCCGCCGTACACGCTGATTCCTGAGGAAGCGCTGGCCGTCTACGCCGATCGCGAATCGGCTGACTTCCTGACGCGCGGCAATGTCGGCGGCGGCTGCGTCGACGACGTGATGCAATGGGCCAAGCCGTATTTCGCAGCCGTGACGGCGGTCGATGCGCAGTTCGGGCGGATTCTCGATTGCCTGGATGAGCTTGGGCTGGCCGACGACACGCTGGTCGTGTTTACGTCGGACCATGGCGACATGATGGGCAGCCACGGCCTGGTGGGCAAAACCGTCCACTGGGAGGAGTCCTACGGCGTGCCGCTGCTGATGCGTTGGCCGGGGCGGATTGCGCCGCGGCGCGACGATCTGCTGGTGTCGCAGGCTGACCTTATGCCGACGATCCTCAGCATGATGGGCCTGGGCGATCGCATTCCGCGCAGCGTGGAGGGCGTCGACTACAGCCGGACGGTGATGACGGGCTCGGGTCCGCGGCCGAAGTCCGCGCTGTACATGCGTCCGCAGTTGGATGATCCGAAGCTCGGTGAGCGCGGGGTGACGACGGATCGCTGGAAGCTCGTCGTATGGCGTGAAGCGGGCGACAACGGCCCGACCGAGCGGCGCTGGCTGGGCGATCTGCAGGAAGATCCGCTGGAGCTGGAGAACCATCTCGATCGCCATCCCGATGTCGAGCGCGAGCTGGTCGGGATGCTCAACGACTGGCTGGTGCGGACGAACGATCCCTGGGATCCGGTGCGCTAGCCGGCAGGGAGCACGTCGGGTGCGCTGTCGGTGGCAGGGAAGCGGCATGGCCTCATCCCTTGACGCCGCCGAGCTGGATGCCGCGCACCAGATGCTTCTGCAGGAAAATAAACAGGAAGATGGCTGGGATGACCGACATCGTCACGGCAGCCATGAGCTGGTGCGTTGCCGAGCCGTGCTGCGAATCGAAGAAGAGCAAGCCGACCGGCAGCGTGAAGTTCTCCGTCGAGCGGAGCATCACCAGCGGCCAGAAGAAGCTGTTGTACGTGCCGATGAAGCAGAAAATCGTCAGCACGATCAGCCCCGGGCGCGACAGCGGCAGGATAATGTCCCAGAAAATCCGCCATCGGCTGGCGCCGTCGATCTCAGCCGCTTCGTCGATGGTCGTCGGGATCGAGAGCATGAATTGCCGCAGCAGGAACGTGCCGAAGGCGCTGAATGCCCCGGGCAGCACCAGGCCGATCAGCGAATCGACCAGCCGCAGCTCGATCATGATCTGGTAGTTGGGAACGACCATCACAAGCCCCGGGAGCATCATCGTCGCCAGATAGGCCATGAAGATCTTGTCCCGTCCCGGCCACTGGATGCGCGAGAAGCTGAACGCCGCCATCGCGCTGGTCATTACCTGCAACAGCGTCGCCCATCCCGCGACGATCAGGCTGTTGGCGTAGAAACGCGCAAAGGGGATGACGTGAAACACGTCGACATAGTTGCGCCACTGGAACACAGCCGGCATCCAGGCCGGTGCGTCAACTTCGGCCAGTGTCTTAAGGCTGGTCAGCACCATCCAGATGAACGGCAGGATGATCAGCACGCTCAGCACGCATGCGGTGACGTGCAGCGTCACGCGCGCGCAGGTCGTGCGCCAGACACGACGGCGTGACGGTTTGAGCGGGATGTCAGTCGTTGACATAGCGGCTTCCGAATTTCCAGTTGAACAGCGTGATGAGGAACACCATCGCAAACAGCACCCAGGCAATCGCGGATGCGTATCCCATCCGGCCGTTCTCGAAGGCTTCGGTGTAAACGAAGTAGCTGAGGGTGGTGGTCGCCCCAGCCGGGCCGCCGGCGGTCATTGCGCGGGCCATCTCAAACCCGCCCTGCAGGCCGCCCATCACGCTCATGATGACGATGAAGAACGTCACCGGCGCGAGCTGCGGCCAGGTGACATGCCAGAACCGCTGGAAGCGCGTTGCGCCGTCGATGTCGGCGGCCTCCTGCAGTTCAACCGGCACGTTGCTCAAGCCGGCCAGGTAGAGCAGCATGTTGTTCGAGCCGATCGACGCCCAGATCGACATGATCATGATGGCGGGCTTGGCCCAGTGATATTCGTTAAGCCACTTCGGCGGCTCGAGGCCGTCGGCGGCCATCTGCGGCAGGTGAAAGCCGACATTGCCCAGCCCCAAAAGCGCGAACTGCAGCGTCATCAGCAGGGCTGACAGCACCAGCGCGTTGCCCATCCCCTCATCCAGCGGGCAAGGCATGCGCGTGACGCGCAAGGCCAGAACGATCTGCACCAGCAGCACAACTCCGGCTGCCAGCGGGAAGAACTGATCGATCGCCGGCACCGCGCCCCATCGGGGCGTGTACCAGACCGGCAGCCCCAGCAGGATTAGCCCCAACACGATCGGGATCGTGCCCCAATCGCCCTGCGTCCACTGCTTGCGGGCGACATTGAGGCCGAGGAGCAGCAGCCCGAGCATCAGCACACGGCTGGCGATGAGCATCGCCATGTCCGAGTGGGCCGGCAGCACGCGGACGAAGCCAGCCAGGCCATCCAGGATCGGGGCAAGGAAGTTGTTCACCGGCCCGCCCTGGGGGCTGTAGAGTTTTTTCCACAGCAGGAAGACCGCGACGCCGGCCGTGAAGTGCGGCACGTAGAAGAGCGTGCGGTAGACGGTCGAACCGGCTGCCATGCCGCCGATCAGCACCAGGCAGACGACGCCCGACATCAGGAGGACCATTCCCGTCGCCCCCGCGCCCGCGAGCGCCAGGATGACAGTTGAGCCGATCAGCAGAACGCCGGCGATCAGATAGATCAGCCGCCGGCCGCTGGCGACGCGGAAATCCTGGCTGAGCAGGATCGCCGCCATCAGGCTGCCGATGATCGTCAGCGGGATGCCCATCATCAAAAACAGCGTGTTGCCCAGGAACTTCCAGAAGTCCTTCTGCTCCAGCAGCGTGCGGAACTGATCCAGGCCGACAAAGCGCAGCGGCTCGCGGACGAAGATGTTGTGCAGGCGCAGGTCCCAGTTGCTGAAGGCCATGAACAGGCTCAACAGCAGGGGGATGAGCGTGAACGCGAGGAACCCCAGCAGGTTAGGCGCCAGGAAGCCGATCCCATGGATGAAATTGCGGCGTTGTCGCCGCCGCTGCAGCGGCAAGTTACTCATGGCGCGACCCATCCTTTGAACTGGTAGTAGTGACGGTGGAACGGATTATCGATCCACTCGAGGGGGACGGGTTTTCCCTCGCTGCGCAGACGATCGATTTCCTTCTGACGTTCGAGGCGCCGTTCGTACTCCTCGCGAAGCGCCGGACGATCGCGGAGCGTCCGCTCGATTTCGCGGTTGATCAGCTCGGTGGCGCGCCGGGCGGCATCTTTGGCGCTCATGCGGCCCGCCATGAACTGCTGATAGGCGTCGTTGTCGATCTTGTTGCTGATGGAGAAGGGGACGAATGGGCTGTAGGAGTACGGCACGCCGATCAGTTCCACGGCCTCGACGAAGACGATGTTGCAGCCGGCTTCGTTGGGGTAGTTGGGTGGGTCGAGGAAATCGGGATCGTAAGCATACTGCAGATTGGCTGGGATGCCGTCGCCGACTTTCGCGACCGACTGGTTCCACGTCGAGCTGGCGACGAAGCGCAGGAACTCATACGCCGCTGCCTTGTTCTTCGATCCGCGATACATCGCGAGCATGCCGGCGCCGAAGAGGGCATTGGGGAACTCCTCCGCCGGCTGATGGATCACAGCCAGCTCGATCGTTCCGAGCTGCCGCATCGCGCCCATGAGGTAGTTGCCGCCGCCGATGATGCCGATGTTGCCTTCCTTGAACTGATAGAGGCGCGGGCCGAAGGGGGTTCCGCCTGTCGCCGCGAAGGAGGAGATATCGGCTGCCGAGGGAAGAATCCGCAGGTCGTAGGTCCATCGGTGGATCAGCTCGAGTACGCGCTCGTAGCGGGCGTCGTCCAGCACGCACGCGGTAAGCGTCTCGTTGAAGACGTCCAGCCCGAGGCTGCGGCGCATGGTGTTGTAGTTGACCGATTCGGCGAAGAATCGCCGGTGCGGCTGGCCGGGGGGATTGGCTCGCTCGACAAACTCGCGCCCGAGACGTTCGAACGTCTCGAAATTCATCTGCTTCGGCGGCAGCGGCAAACCCAGCTCCTCGAACGTCGTCTTGTTGACGTACAGCAGCAGGACGTAGAGCTGGAACGGATAGGCATACTGCCGGCCGTTGACGGTCGTCTCCGACACCGCGCGCGAGGCGAAGGTGCTGGTGTCGAAGCCGTGCTCAAGCGCGGCATCGGTCAAATCTTCGAGGATGCCGATCTCCTGCAGGTAGGTCAGATCGGCGCCGATGTTGATCTGGATCAGATCGCCGCCGACGCCCGAGACGCCCTGGATGATCGTCTTGCTGAGATTGGGGGACGTCGGATCAATGCGCAGATCGATGTCCGGCCGGCCGTTCTCAGCCAGCCATTGCCGGAACAGTTGGGCGCGATTGCGGGCCTCGGGACTGGGCTGGGTCTGCCAGTACACGATGGGCTTGTCGCCCACCACGTCCGAACGTGTGAGCGTGAGGGCGATACCCGCGATCGACAGCACGACGAAGCTGACCAGGAAGATGTACTTCACGCGTGTTCTACCGTCACAACATCCACAAGTTCAGTGCGCATCGCATCCGGGACTGTGAGGCGCAGCGTCTGATTGGTCCATTCGAACGTGAGGGGTTCGCCGGTGCGCTGCAGGCGGACGGCTGTCGGCTGGGGCATCTCCTGCGCTTCCACCGTGCCAGTCCAGTCGGGCAGCAGGTGGAGGTAGGTGCGATTGCCCTTGCGCGTCATGGGGACGTTGCACTTCTCAGGCCAGGTACCGGCTTCTGCGCCGATGACCGACTCACGGCTGTGGTTCATCCACATCGAGGTCTCGGCGAGGCGCTGGTAGACGACCGGCGGCAGTTCGCCGTCGGGGCGTGGGCCGACGTTGATCAGTAGGTTGCCGCCCCAGGCGCGAAGGCGCACGAGCGTCTCCAGCATCCAGGCGGTTGACTTGTACTGCTCAAATCTCAGATAGCCCCAGAAATCGACCATGCCGCCGTGCGGGCTGGGCACGTTGGAGGACTGCCAGCAATGGCAGGTCTCAAACCAGGCAGCCGGTCGCGCGTTAGGCAGGCGGCATTCGCTGTGCGTGTAGTCGCCGGGGCAGCTTCGATTGTTGAGCACGATGTGCGGCTGAATGCTGCGGGCCAGGTCACGGACAGCCGTGTCGCGGCCGCCGCCGTCGAGCCACAGCAGGTCCACGCGGCCATAGCGCGTGAGCAGTTCCTCAATGCGGCCGAGATACCACTGCTTCCTGCGGCGGATGTGCTCCTCGGGCATCGGCTCCAGCTCGACCGGCTGATGCTTCGTGTCGAAGGCCGGCCGGCCGGGGAAGCGATCCGGCAGATTGCTGCCGTAGTTGAAGCTCATGTACTTTCGGTCGAAGTACCAGTCCGGCGGGGAGTAATACAAGCCTACCTTCAGCCCATACTTACGGCAGGCTTCGACATACGGACCGACCAGATCGCGGCCCTGAAGATGGGTGTGCACGCCCAGCTCGCCGTACTTCGTCGGCCACAGGGTGTAGCCGTCGTGGTGCATGGTCGTGAGGACGGCATACTGGCAGCCGGCGGCTGCGGCTGCGGCGATCCACGGCTCGGGATTGTATCGCTCGGCACGAAAGCCATCCGCCAGCTTCCAGTACTCTTCGGGCGAGAGCTTGTTTTGGTAGTCGACGCCCGTGTCATAGCCGGTGTTGGCCATCATCGCCCAGGAGAGGTCCAGTCCGCCGTGGACCGATGCAATGCCCCAGTGGATGAACAGTCCCAAGCCGGCTTTGGGAAACCATTGGGCCTCCGGGTGCGTCGTGGGATAGGCGACATCTTTGCTGCCCACACCGATGGCTGCATGCTGCGCATCGGCAGCCGACACGGGCGTGTTGGTCGAACTCATGTCCTTACGGGCCTTTCAATTGGAATCAGCGGATTGGCTATGGCCATTGCTGTCGCCATTGCCGGATCTCAGGAAATACGGACTGTTGTCTTCAGGGGGTGGGATCAGCGTGGGGGCCACCATGACACGCATGGCGG
>CALEKX010000145.1 GCA_937904525.1 uncultured Phycisphaerales bacterium
GGCGTTCCTGCTGACCGGGATGCTCACGGTCTTCGTCTACGCGAAGCTGTGGCGCAGCGCGGGCGTGACGACCGACCTGGAGTTCTACGAGCTGCGCTACAGCGGCAAGCCGGCTGCGTTCCTGCGCGGATTCCGGGCGATCTATCTCGGCGTGTTCTTCAACATCGTCATCATGGCGACGGTGACGCTGGCAGCCATCAAGATCAGCGGCGTCATGTTCGGCCTGTCGCCGCTATGGACGGTGGTCATCGCCGGGGGTGTGACAGTGGCGTTCAGCGCCATGGGCGGGCTGACGGGCGTGCTCGTTACCGACTTCATCCTGTTCATCATCGCGATGACCGGATCGATCGCAGCCGCGGTGGTGGCGCTGAATCATCCTGATGTCGGCGGGCTGAGCAATCTGATGCACCATCCAAATGTCGTTGGCCGCCTGTCGATGCTGCCGGACTTCAGCAACAAGGAGATGTTGCTGTCGGTGCTGATCGTGCCGCTGGCGGTGCAGTGGTGGAGCGTGTGGTACCCCGGTGCCGAGCCGGGGGGCGGTGGGTACATCGCCCAGCGCATGCTCGCGGCGAAGGATGAGCGGCATGCCACGGGCGCGACGCTCTTCTTCAACGTCGCGCACTACGCCCTGCGGCCTTGGCCGTGGATCGTGGTGGCGCTGGCGTCGCTGATCGTATTCCCGGATCTGGCCTCGCTGAAGGCGGCGTTTCCGCATCTGCCTGAAGGCGTGGTGC
The DNA here is from genome assembly GCA_937904525.1 of uncultured Phycisphaerales bacterium. Classification (GTDB taxonomy): domain Bacteria; phylum Planctomycetota; class Phycisphaerae; order Tepidisphaerales; family Tepidisphaeraceae; genus CALEKX01. Next base: position 738 of record CALEKX010000145.1, read on the forward strand.
GCCATGACATGGCTTATCCAGCCATGCTGACGTTCCTGCCTGCGGGGATGCTCGGGATGGTGGTCGCGTCGCTGGTGGCTGCGTACATGTCCACCATCTCGACGCACCTGAACTGGGGATCGTCGTACATCGTCAATGACGTCTGGCTGCGATTCGTGAATCCGAACGCCGACCAGCGAACGCTGGTGAGCCTGGGTCGCGTGATGACGGCGGTGCTGATGGTGCTGGCGGCCGTCCTGGCCCTGTGGCTGGAGAACGCCCTCCAGGGCTTCAACATTCTGCTGCAGATCGGCGCGGGAACGGGGCTGCTGTTCATCCTGCGCTGGTTCTGGTGGCGCGTGAACGCCTATAGCGAGCTGACGGCGATGATCGTGTCGTTTGTCGTGGCGGTGATCTTCCAGAATGTCGACTGGTCCGATCACCTGAAGCTGGTAACGGGCGTGGGAATCACGACTGTGGCCTGGGTGCTCGTGACGCTGCTGACACCGCCCACGGATGAGCGGACGCTTCGGTCCTTCTATCGCCGCACGCGCCCGGGCGGGCCGGGCTGGCGGGCAGTGATCCGCGCAGCCGAGGCGGATGGCGACCCGATCGAGCAGCCGGGCGCTCGCTGGACCGTGCCGCTGGGCATCCTGTGCATGGTGGCTGGCTGCTTTGCCGTATACAGTGCGCTGTTTGCGACGGGATATTGGCTTTATGGCAACTACGTTCCCGCAGCCATCCTGACGGTGGTAGCCGTCCTCGCAGCGGTGTTCCTGCTGCGGGTGTGGGGACGTGTCAGTACGACAGAACCGGCTCTTGAACCAATCGCTTCTCCAGTATCAGTATTGCCGCCGGACGTAAGCCCGGCTGGCAGGGAGTCTCAGGACGTATCTGCGCAGCGCTGAGGAGGAATGTGATGTTGCCCTCAGCCGCGCGAGGATCACATCATGCGTTACACGTCATGTCGTCGTTCGCTGTCATCCACGGGTAGAGTCGCTGCCTTCACACTGGTGGAGCTGCTCGTGGTCATCGGGATCATCGCTATCCTCATGGCCATCCTGCTGCCTGCGCTGCAGAAGGCGCGCGCCAGCGCACGGCAGGTGGAGTGTCTGTCGCAGTTACGGCAGATCGGCCTGGCGACGCAGATGTATGCGCATGACAACGACGGCGTGATGCTCAGCCGGTCCCCCAACGCCAATCCGTATACCGGCTATGCGCATGAGAAGCCGCAGATCATGGTCGATTTCGCCGACCGCTATCTGACCGGCCGCCAGTGGCTGTGGTGTCCCAGCGAGATGCGGCTCGATCCGCAGCGTCAACCCGGCACGGGGCGGATGAGCTACCAGTACACGGCTGACAAAGGCAATACGACGGTCGGGCCGCGCCTGGTCAGGCGTCTGGGCCAGGGCCGCCCGGACTGGACGATCTGGGCGTGCCTCACGTTCTACAAGGTGTCCACGAACACCTACTGCGGGCACGATCTGCCCGATTCGTTTGGCGTGAAGCCCAGGGGGCAGAACTCGCTGCAGCTCGACGGTTCGGCTGCCTGGTTCAGTTGGGACGAGCTGGAGCCGTTCAGCGCCGGCAATGATCTGTTCTACTGGGTGAACCTGCCGGGGGATTGAGCGCCTCACGCGGCACGGGCTGCCAGCCCGTGAGCGAGATCGCGCCATGCAGGTCGGTCTTTTCAAAGGAGTTGGGATGAACTGGTTTGCGCGCAGGTTCGGCTGGATGTGGGTATGCGCGGTGATGGTGGTCAGTGTGGCCGCAGTGCCCGCATTTGCACAGCCCGCCGCATCGGCATTCCCCGTCATCCCCCAGCCGGTGGATGTGCGGTTCGAGCAGGGGAGCTATCGACTGCCACAAACGCTCCTCATCCAGGCGGACGCCGCCTCCCGCGGCTCAGCCGAGGTCTTCATCGAGCAGATCGGACAGACCCTCCAGTTCGATGCGCGCCTGGCTGAGCAGGGGGGATCGATCGGCCTGTCGGTCGAACCGAGCGAGGATCTGGGCGCAGAGGGCTATCGCCTGACCATCGGCGCGCAGGGCATCCGCATCATTGGCGGCAGCCCAGCCGGGGTGTTCTACGGTACGCAGACGCTCCGCCAGTTGCTCCATCACCTCGATGACACCCGCAGCCTGCGGCATGTCACGATCACCGACCACCCGCGTTTCGCGTGGCGCGGCGTGATGCTCGATCCAGCGCGGCACTTCATCCCCGTCGACAAAGTGAAACAGGTCATCGACCTGCTGGCGCTGCATCGGATGAACCGTCTGCATCTGCACCTGACGGACGATCAGGGCTGGCGCATTCAGATCCGCCGCTTTCCCGACCTGACCGATGCCGCCAAATGGCCGCCGATGGCGCGCGACCGCAATGATCCGGGGTTCTACACGCAGGACGACATCCGCGAACTGGTCGCCTATGCGACCAGCCGCCATGTCCTGCTCATCCCCGAGATCGATGTGCCGGCTCACTCGACCGTTTCCGCGTTTGTATTGCCACAACTGCTTTGCCGAAACAACCCGCATCCCGGCAGCCATGAGTGGACTGAGTTGTGCGCGGGTCGCGATGAGCCAGTCGAGGTCTTCGCGCAGATCCTCGCCGAGGTGGCTGAGCTGTTTCCCGGGCCCTATATCCACATCGGCGGCGACGAGTACTGGGGACGGGCGTGGGCACAGTGCCCGGATTGCCAGCAGCGCCTGCAGTCGGCCAACCTCGAATCGGAAGATACGGATGAGCTGCGAGCGCTCTACGCCAACTCGGCTGGCGACAAGCGGCGATACCTCCTGTATCGCGACTTGATGCGTCGCCTCTCAGCCGAGGTCGTGAAGCTCGGCCGAACGCCCATCCTCTGGGACGATCTCGCATGGCGTGGACAGTACCCCGAGGGGGCCGTTGTGATGCAGTGGCACTACAAGGGCGGCATGGACTACTGGGCCAAGAAGCAGGTGCCGGAGAACCCGGCAGCCCTGGCAGCTCAGCATGGGCATCAGGCTGTGGTCGTGCCGTTCAGCCATCTGTACCTCGACCTGCCCAAGCCGCTGAAGACGATCTATGAGTTTGAGCCGATGCCCGCCGAGCTTGCAGGTGATTTGCAGGATCGCATCCTCGGCGCGCATGCGTGCAATTGGGAGTGTCCGCTGGACAAGGTGGATGAGCGGCTGTTCCCGCGCGTGGCGGTGGTGTCGGAGATTGCCTGGTCACCGAAGGCGGCGCGGAGCTGGCAGGCCTTTCAGCCGCGGCTGGCGCAGCATCTTGCCGTGCTGGACGATCTGAGCGTGCGATACGTGCCTGATCCAGACCTGGGGGGCATGACGGTAGGGCAGTGGGCGCCGGCTCAGATGTCCGAGCAGGGATCGGTGCTGAGCATCGACCTGACGGCTCACGTGAAGGGGCCGGGGGAGTACCTGGTCATCCCGCAGTACCAGCGGGGTAACCATGGTGTGGAGATCGAGTCAGCCGTGCTGCTGGCGGATGGGGTGGAGGTCTCGCGCGACCAGCACAAGGGCACCAGCGGTTGGCAGCATGTCAATAATCTGTATCGGCTGGCGCTCAGCCGCCATCAGCCCGGGGCGACCTACACGCTGCAAATCCACCTCCGCTCCAGCGGCGGGCGGGATTCGACAGGGCGGGGGGTCCTTTTCGTACGTCCAA
>CALEKX010000146.1 GCA_937904525.1 uncultured Phycisphaerales bacterium
CGAACGCCATGTTCTTGTACACCGTCATGTGCGGGTACAGGGCGTAGTTCTGGAACACCATGGCGATGTCGCGATCCTTGGGGGCGACGTCATTGACGATGCGGTCGCCGATGCGGATCGTCCCGCCGCTGATCTCCTCCAGGCCCGCGACCATGCGGAGTGTCGTGCTCTTGCCGCAACCGGACGGACCGACCAGGACGATAAACTCCTGATCCTGAATGTGCAGATCGATCGCATCGACCGCTTTGACGCCGCCCGGGTAGATCTTAGTGACTTTTTCCAGCAGTACTTGCGCCATGGTTCCTCAGTATCGACGGGTCTGCGGCGGCAGCCGCTGTTGACGGATAGATGACCAGTATACCGTCTGGGGGAACCTAGCTCAAACCGGAACCCGGGTTACTGTCGCTGGTTGGTGAAGAATTGCCCAAGGGCGATGATTTGTCGCCCAGGGAAGGCTTGCGGATATCGTTGGGTGGAAAGAGGCGGGAGGTCTCCCAAGGCCCGGGCCGTCAGGACCGGATGCGTTCATGGTTGCCGGAGACGACCTGCGCCAGCACACGTTTGAGCTGGCTGGGCCGAACGGGCTTGACCAGGTGATCGACAAACCCCGCCGACAGGCTCCGGTGGATGTCGTCTTCCATCCCATACCCGCTCAAGGCGATGGCCTTCAGGCCGCGATGTCGCTCCCGAATCTCCGCAACAAGTTGATATCCCGTCCGATCCGGCAGCCCCAGATCGCTGATGACGACGTCAACTGCTTCTGTTTCAAGCATTTGCAACGCCTCGGATGCGCTGTTGGCCACGCGGATCTGATAGCCTTCGCGTTCCAGCAGGCGGCGGAGGACGTTGGCGGTGTCCTTGTGATCCTCCACCAGCAGCAGGCGCACCTTCGGGATGCTTTCCAAGCCCGGCGGCTGCGGTTTGGTGGCAACGGGAACCGGGCGATGGATGTTCATCGGGAGGTTGACGCGGAACGTCGCTCCCTTGCCCGTCCCTTCGCTATGGGCTTCGATCGTTCCCCCGTGCATCTCCACGATGGTCCGGGCGATCGCCAAGCCCAGCCCCATGCCGCCGAACTGCCGCGTCACTTCGGGTGAGCCCTGCTCAAAGGCATCGAAGATCCTCGGCAACACCTCCGGTTCGATGCCGATGCCGTTGTCCTGCACTTCGATCCAGATGTGCGGCGGCTCGCCGGCTTCGATCCAGGTACGAACGCGGATCTCCCCATCATCCGGCACGAACTTGGCTGCATTGCGAAGCAGGTTCCAGAACACCTGCTGCAAACGGGCTGGATCGGCGACAATCTGGTCGGGTTCGGCGTTGAGTTCGGTGACGATCCGCAGATGCCGGCGATTCAGCTCGCTGAGGCTGTTGCGGATGACGTTCTGGATCTTGCCGTGGATGCTGACCGGATGCATGTCCAGCCGCAACTTGCCGGTGATGACGCGGCTGATGTCCAACAGGTCGTCGATGAGCTTGGCTTCGAGGTCGATATTGCGCCGCATGAGCGTGACCTCGTCGCGGAATTTCTCGGGAAGATCGGGATCTTCTTCGAGATTGCTGAGGATCATCAGGACCGGCGACAGCGGCGTGCGCAGCTCATGGCTGAGCGCCGCGAGAAATCGGTCCTTGGCGCGATTGAGGGCCTCAGCCGCGTCATGGGCTTCGCGGATCGCCTCGGTCGCCTGCTGGCGCTGGTTGATGTCGACCAGGACATTGACCAGGCCGGCGACGCGGCCCTCGTCATCGTGCAAGGGATTGGCGTGGGCGAGCATCGTGCTGCGCGTGCCGTCGGGCCGCTCGATGATCACCTCATGGTCGAGCAGCTCGCGGTTTTCGCCCAGTGCCTCAGCCATCCAACTGTGCTCATGGTCCACCCTGGTGCCATCCGGGTGGTACATGGGGACAGACCGGCAGAACCGATCGGCGGGATCGTGAAGGTGGGGTGTGCGCCCGAACGCTTTGACGGCGGCGGCGTTGAAGAAGGTAATCAGCCCTTCTGCATCGCAGACAAAAGCCGCAACCGGCAGCTTCTCTAAGCAGTAATCGAACTGCATTCGTAGGTACTCATGTCCTGTGAGAGAATAGGCTGCGGCGAGGGTGCGGCGCTGCGCGCGGCACCTGGGACTGGCTGCAACCGCAATAGTGGGACACGGCTCCTCCTTGCCCGCAACGAGCCGCCTCCCGCTTTCCGGGCTCATTGCCCCGCCGGCACCACGGGCGAGTTCCTCAAACTGCAAGTCTACGGGATGGGGATCATGCTAGCAGCGCCTAATTTCCCGGATATGGAAAAATGCGGATTGGCCATCCAGCCGGGCTGGCGGCGAGGCGGGGATGTTGACACCCCTCGCGGGGCGTCATACTTTCGCCTCTTTGGTGCGGAGGCAGCGGTCGCTACCTCCGAGAGTCGCACAAACCCGCTACTTCGCACGAGCAGCTATGTCCTTTCTGCCAGGTAATTCGGTTGTTGTCGGTCTGCAATGGGGTGATGAGGGCAAGGGCAAGATCGTTGACTTCCTGACGGAGCATGCCGAGGTGGTTGTCCGCTATTGCGGCGGCGCCAACGCCGGCCACACCGTCGTCATCAACGGCAAGAAGCATTCAACGCATCTGCTCCCGGTCGGCATCTTCCGCGACGGAACGATGAACCTGATCGGCAACGGCGTCGTGCTCGATCCCGAGGCGCTGTTCAAGGAAATCGATGAGTTCCTCGGCAAGGGCATCGCCATCAGCCCGGCCAACCTGCGCATCAGCTACAAGGCGCATGTCGTCATGCCCTACCACAAGCAGGAAGACGCCCTGCGCGAGCAGGCAGCCGAGGACGGCGGCATCGGCACGACGCGTCGCGGCATCGGCCCGACCTATGCCGACAAAATGCACCGCAATACGGCCATCCGCGTCGCCGATCTGCTCAACGAGAAGCGGCTTGAGGACAAGATCGGCCGGATCATCAGCGACCGCAACAAGGTCTTCCACGTCCTGTACGACGCGCCGCCGATCGACTGGAAAGCCGTCTTCGAGACCTACCGCGACTACGGCCGCCGCATCAAGCCGTTCGTCGATGACACCAGCACGATCCTGATCGACCTTTGGAAGCAGGGCAAACGCATCGTCTTCGAAGGCGCGCACGCCGCCCTGCTGGACATCGATCACGGCACGTTCCCCTACGTGACCAGCAGCAGTTGCTCGGCCCTGGGGCTGTATCAGGGCGCCGGTTGCCCGCCGCAGGTGGTGCAGAACTTCATCGGCATCATGAAGCCGTACTGCACGCGCGTCGGCGGCGGACCGTTCCCGACCGAGCAGGACAACAACATCGGCCAGTACATCCGCGAGCGCGGCAATGAGTATGGCACGACGACGCGGCGGCCCCGCCGCTGCGGCTGGTTCGATGCCGTGGCCACGCGCTACAGCGTGCAGCTTCAGGGCATCACGCACATCGCGCTGACGCTGCTGGACGTGCTTAGCGGTCTGGACCGCATCCAGATCTGCACAGCCTACAAGTATCGCGGGCAGACGATCGAGACCTTCCGTGCCGACATGGACATGCTCGAAGAAGTCGAGCCCGTCTACGAGACGCTGCCCGGCTGGAACGGCAACATCACCGGCTGCCGCAAGTTCGAGGAGCTGCCCAAGGAAGCCCAGCAGTACGTCAAACGTCTGGAAACGCTGATGGGCGCGCCGATTAAGATCGTCAGCGTCGGTGCTGACCGATCGGCCACGCTCCTGCGGTAACGACTGCGGGACGGCGATCTGTAGGGGTGCATGGCAATGCACCCTTTGCCCAAATCGCCATGCGGGGCCTGCGCGCCGGTTGGCGTTGAAGGGGCACATTGCCATATGCCCCTACATGAACGGGAGACCCCTTCCCTTTCGTCGCTCTATCGCCGACGAACCCAATTACGCCCCCTCACTTGCCAGCCGCGCGAACATCTCCCCGCGCTCCTGGAAGTTCGTGAACTGCCCGTAACTGGCGCAGCCGGGCGACAGCAGCACCACATCGCCGGGCTTCGCAAGCTCGCGGGCATGCGTGACAGCCGTCGGCAGATCCCCGGCTTCGATGACGGTGGCATCCGGATTGATCTCTCGCACCCTGGCTGCCAGCGCCGGGCCGGTCTGGCCGATCGTCAGCGTCGCCTTGGCCCGCGCCGCCAGCGCCCGGCACATCGGCGTCATGTCCAGTCCCTTGTCCCATCCCCCGACGATCTGCACCACCCGCCCGGGCTCAAACGACTCCAGCGCCACGACCGCGGCTTCGGGGATCGTCGCGATCGAGTCATTGCACCAGCGGACGCCGTTGCGATCCGCGACAATCTGCAGGCGATGCGGCAGGCCCGCAAAATCGCGAACAGCCGCCTGAGCCTCATCCCAGGTCACGCCCAGCACCTCAGCCGCCGCCAGCGCGGCTTGGGCGTTGAGCTGGTTGTGCTCGCCCGCGATCGCCAGCTCCAGCCGCCGCCGGCCGATCGTCCCAAACAGCAGCCGCCGCCCTTTCGACGCCGACGCAATCTGCACAGCCGGCGGGCTGTTCTCGTTGGCCAGCACGAAATCTTTCTCCGTCTGGAACTCCACTATCGTCCGCTTGGCCCGCACGTACTCGTCAAACGAACCGTGCCATTCGAGGTGATCGGGCGCGATCATCGTGATGACGGCCACATGCGGCGACCACTGCAGCGTCCGCAGGTGCTCGAGCATGTAGCTGGATAGCTCCAGCACGACAATGTGATCGGGCTTGATCTTCGGCAGATCCGCCAGCAGCGACTTGCCGATGTTTCCCCCCACCCAGGTCGTATAGCGGGCGCGGAGCATCCGACCGAGCATCTCGGTTGTCGTCGACTTGCCCTTTGTGCCGGTCACGGCAGCAATGGGGGCGGCGCATCGCTCAACGAAGAGCTTGATCTCAGTCGTGATCGGGACGTTCGCCGCCCGCGCCGCCACGAGCATGGGGTTGGCTGGGGCTATCGCCGGCGATGCGACGATCAGGTCCGCCTGCGTGAAGTCGGCTTCATCCTCCCGCCCCAGGTGGAAGGTCATGTCCAGACCGTTCAACTGCTGGACGGAGTCAGCCAGTGCCTCGGCTGATTGGCGGTCCACCGCCGTCACCCGGGCCCCCTGCTCCACCAGCCACCGGCAAACAGCAATCCCGCCCCCAAAATGCCCCAGCCCGTAGACCGTAACGCGCTTACCCGCCAGATCCTGCATCATGCAATCATGCTACTGCAACGGCTGGGGCGACGCACGAGCGGTTGACCGCAGACCGGACGCCCCCTGCCTTGCCAGGCGTCGCTGGCTGGGCGATCATAGCGCCCCATACCGACGCGCCGTTAAACACACCCCCGCCGCAATCGTACAAATATACATCGAGGATGATGCTGTTGATGAACAAGCTCGCGCGACAACTGTTGACGATCCTGGCTGGATGCCTTGTGCCGGCGGCGGCCGTGTCGGCGGACGTCATCCAGACGCACGACGGCCGGCGGATCGTCGGCCAGGCGCGCTTCACCGACGGCTTCGTCTTCGTCACCTCCGACCAGGGCCCGGCCAAGCTGAAGCTTGAGGATATCGCCAGCCTTGTCCGCACCGGCGGCGATGACAGCGCCTCGGCAGACGCCAGCCAGATCGTGCCGCGCCAGGGCCTGCTGGCGGAGTTCTTCTCCGACAGCGATTTCAACACGCGGACTTACACGACGCTTCTCGAAGCCGGCGCCAGCGTCGATTGGGGGCGATCCTCGCCCAACACATTCACGCCCAAGACGTACACGGCGCGCCTGAGCGGCTTTCTGACCGTCCCGCGCAGCGGGCGGTATCGCTTCACGCCGCACAACTTCGCATCCGTCGAGATCGACGGCTATCGCCTCGGCTCGGACAAACAGCGTGACGCCGCCGGACTGGAACTCGATGCCGGCAAGCCCGTTCGCATCCAGCTTGAGATCAGCAAGCAGAACGACAGCCATTTCAAAGCCAGTCTGCACTGGTCGGGCGACCAGGTGCCGGGCGGCCCGATCCCGGCTGAGTATTTCGCGCCGCCGGAAGATTACGTGCAGAAGCTCGAGCAGTTCGAACTGGCGAGCCTGCCGCAGCGCAGCGGCGGCTTAAAGGCAGAGTACTTCTCCGATGCCGAGATGCGCCAACGCGTCATGGTTCGCCTTGATGAATGGATCAAGGACCACTGGGCCAAGCCGTCGGAGGTCTCGCCGGCACTGTCCGAAACGATCGCCATCCGCTGGACCGGCCAGATCAAGCCGCCCAAGAGCGGCAAGGGCGCGATTTCCGTGACCGGCAACGGCCGAATCTGGCTCGATGGCAAGAAGATCACCGATACCTGGCCCAACACCGAAGGCGACGAGCGTATTGAAAAGGCGACCGTCGATTGGGAAGCCGGTCGCGCCTACGACCTCCGGGTTGAGTTCATCAGCGGCAAAGGCTGGACGAAGGTCGAGCTGAACTGGAATCTCGAACACAACTGGTCCCCGCCGGTGCCGTCTGGCTACCTCTATCCGCCAGCCGATCTGCCCCGCGCGTCGATCATCCTGCCGATCGACAAGGCCGAGATCGACCTCACCAACGGCGTGCCGATCCATGTCGTCTGCTACCCGGGACGCGGCACGATCCGGAAGGTCGAGATCATCGACAAGGACGGCCGGAAGGTCCTCGGCGAAGCGACCGCGCCGCCCTTCCATCCCGTCATCCGCTCGGATGTGGCTGGCCCGATCGAGATCCGCGCTCGCGTGACCAACAGCCAGGGCATGATCGCCACTTCGCCGCCGGTGCGCCTCCTAATCACCCATGCCCCCAAGCCGATGCTGGGCAGCCAATGGAGCATCGGACGGGTCGGCGACACGCCCATCCCCGAGGTGACCGAAGCGGATGGGCGCATCACGTTGGTCGGCAGCACGGGGACCTTCGACCAGAAGCAGCGGCTTGGGCTGATGTCGCGGCTGCTTGGCCCGGATGAGCAACTCACCGCGCGTCTCGTCGAACTGTCGATCGACGATCCCAATACGATCCCGCTTGCCGGCCTGGTCGTCCGTCGGTCGATCCACGAGGAGAGCCCGCATGTGATGCTGCTGAGCTCAGGGCCCAAGGGGTGGTACATCGCCTCCGGCCTGCGCGAACGCGACAGCAGCTACAATGAGAAACCGATCGCCCTGCCTGTATGGCTTCGCCTGTCGCGATCCGGGGCGATGGTCAACGCCTACTACAGCCACGATGGGGAGGAGTGGACCCCAGCCGGTTCGGCTTTGATCGGCGACGATCAGCCGCTGCTCGCCGGTCTGACAGCCGTCGCCCTCAATGCCAAAGCGAAGGTGACCGCCGTCTTCGACCAGATCGTCGTCCACACAGCCTCAACAGCCATGCTGGCGACCGAGCCCGGCGTGCAGCTCACCAACGGCTCGATCATCCAGGGTGATGTGCAAGTCTCCTCCAGCGACGTCAGCGTCCGCAGCAAGGATGGCCAGCGGCGGCAGTTCCCGCTCAGCCGCGTCGCCCGCATCTTCTATGGTCCCATCCACAGCCGAACGGCTGACGAGCTTACGCCCGGTTGGCGCGGGGTGATCGTCGCCGGCGATCTGCTGCAGGGCGAGGTATCCGAGATCACCAACGACTCGGCTGTGGTGAACTCGATCATCTTCGGCATCCGCGCGGTCGACCGCGAAAGCGGTCTGACGGCGGTCGTCCTCAACGACGTGCAGCAGGATCCCCGCCATGCGACGGTGCAGTTCGCCACCGGCCGAGCCGTCACCAACGACCTGCGTCTCGACGGCGACAAGCTGGTCATCAAGGACCCCCAGCTCGGCATCCTCCGCCTGCCAATCACCGAGATTGCCTCCATCGAGCGGCCGCGCTAGTCCTCGCAGGCAACTGCGCGCAGTATGCGGACGAGACCAAGCACTAGCCAGGGGATCGCCACCCTGCCCTCGCCACACAAATGCTCACAAGCCGATGTAGGGCAGGCTATTGCCTGCCGAAGCCGATCGCACAGTGACAACAGTAGAGAAGCCCGCGACCGGCCCCAGGGAGCGTGCTTCCGCTGCCGCCTCAAGCAACGCACCAAACAAAACGAAGGATCCCAGCCGTTCGCCGACCGGGATCCTTCGTTTCGTTCAGTCAGATTTCTGTTGCCTGGCCACGCGCCCGTTACCGGGTCGTCGCCTTGCCGATCACCAGGCCGATCACGAAGAAGATGATCGACACCACCAGGCCGATCCCCGCGATCACCCAGAGGCTGTATTCGGCAAACGTATCCAGCACCGCCGGCCGATACCCCGCGACCGCGCTGCACAGCACGAACATCGCGAACAGCACGACAGCCGTCGCGCCAAGGGCCGCCCCGCCGAAAGCCGGTGCCATCGGATCGGCTGCCTCGACATAGACCGGCGCGCCCCCAACCGCCCGCTGCTGGGCAGGACCGGCGGCTTCGATCCCGCCGAAACCGGGCAGCGAAGCACTGCCAGCCATCTGCGTCTCAGCACCCGGCTGGACACGCCCCGGGCTGGGGGCGATCTCGTCCAGCAGCTCGGCGCCGAGGCTGGTGTCGTCGCTCTCACGCGTCAGATCGAGCAGACCCGAACCCGAGCCCACGCCTTCGAGGTTCACCTGATCCTGGATCGAACCCTGGATGTTGGTCTGGGCCATCGGGTCGGCTTTGTCGACTTCATCCGGCCCGAAGACGCTGATACCCGCGCCCGACCCGCCAGCCTGCGACCCGCCGGGCGAAATATGCCCGGGCGACGGTACACCGCTGACCGACCCGCTCAGTCCCAGATCGGCTGCCAGGGCCGTGTCCTCCTTCATCTGCATCATGCCCGAGCCGGTGCCGGAATCGACCAGGGCGATACCCGAACCGCTCGCACCGCGCGAATCCGCCAGCCCCAGCGGCGCCCCCGTATCCGACGGCCCAAGGTCGATCTGATCGCCGCCACCGCCGCCCAGTTCAGCCTTCAGGGCTTCGACCTGATCGGCTTTGAACATCAGCCGCGGCCCGTCGCGGAACTCGCGCAACCGCCCTTCCCGCGCCAGTTGCTTGACCTCTTCCTCGGTCTTGCCAAGGGCGACCTTCGTCTCATCCAGCGTGTAGAACATCTTGGCCATCATGGTGCGGTTCTCCTGGTGTTCTTGGGGGTGCGGTGCCTCAGTTGCCTGGACCTTCCGGGGATGGGGGCGCCATGTCCGGGTTCACCGTTCGTGGCGGGTTGATCTCTTTCTGGATCAGCTCGTTGATCTCCTGCGGCGCCGGTTCCGTGTTGAAGTTGCGCAACCGCCGATCGTATTGGAAGTTGCGAGCCGCAACCAGACGCAGATTCTTGTCGCCGGGGACGTACTGATACGCCACCAGCGTCTGCTGGTCGACATCCAGCAGGTAGCAGCCCCAGGTGTTGGTCGAGAACTGTCCCGGCATGATGAAAATGCCCGACCCACCAGCGATCGGCGGCTGCTGCTGGGCGTACGCCGGCGATACCAGAGGCCCGCTATCGCGGGTCAGCATCACAACAACCAGCACCGCCAGCAGCGCTGCATTGACGTAAAGCGCGGTGACAACAGGATTTGAGCGGCGCGTCTGTTGCATCTTAATCGGGCTGCGCCCAACACTTGCGGCGCGGCGACGTTCGATCAGAGATTGTATCGCACCGCCGTCGCATCCTGCAACTTTTTACCGAATTGCCCGCATCCCACGCAGTTATGGGCTGCGGCCCCACCTGTAAACGCGGCAGTGCGCGCTGCCGCAAGCTACCGCAAGCTGCCGCAACGCCCCTCTCAGTCTCACCGCCTCTACCCCGACGCCAACGCCTTCCGCGCCGCGTCGCAGACCGCCAGCACCGCCGGATGCTTCAGCTTCGCCTCCGCCGAGATCGCGTAGAACCGCTCCCGCACGTCATCCACCCTGCCGACGATGCGCACGCCCGGCTCGCGGCGCAGACGCGATTCCATCACCGACGGCGCTGGAAATACCCCGGCTCCCGATCGGCCAAACCAATACATCAGCGCGCTGTCATCAAACTCCCCCGCCACGATTGGATGGATGCGCTTGGAGTCGAACCACGCGTTCAGCGAACGCCGAAGCTGCGTGTGATCCGTCGGCAGCAGCACCGGCGCGCCGTCGAGCGACTTGGGAAATCCCGGCTTGAGCCGGCGGGCAAGCTTCTCATCCGCAAAGAACGACACCGACGACTCGCCCAGCAGGTGGTTAAACGCCTGCACCTGAACAGCCGTGATCGGGGCATCGCTGAGCACCATGTCCGTCCGCCGGGCAGCCAGATCCGCCAGCAGGCGGTCGGCTTTGTCCTCCCGACAGATCAACCGCACCGGCTGCTCCAGACGTGTGACCGGCTCGAGCAGTTGCGTCACCAGCGGCTTGGGGATGACATCGAGGATGCCGACCGACAACCGCAGCGGCCGCCCCGCCGGCTGATGCTCCAGCGCGTTGGCCATCTCCTGCGAGAGCGTGAACATCTCATTGGCGTAGTTGAAGGCGATGCGCCCGGCATCGGTCAGTTCCAGCCCCCGGCCGGAGCGGTGGAACAGGTCATGCCCGACGGCGGCTTCCAGTTCCTTGAGCTGGACGCTGATCGTCGGCTGGGAGACCAGCAGCTCCTCCGCCGCCCGCGCGATGCTCCCCTCGCGCGCCACCATCCAGAAATAGTAGAGATGATTGAAGTTAAGCCATTTCATCCGCCCGAGTATACATCGACTTTCTCTAAGTATCACATGGAAACTTCATATTTGCCTATGGATGACGGGAAACGTACTAATTAGACGAGCCGGGAAATGCGAAATCCGGGCTCATGGAGGTGTACAGATGTTGATCGGCACACGAGCAATCGGGTTTCCGCTGACCGAGGCATTGCTTCGATATGTCGAAGCGCGAATGGAATCGGCGCTGGGCGCGTTTTCGCGCCAGGTGTTCAAGGTGACCGTCCGCCTGGAAGACGTCAATTCCGACCGGGGCGGCATCGACAAGCGCTGCCAGGTGGTCGTGGCCCTTCGCGGCCATCGCACGCTCGTGGCGGAAGCCCTGGACACCGATCTGTACGCCGCGATCGACGAGGCCGCGCGGCGTATCCGCCGCTCGGTGGCCGACGTCCTCCGGCGGGAGCAGACGCTAGCCCGCCATGAACCGCAGTGGGCCGACCTGGCCGCTGCGAGGTGATCGGGCCAGGCCCGATTCACCCTTTCGAGATCGACCCTTTGGAGTCGCAAGTGACGCAGTTCACTGCTCAGTCCAGTTCAAGGCAGGTGCGGCTGTTCCGCGCCTGATCCCGCCTTTCGGCCTCCCGCCGTAAGGCGGGGGTCTTTCGACCAGTTTGTTACCGACAGCTCAGCCTGGGATGCCTCAATCCGGCTGAGCCGTTCCCTGCGCTGCCGGGGGCGCACGGCCGCCCCCGCGGATGTGGAGGTCGATGGCGTGATCACGCGCGAGCAGATGATCCTGGTGGATAGCGATCACCAGCAACTGCTGGAGATGATCCGCGCTTTGCGGCGGGACTTCCCGGCTGCCGGCGATCCCTATCAGCGATATCTGCAGGCCCTGGAACAGCGCATCTGCGAGGCAACGGTCGTCGAGGCGGATCGGATCAGCCGGCGGATCGTCACGATGAACTCGATCGTGCGCGTCCGCGAGCTGGACACCAACCGTCGACGGACCATCCGCCTGGTCTACGAGTCCGAAGCCGACGCGTTCGGCGGGCGGGTGTCGGTGCTGACCGGACTGGGCGCCGCATTGCTGGGAGCACGCCAGGGACAGGTCGTGCAATGGCAGTCGCGCAGCGGCGTCCGTCGTCTGCGCATCGAGCGGATCCTGTATCAGCCGCAAGCGGCTGGAGCCATGGAAGTTGTGAAGCAAAGGAGTTAGCCATGACCGCACAAAACGTCATGACAGCAAGGCAGATCGTTCTGACAGAAGCCGATTTTGACCGCCTGACGTCGCTGGTCGAATCGCCCAAGTACCGGGCGACGCATGCGGTGCTGATCGCCGCCCTGCGTGACGAGCTCGAACATGCGAAGGTGGTCGAGTCGGGCAAGGTGCCGCGCGGCGTGGTGACGATGCACTCCAAGGTTCGCATCCGCGACCTTGCCATCGATGAAACGGAGACCTACACGCTGGTCTACCCGGAGGAAGCCAACATCGACGAGGGCAAGCTGTCGGTCCTGGCGCCGCTGGGTACCGCCCTGCTGGGGACGAAGCAGGGGCAGATCGTGGCCTTCGACGCCCCCGCCGGCCAGCGGCGGCTGAAGATCGAAAAGGTCGTCTATCAGCCCGAAGCCGCGGGCGACCTGCACCTGTAATCCTACAGGCCCGCTGGGCCGGTGCACTCGCACCGGCGAGTTCGCCATCCCGCCGCCGCGGCAGCCTGGATCGATCTCCGGGCGCCGCGGCGGTGGTTTTTGGCCGATTTCCTGCGGAAATCCTCGAAAACTGGGCCTTCTCGCTTGGGGCAGAAGGAGCCGGCTGTGCATTCCCTGCACACCGTCGCCGCCCGCCGGAGCGTCTGCGCCCCACCGGCGGATTGAGGCGAGTTGTCGCACCCACAAATTCCGCCGTCGCCCGGGAATTTCCGGTAATCTATTCACCCAAGATGGGTGCGTTGTGCACCTGCGCGGAGGGCACGCGGCTGACAAACATCGGCTGCGTGTGAAAAATGGTCTAATGGCACTTGACGTGTGTGGGTAGTCGCCGTACCTTCCTTCGCAACTGAGACTGAATCTCAACAGTCAACTTCGTGAGAGGACCTATGAAGCTCGTATCTTCGTCTGCTGCGATCGTCACCGTTGGCCTGCTGGCGGCACCCGCTTTTGGCGATTTCGTTCCCGGCCAATCCATTGCGGATCCCGCCCTGCCCGGCGTGACCTCCTTTGACGGTTGGATGCCGGTTTGGAACGAAGACAACAACGCATTCACGTCGACGCTGTCGGCGACCTACAACCCCGGCTATCCAAATTTCTTCAGCAGCTCGAGCCCGTGGCCAGGCCCCATCGCTTCCAAGCAGGGCTCTGACGGCCACGACGCCCAACTGTCAAAGACCGCAAACGGTGCGACGGGCGGTCCCTTCCCATCCGGTGAAAGCCTGTATTTCGCCAGTTTTGACAATGTACCCAATGGCCTGGGCGGCAGCGTTGCCGTGTCAGACGACACGCCGGTGGCGAACCTGGCCAATGTGGTCCTCCAGTTCGAGATCGGTGAGGCATCCGGCCGCGACCTCTGGGATGGCGACAACTCCGGCGAAGGTGATCTGCCTGTCCTGAGCTACAACGGCGGCACGCTGCAACTGCAGCCCACCATCACCACCCTCGTCGCAAAGGTGCAAAACGGCACGTTTACCCCGCCCGACACCGGTGTCGAAGCGCCCCTCTATGCGAACACTTATCTGTTCCAGTGGGATCTCTCGGGCATCGCCGAGCCGATCACGAGCTTCTCGATCGAGTTTAGCGCCGTGGAGCACGCACAGGTCTACGCGATGCGACTGGATCAGTCGGATACCTACACCCCGATTCCCGAGCCCACAATGCTGTCGGCCGCAGCCGGCGCCCTGCTGCTTCTGGGCCGTCGGCGCCGGGCCTAGGGAAAGACGAACAGGCCGAGTTGAAGTCAGGCTGTCATGCAGCAATCGTGCCCGACAACTTCTGCCCGTCTGTGCCTGCCGCGCAGGGCCGGCGCCTTCACGCTGGTCGAGCTCCTGGTCGTGATTGGGATTATTGCACTGCTGATCAGCATGCTGCTTCCCGTGGTCACGAAAGCCCGCCAGCAGGCGAAGATGACGGAGGAGATGGCTGCGGCGCGACAGTTGATGATCGCGTATCTGGCGTACACAACCGACAACCGCGGGGCCCTCAT
>CALEKX010000147.1 GCA_937904525.1 uncultured Phycisphaerales bacterium
GCGTGCCTGTCGAGTGGTGGCGCATTCAGGCCCCGCACTCGATGCGGCAGGCAATAGCCTGCCCTACACAGTGCGATCGCCACCGTTACCGAGGTGGAATCACTCCGCTTCCCAGCCGAGGGCGCCGACGAGCTTCACGAATCGGCAGGCGCAGATGTCGGCTGTATCGAGGCGATCGCCGTTGCGGATCGCGCCGATCAGCAACTGGTTGGTCTGCGAGCCGATGGGAAGCACCGCGATGCCGCCGTCGACCAGGTGATCCAGCAGGAACTGCCGCGGCAGCGTCGGCGCGCCGGCCGCGATGAGGATGCGGTCGAACGGGCCGGCTTCGGGCCAACCGAGCGTGCCATCGCCCCAACGGTAGTGGACATTGCGGATGTTCATGTCCATCAGCCGCTCGAACGCGGCGTCGAGCAGCGGTTTCACGCGCTCGATGGTGTAAACCTCAGCCGCAAGCTTCGCGAGGATCGCGGTCTGATAGCCGCTGCCGGTGCCAATCTCCAGCACCTTGTGATTGGGCTGGACGTCCAGCCGCTGGGTCATCAGCGCGACCATGTACGGCTGGCTGATCGTCTGCCCGTGGCCGATAGGCGCAGCCCGATCGGCGTAGGCTTCGTCCCGCAGATCCGGCGGGAAGAACTTCTCGCGCGGCACGGCGCGCATCGCATCCAGCACGCGCGGATCGCGGATGCCGCGATCGACGATCTGCTGGCGGATCATGCGTTCGAGCTGTGACAGTTCTTCAACACTGTTCATCGTCCTGTATTCTAGCTGCGTCGAACGGGTTCGTCACATGGACAATGGTGCATGTACGGGCGAACCGAAGATTGTCTGACCTTGCCAAGGCGGGGTGTGCCGTGGCTCAGCCGTTGAGGACAAGATGCCGCCGATCGTGACGCTGACAACGGATTTCGGTCTGGCTGATGCGTATGTCGCCGCGATGAAGGCGGCGATCCTGCGGCATTGTCCGCAGGCGGTGCTGGTGGATGTGACGCACCTCGTGCCGCCGCAGGATGTCGTGGCGGGGAGCTTCGCGCTGGAGCGGGCGGTGGCGGCGTTCGACGCGGGAACGGTGCATCTGGCGGTGGTCGATCCGGGGGTGGGATCGAGCCGCCGGTTGCTGGTCGTGCAGATCGCGGGGCAGTGGATCATCTGCCCGGATAACGGGCTGATCACATGGGCCTGGCGGCGGCACAGGCGAGGACTCGCGCGCGAGCTGACCTGGCGGCCGGGGCGCGTCAGCAGCACGTTTCACGGGCGCGACATCATGGCCCCCGCAGCCGGGATGGTCGCGGCGGGGACGGAGGTGGCAAAGCTATCCAAGCCGCTGCGGAAGCCTGTGCTGCTTCCGCTGACGGTCGCACGGCCGGCAAGCCGGCGGGGGAAGGTCATCTATGTGGATCACTATGGGAATGCAGTGACGAATGTGGTGATGGATCAAGCGACGAAGCGACCGAGCGACGGAGCGACGAAGGGTGGGCGCGGGGTGCGTGTTGTCGTTCGTGGGCGGGATGTGGGGCCTGTGCGGCGGACATATGCGGATGTTGAGCCCGGGGAGGCGTTGGCGCTGGTGGGGAGTGCGGGGCTGCTTGAGATCGCTGTGCGGGATGGATCGGCTGCGCGCGAGCTGGGGATCTGTGTGGGAGATGTGGTGCGGCTTGTGGGGGAGTGATCGTGGGTTCCCCTTTGTGGCGGCCCGTGCCACAGGAGGTGCCGCCCTGGGTAGAGCAGGCGGTTGCCTGCCGAAACCGATTGCGCAGGGACGGTGGCAGGCAGCACAACAGCGGCACACAATAGCGTGCCCTACCCGCCTGAAGTTTTCCGTTTGAATCTTCTTTGGAACTTGTGGGTTGGAGCTTGGAGCTTCGGTGGGCGCAGGATCATACCGGATGCCAGGGGAGTGAGATGGTCCGCCAAGCCGGACCTACTGAAGGGCTGCGTGCTATTCGTCCTGTTCAGCCGGGTATTGCTCGGAGAGCTGTTCAGCCTGTTCGTCGGCTGAGGGTTTGACCCTGGACCGGCGGGTGGTCGGGGCCTTGGGGGATTTACGCTCGTAGGCGTTGACGATGTGCTGCACGAGGCGATGGCGGACGATGTCGGCTTTGTCGAGCTCGACCATGCCGATCTGCTTGATGCCGCGGAGTTTCTGCATCGCGTCGACCAGGCCGCTGGCGGTGCCTTCGGGCAGGTCGATCTGCGAAGCGTCGCCGGTGACGATCATCTTGCTGTTGTGGCCGAGGCGCGTCAGGAACATCAGCATCTGCGAGACGGTCGTGTTCTGCGCCTCGTCGAGGATGATGGCGCTCTGGTTGAGCGTGCGGCCGCGCATGAACGCCAGCGGGATGACCTCGATGACGTCGTTGACCATGAAACGCTTGACCTGCTCGAAGTCCATCATGTCGTGCAGGGCATCGAACAGGGGGCGCAGATAGGGGTTGACCTTGGCTTGCAGATCGCCGGGGAGGAAGCCGAGGCGTTCGCCGGCTTCGACGGCGGGGCGGACCAGCACGATGCGCTTGATCTGCCCGGTTTTGAGGAGCCCAGCCGCCGCAGCGACGGCGAGATAGGTCTTGCCCGTACCGGCGGGGCCGACACAGAAGGTCAGGTCGTGCTTGAAGATGGATTCGAGGTAGACCTTCTGGCCTTCGGTCTTCGGCTGGATGATCTTGCCGCGGACGTAGACGTCGATGCCGCCTTCGCTGGAGACCTGATCGGCGTCACGGACGCGGGCGATGGCGTTGCCGATGTCTTCGAGCGTCAGCCAGTCCTGGCGGCGCAGCTTCCGCTGCATCTGTTCGAGGACGCTGGCGGCTTTTTCGACCTGGTGCTGCTGACCGCTGATGCGGACCTCGTCATCGCGGGCATAGAGCTTGACGCCGAATGCGTCGCGAACCATGCGCAGATAGCGGTCGGCGGTCCCGAACAGGGCCAGCTTCTTGTCGGGTTGTTCGACGGCGATATTGAGGTCCACGGACGTTGTTTATTGTTGCGCTGACGCTTGCGTTTGTCGAGGCGGCAGGCGGCGGGGCGTCATCGCCTGCGCAAAGCCTCGAGATGGCGGCCATGTCGGCCGGCATCGCGGCGGCGGAGGAACTCCACCATCTGCCGGATATAGAGGTTGGTCCCGTTGGCGCTTTCGTACTCGTTGAGCGTGGCACTGAAGGGTTTGTCGCGGTTGTAGAACAACCGGCGGACGACGACTTCCAGTGCCTCGATATCTTCTTCGCTGACACCGGCACGGCGCAGGCCGACGGCGTTGAGGCCGCGAACCTGGTCAGCTCCGTCCACCTTGACGAACGGGGGAACGTCATGGTGGATGCGGGCATAGCCGCCGATGTAGGCATAATCGCCGATGGTCACGAAGTGATGCACACCCACGCCGCCCATCATGGCGACATAGTCGCCGATGACGACGTGACCGGCGATCATCGTGTTGTTGGCCAGGATGCAGTGGTTACCGACCTGCGCGTCGTGGCCGATGTGGCAATTGACCATCAGCAGGTTGTCATTGCCGATTCGCGTCACGCCGCCGCCCTTGGCGGTGCCGACGTGGATGGTGACGGCTTCGCGGAACTGGTTGTTATTGCCGATCTCCAGGCGCGTGACTTCGCCGCGGAATTTCTTGTCCTGCGGGGGGCCGCCGATGACGGCATTGGGATAGAAGACATTGCCACTGCCAATGGTCGTATGGCCGAGGATGGTCACGGCATTGTACAGGCGGCAACCGGGGCCGATCGTGACGTCGGGTCCGATCACGCAGAACGGACCGACTTCCACGTCGTCGGCGATCTTCGCCTGGGGATCAACAGCGGCTAATGGGGAAATCTTGGGCATCGCAAGGGTTCAGGGTTCGGGTTCAGCGATCGCCGGGTCCGGTTGATGGTTGTTGGGCCCGCAACAGGTGAACCGTGAACCCTACACGGGTTCGGCATCCACCAGCATGAATTTGATATCGGCTTCCGCCGCTAACTTTTCTCCGACGAATGCTTTGCAGCGGACGTGTCCGGTTCGGCTCTTGACGCGAACAGCGACTGCTTCGAGCAGGAGCTGATCGCCGGGAACGACCGGTTGCCGCATCTTCACCTTATCCATACTCAACAGCACCGCAAGCTTGCCGGTATGCTCGAGCTTCTGGCTGAGCAGGATACCGCCGAGCTGCGCCATGGCTTCTACGATCAGAACGCCCGGCATGATCGGTGTGCCGGGGTAATGGCCCTGGAAAAAGATGTCGTTGAACGTGACGTTCTTTACGCCGATGGCCTTCTGGTCGCCGACGATCTCCAGCACGCGATCCACCATGAGCATGGGGTATCGGTGGGGGAGAATTCGCTGAATTCGGCGGGTATCGAGCACAGCCTCGCGGTCGACCAGCGAAGCCCGGCGGGCGGTTTCCTCCTGCTGGACCAGACGCCGCGCCAGCTGATGGTTCAGGGCGTGGCCGCTCTTGCGGGCGACGATCCGCCCCCGCAGCGGCCGGCCGATCAGGTACAGATCCCCGATCAGATCCAGCACCTTGTGCCGCGCGCACTCATCAGCGAAGCGGAAGGCATTGTCGATCGGCCCATTGGGGCTGATCACCAGTAAGTCTTTTGGTGTCAGGTGTTTACCGAGCCCTCGGGCCTGCAGCTCGGCGGCTTCATAGTCGAAGATGAACGTCCGCGCCGGGGCGATCTGGTTGACGAAGTCGTCATCGCCCAGGTGGAACGCGACGACCTGCCGGCCGACGATGGGGGCTTCGAACTCATACAGAATCTCGAGCCGGTCCTCCGGGCCGGGCAGGGCGGCCAGCGAGGCGTCCTCGCTGGTCACCTGGATCGGCTTGCGGATGATCAGCGGTTCGACCTCAGCGTCGAGCTCGGTGATGCCGGCTTCCTGGATCGCCGCGACAAATGGCTGGCTGCTGCCGTCGCCAGCCGGGATCTCCCCGGCATTGCCGCCGGTCACGCGGACGACGGCATTGTCGATCCCCAGCCCGCTGAGCGCAGCCATGCAGTGCTCGATGGTCTCGACCATGAGCGTGCCGTTCTTGAGGCAGGTGTTGCGCTTGGTCCGCCGGCTGAGGTTGGTGACGTACGCGGCAATTTCCGCGGTCTTGCCGTCCTGTTCGCGGATGAACGAGATCCCATGATCGGGCCCCGCAGGCGCGATCGTCAGCTGCACCGGTTCACCGCTGAACAGCCCCCGGCCTTCCAGCGTGATTTCGCGCGAAATTGTCCTTTGCCTGGTCGTCGTCACGGCCTGTGTACGTCTGCCTGCTTACTGCGTCTCCAGTTCGAGGAGAGCATTATAGCCCCTGAGGATCGAATACAAAGGGTTGACATATCCGGGCGTACGCACCCGGGCGCACATCCTGCCTTCACCACCCCCAGGCGCAGAATCTGCGCCCCATCTGCCAGCCCTAAATCATTGGCAAATATCGGACTATCGCCACCGCGCAGGAAGTGCACCCCCAGATGTTCAAGTTTGCGCGGTCGACTCGCCGAAGGATTGGCGGAAGAAAGATCATTCCGGCACGCCCCTGGCGGCGGGCTGGTGATCGCGAGTCGAACGGATTCGATTCGTCGTTGGTTCCTGAACAAGGAGGTTCCGCACCCCCACACCCTTTGCGTCCCTCCCTACATCTTGCCGGGCGGAGCACCGGCTCGTGGTTTGTTGCAGTTGTGAGATGCGGCTGTGGCGAAGGATCAGGATGTGCCTTCACCGCCGTGGCGGCGCTGTAGCCCCATGTCCCCGCAGCTCAAGGTTTTATTCAGAACAGCGGTTACTTGCGATGGGAACGGACACCCGTCGCAGCAAGCTCCAAGCGTATCACGGAGGATACCATGAGTCGGATCAACACGAATATTTCGTCGCTTCAGGCGCGCAATCGCCTCACCCGCAACCAGACGGACCTGTCGACGCGCCTGCAGCGTCTGTCCAGCGGTCTGCGGATCAACAGCGGCAAGGACGCGCCCGCCGGCCTGATCGCCAGCGAAACGCTCCGCAGCGAAATCGGCGGCATCCGCCAGGCGATCGACAACTCCCAGCGGGCCAACAACGTCATCAGCACGGCTGAAGGCGCGCTGTCCGAAGTGTCAGCCCTCCTGCTGGAAATCCAGACCCTCACCAACGAAGCCGCCAACACCGGCGCGCTGTCGCCCCAGGAAATCCAGGCCAACCAGCTTCAGGTCGATGCGATCCTCAACTCGATCAATCGCATCGCCAACACGACGCAGTTCAACGGCGTCAAGCTGCTCAATGGTTCGCTGGACTACACGACCAGCGGCCTGGACACGTCGGCGATCAGCGTGGCGCGCATCTACTCGGCGCAGTTGCCGGACAACGGCTCGGTCAACGTCACGGTCACCGTGACCAACAGCGCCGAGCTCGGTCGGCTGACGTACAACGGCGCGACGGTCGGCGCCAGCGCCGTCACGATCGAGGTCGCGGGCAACCGCGGCACCGAGCAGTTGACCTTCGCTGGCGGCACGGGCATCAGCTCGGTCGCGCTGGCGGTCAATGCTCTGTCGGAAGCCACCGGCGTCAGCGCCTACGTCAGCGGCTCCAACCTGGTGTTCAACTCGACGGCCTACGGGTCGGATCAGTTCGTCAGCGTCAAGACCATCTCGGGCACGTTCCTGGATGGCAAGGACTTCGGCGAAGACGCCGAGGTCAACATCAACGGTTCGCGTGCCGAGGTCAGCGGTACGGTCGCGACGCTGCGCAACGGCAACATCGACATCGAGCTGACGCTGACGGGCGCGTTTGCCCAGACGGTTGGCGTCGACAAGTCGTTCTCGATCACCGGCGGCGGCGCCAAGTTCCAGCTTGGCTCGGAAGTCAATCGCCAGGGTCAGGCCTACATCGGCATCGGCTCGGTCAACACGACCAAGCTCGGCGATGAGGTGGTCGGGTTCCTGTCCAGCCTCGCCAGCGGTGGGGAGGCTTCGCTGGTCTCCGGCAACACGATTGCCGCCCAGCAGATCCTCAACAAGGCGATCAAGCAGGTGGCTGAGCTTCGCGGGCGCCTGGGCGCGTTCCAGAAGAACGTGCTGGAGACGAACGTGAGCAGCCTTTCGATCGCGCTGGAAAACGTCACGGCGTCCGAGAGCAAGATCCGCGACACGGACTTCGCGATGGAAACCTCAGAGATGACGCGTGCCCAGATTCTGGTCCAGGCGAACACATCCGTGCTTGCTCAGGCCAATCAGTCCCCGCAGAGTGTTCTGAGCTTGCTGCAGTAACCGCTGACAGCAGGATAAAACCAGGAAAGGCAGTCCGGAAACGGGCTGCCTTTTCTTGTATCCGCTCAGGCCGCGCAAAAGTCCTGCAATGGACTGATCGTGTCGAAAAGTTTCCCCAGGGATCGAACCAACGCACGGGGAGGAGCGTATCACTCACGGTTACGACCTACGATCCTCCTTCCCTGGGTGGCACGAGGTTCCGAGAGACTCGTGCCACCTTTCTTTTTGCGCTCATCAAGCCGTCCACCGCAGGTGGATCCGCTGGCCATCGTCGAGATGCAGCGTGGCGATCGATCCTTCGACCTCAAGCCGGCAGTTTCCCGCTGCCACGCGGCGAACCTCCCCGCGATCCCCCGAGATCGGGCCTTCATATTCCAGATAGATGCGCCGATGATCGGGCAACCGCTCAGCCAGCACCATCCCATCTGCCACGGGCCAGCGGTCGCTGCGGTATGTCACCAGTGCTGAGCCCGGCTCGGCTTCGAACAGCACATCGAAGTGCGGCACAGCCACACCCGTGTGATGCAGGACGGCATATCGCAGGGGGTAGGACATTGGCTTCTCTTCGTGGGGCGCGTCCCCCAACTCTATGCATGATCCGCGCAAAAACGGTTGCAATGTCATCCTGAGCGAAGCGAAGGACCTGGGCGTCAGGAACGGTTGAGATCCTTCGCTGCGCTCAGGATGACCAGTACGGGCGATCACGATATACGGTGCGCCCGCACCGCGCGTCCCATCACGCCAGCAGCACAGGCGGCGGTACATAGCTGCTGCGCACGCTGCCACCGGGAGCCGTGCTGCTCTTCAGATCGCACGGATGTGCGCCTTCGCCCAGGTCGAAGTCGCGGGCATACAGCTCCGCCAGCTCCTGCAGCTCGGCTTGCGTCAGATCCGCCATGTCCGCGGCTGCGCAGACCTCGGCGATCTCGTGCTCATCCAGCAGCGTCGCGGTGATGCTCGTCAGCGCCGGCTGCATGAGCAGCCATTTGCACGCGAGTTGGTGGATCGTCATGCCGTGGTTTTGCGCGATGTGGCGGATACGGTTGACCTTCTGCGGGCCGAAGATGCGCCAGTTCTCATCGCGGAACTTGCGATGATCGCTGTCGGACAGCCTGGTGTCGGGCTTGATGGCATCCTTGAGCACGCCGCTGTTGTCCTGCACGCGCGCCAGCACGCCGGCGCCGCAGGCTTGCGCGACCTGGCAGAACTCGCGGCCGGGATCCTGCTCAAACAGGTTGAAGACCGTCTGCACAGCCTTGGCGCCGTGATCCATCATGGCTTTGATGCCTTCTTCGCGCCAGCCGATGGCTGGGCCCAGCGACACGCCCCAGACCTTGATCTTTCCCTCATCCCTCAGCTTCTCGCATTCAGCGAACAGGTCATCGCTGAACTGCGGCAGCTTGATGTTGTGCGCCATGTACAGATCGAGGTAGTCCGTGCCCAGCCGCTGAAGCGATCGCTCCAGCGCCATGCGGATGAAGCGGGGCGAGAAATCCTGCCGCCGCTCGCGATGCGAACCGGCTGTCCCCGGATCGCTGTAGAAGTCATAGCCGAACTTGTCGCCGATCTGGATCTGGTCTCGGGGGATGCGCGCTTCCTTCATCCACGTGCCGAAGAGCATCTCGGCTCGGCCGTTGCCGTAGGCATCGCCATTGTCGAAGAAGGTCACGCCCTGATCGAAGGCGAAGGAGCACATGCGGTTGCAGTCTTCCTGCGTGCGATGACCCCACCAGTCCACGCCAAAGACCCAGCACCCCAGCGAAATGGCTGACACCTCCAGCCCCGTATTCCCAAACATCCGCCGCTGCATAGGATGACCTCCCTGCGATCAGGACCTCCCCAAACACGGCATCATACGCGACTGAACCCGGCAGCCCATACGTCCTGTCGTCGCTGCGGAGGCAACTGCCGCCATCACCGGATCCCGGTCCATTGTTTGGGGCAGGCTAAACCTTACAACCGCTAAATTCGCTACTGCCCCTAATATTTCCCTTGCTTGCCAAGCAAGACCACGTCAAACTACGTAGCGGCCTCATCATCTTGGGGATGAGGCAGGGAAACAGACGTTTGGCTTACTGGGCCCGACGTAGGGGCATTTCAGGGGTCGTGTCATGTCACGGGCAACTCAGCGGAGCGGCAAGGGTGCGCGCACGGTTCGCGCGCGGGCGGTGGCTTCCGGGTGGAATGAGACATATCTGAGACGGCGGCGCATCTTGGGGGCGGCCGTTGAGTGCGAGGTGCTCGAGCATCGGCGGCTGCTGGCGGGGCAGGGGCTGTGGGGCGAATACTACAGCCTGAGCAATCCCGACTGGAACGTCCCGCAAACGCGACGCCACGACCTCAATGTCAATTTCGAGTGGGGATCGGGGAAGATCATTGACGGCATCGGCAATGCCGGCGCCGTGCAGTGGACCGGCTACATTAACATTCCCACCACCGGCACCTACACCTTCTACGCCGACACCGTGATGGGGTGAACCTGTGGATCGACAACACGCAGGTCATCAATGACTGGACGGAAGGGGCCTCTGAGCGATCGGGCAGCATCTATCTGACGGCTGGCGTCAAACCGATCAAGATGCAGTACTTCGACAGCGTCCTCAATGCCAAGGCGATCCTGCGCTGGCAGGGGCCGGGCATCAACAAGTCGGTCGTTCCCAGCTCCGCCCTTACGCCCGGGCACAACACGACGCTTCCGGCTGGATGGGTCAGCCAGGATATCGGCTCGGTGGCCGTTGCCGGCGATCTGGACTACTACGACGGCAATTTCACCATTCGCGCCACAGGCGCTGACATCTACGGCAATAGTGACAGCTTCAACTTCACCTACACTGAGATGACTGGCGACGGTGAGATCGTCGCTCGTCTCAGCAGCTACGGCTTTACTGACGACTGGAATCTCGCCGGCATCATGCTGCGCGAGAGCACAGCCGCCAATGCCAAGAACTTTGCGCTCTTTGGCACGCGCCATTACCGCCGCGCCCAGGCACGCACAAGCACAGGGGGATCGACCAGTGACTTGGCCTACCTCGCCGGCGGCAATAACGACTCGGGTGCCCAGTACTGGTTCAAGCTGACGCGAAGCGGCAACACCTTCACAGCCTACTGGTCGTCTGATGGCACGAACTGGACGCAGGTTGCTCAGCAGACGATCAGCATGGGCAGCACCATCCTGGCGGGCCTGGCTGTGGCCAGCCACAAGAACAACGCCAACGGGGTGCTGGTTGCCACGTTTGACCACGTCAGTGTCGCCGGTCAGCCGACCGAGCCGCCGGCTGCGCCGTCGAACCTGCAGGCCATCGCGCCGCTCGATCCGCTGTCGGTCAATCTCTCCTGGACGGACAACGCAACGACGGAGACCGGTTTCCAGATCCAGCGCGCCACCAATGCGCAGTTCACGCAGGGCCTGGTCACCTACAACGTCGCCGCCAACGCAACCAACTTCAGCGATACCAGCGGCCTGTCGCCTGGCACAACCTACTACTACCGCATACGCGCCACCGGCTCGGAGCCCTCAGCCTGGTCAAACGCGACCAGTGCCACGACGCCCACAGTTCCAGCCGCTCCCTCCAATCTCCAGTCCTCACTTCAGGCTAATCCCACTGCTGTCAACCTCACTTGGGCAGACAACTCGACCAACGAATCGGGCTTTGAGATCCAGCGCGCCACCGATGCCGGTTTTACCCAGAACGTCACCCTCCTGACGGCGTCGTCGAACAGCCATTTCGACACGACGGTCGCAGCCGGCACGACCTACTACTACCGCGTCCGTGCGCGCAATGGAGCCGGCGCATCGGCCTGGAGCAACGTCACTTCGATCAGCACGCCTGCGCCGTCGGCGATGCTGACGATGACACAGACAACATCGACCTCGACCACATATGCCACGATCTCCGACCCTTCAGTCGGCGAGGCTGATTGGATCAAGTGGGGCGAAATCGGAGGAACCGGCCCGCACAATGTCGTTCGCAAAGCCGGCGTTACACCTCAGATCTCCGACTACACTCTGGTCAACACGACCTACGAAGAGAACGAGGATCAGTACTCGCCCAAGAAGATCAGCTGGACGGGCGGCACACCTGTATCCACCGGAACCAATAGTGGTCGCGGGCGCAAGATCATTGGTGCGGACCAGGGTATGACCTTTACGGTGCCGGCTGATACGTCCGAACGGGTGCTGACGCTGTACGTCTTCGGCTGGAACAGCAAGGGCAAAGTCACTGCAAGCCTGTCCGACGGCTCCGCCGCACCGGTCACCGTTGGTACGAACGGCAACAGCAGCAATTGGGCTGCGACCTACACCATCACCTTCAAGGCCGCCTCCGCCGGCCAGACACTCACCGTCACCTGGCTAAGCGATCCTGACAGCGCTTGGTGGGGCAACAGTGGCATTGCCGGCGCTGCGCTGAAGGTAATCCAGGCGGCGCCACAGCCGCCGGCTACGCCCGTCGACTTCAATGTGCAGGCTGTCTCGCCGACCGAAGTGCAGGCCACCTGGTCGGATGTGAGTGATGAGACCAGCTACACGCTTCAGTGGTCGACGAGTGCCGA
>CALEKX010000148.1 GCA_937904525.1 uncultured Phycisphaerales bacterium
AAGGGGTTTGAGGAGAGACGAAGAGACTGAGAGACGAAGAGACGAAGAGACGAAGGGGGGGCGACGGAGCGACGAAGGGGGTACGAAGGGCTTGGGGGCGCTGGTGTAGGGGCACATGGCAATGTGCCCTTGAAAAGCGGTTGCCATCCGATGCGCGTGGCCCCTTCGAATGCAGGGTGCACTGCCATGCACCCCTACAGGAAATCTGAAATCGCTCTGCCAATGATCTGATGCCGGCGCCGGACGATGCGATCATGTAGAGGCACATGGCAATGTGCCCCTTGAACGGCGGTTGTCCTCCATGGGGCGACGCTCTATCGAACGCGGGGTGCATGGCCATGCATCCCTGCATCAGATTTGTGATCCGGTGCGGTTGTTCGCGGGGGGATCGGTCTTGCACGATTCGTCGCCGACGATCTGGATGCTGTTCTTGCCGGAGACCTTGGCGCCGAACATGAGGGCCTCATCGGCTGCCCGGATCAGATCCGGGACGTTGTTGGCATCGAACGGATAGACCGCCAAGCCGCCGCTGATGGTCAGGCAGCCGCGGCCGGTGGGGCCGAGCTCGGAGAAATCCTGCGACTGCAGCAGCCGACGGAACCGCTCGAGGATCGAGCAGATCGTCTGCGGCACGCGCGAGGGGGGAGCCGCCTTGGGTTCGCGCGGCTGACGCGGGCCTTCTTTCTCCCAGAAGACGACAGCGAACTCGTCGCCGCTGATGCGCGCCACCAGGTCGTGGTCGCGGCAGCATCGGCGCATCAGGGCTGCGGTCTGTCGCAGAATCTCATCGCCGACCGCATGGCCGAACTGGTCGTT
Source organism: uncultured Phycisphaerales bacterium (assembly GCA_937904525.1). Taxonomy (GTDB): domain Bacteria; phylum Planctomycetota; class Phycisphaerae; order Tepidisphaerales; family Tepidisphaeraceae; genus CALEKX01. Next base: position 817 of record CALEKX010000148.1, read on the forward strand.
GTACTGCTTGAAGTTGTCGATATCGAACAGCAGCAGCGTGACGGGGAAACGCATCACGCGCGCCTTCTCAACGATGCGGTTGAGGAAGTGGCGGAAATAACGCCCATTGTACAAGCCGGTCAGCTCATCGGTGATGGCCAGCTTCTGCAGACGGTTGTGGCGATCCTGCAGCAGGAACGTCTTGCCCAGCAGCATCGCCAGTTGCGCCAGGAAGTGACGGGCTGCGGTCTCGTCGTGTGTTGCGGGGACGATCAGATGCAGCGTCGTCTGGCCATTCTCGCGGGCGCGCAGCGGATGGGAGATCAGCCGCTGCTGATCGGAGGGCGTGGGCGGCGCGTCAGAAGACGGCTGCATCGACAGATGCATCAACGGCGCCAGGCGCTGATCGATCTGCCGCACCGCCGCAGCTGGCGCGTCGGCTGGATGCTGCAGCATCGCATCGAGCAGGATCTCGCCCAGCGGAATCGTCGCCAGCGGCGAGGGTGCGGGCGTGAGCGCGATGGACGATGATGGCAGCTCGTCAGCCGGGACGTCCGTTTCGGCTGGGGCGAGGCGCAGCGGCGGCGTGCCGAAAATCTGCTGGAGCTCGGTCGGCGAGGGCGGATCGACGACGTAATCGTCGCAGCCGAAATCGAGCATTCGACGCGACAAAGGTTCGAGGGTGGGATGTCCGAACAGCAGCAGGCGGCTGTCGCCGGCAAGCTCGCGCAGCGTGCGGACGGCGGCCTCGGGGCGGCGTTCGATCGGTTCGGCGGCGGCGAGAATGGTGGTGTAGTCGCCGCGGCACAGCTCGGCGATGGCATCGAAGATGCCGGCGACGGCGGTGATCTGTGCCCCCGGCGCTGCCTGTGCCAGCGCAGACTGCATCTGTCGGCTGGTGTCGCCGATCAGAAGGACGCGTTCGTGGGCGAATCTCACCATGGTCGGATCAGCGGATCTTTCTTGTTCCTTCAACATCCAGGATTCGGCAGAGCGGGGACGTCCGGGACGCCCGTACTACTGATTCTGGATGTTCATCCATCAGGCACCATTCATCACGCCCCATCACGGCTCGTCCTGGAGTAGCGCCCGCAGCTCTTCGGCTGTGAGGACTGGTTCGCCGGCTGAGTCTGTTGGCAGCGTCATGTCCTCGCTGGCGGATGCCTCCGGCGCCGGTGGGGGCGTCGGCTCGGGTTCGGCGTCGATCGGTTCGGAGACTTCGGGCGCCGGGGGCGGCGGCGGGGCGACGGGCGTCATCGCCGGTCGCGCCGGCTGAGGGCCGCCGATGCGATGCAGGCCGTCCTCAGCGATCAGGCCGTCGGCGCCAAGGCTGAGCGCTTCAGCCAGCGCGGCCTGGCGGCCGTCGGTATCGGTCAGCCAGATCTCGATATGCGGGAAGCGCCGCTTGATCGTCTCGACCAGCGCGAGTTCCTCGCGAAAAAGGCTGTTGAGGCTGATGATCAGCGCGCGATAGACGAGCGGTCGGCGGCAGATCTCCGCCATGGCGGCGTAGGGGTCGTCCACCTCGGCACACTGGTAACCGATGCCGCCCAACGTCGCGCGCGGGGCGGCTCGGCAATCGGGATTACCGATAATCATCGCCCGGCCGACAGGCCGTGACAGTGGCAGTGAAGCTCCGGACATCCCACTCCATGACAAGCAGAACCTTGCTCCTGGCGGGCGTGGTTCCTGTGTTAGAAATCATACACCGCGTCATGCGCGAAGCAATTACTGCGCTATGCCGCAGATTATCGGACGTTCGCCCGCGGTGTAAGGGGGAGAAAGTGGATCGGTGCGGCGGGTTATCGGATGTGATCCAGCGACGGAGCGACGCAGGCGGTGCCCACGGACACCGACATCTCGAGTTCAGCCGTCAGTTCGCGGGCTGGGTAGAGGGGATGAAGCCTTCTTCTTCCATCTGCACGCGAAGACGCTGCAGTTCCTGTTCGGTTTTGTGCTGAAGGTACTGCCGCAGCTCGGGGGAGACCTGGTTCTCGAAGATGATCACCTGCATGCCGTTGTCGAGCGTGATCATGCCGACAGCGCGCCCGCGGCTGGCCGTCGAGGCGGCGGTATTGTTCCAGATGTAGACGCCCCGATCGTTGATCTGATAGCCCAGACCGGTGAAGCCAGCCAGGCTCTCGAGCGCCTGGCGGATGGAGACGTTGTCGAGGATCAGCCGCACCGTGCGGAACTCCGGCGGAACACGCTGGATCGCGCCGGGCTCGATGTTGAAGGCGATACCGGCTCGCTGGGACAGCTCGATCAGCACCTGCAGAACGTCGACGCCGTTGTAGCGGATGTTGACGGTCTTCTCGAGCTGGCGGGCGATCTGGTCTTCCTTGGAGTCGACGACGATGCTCTTGCCCCAGGGATGCCAGGTGGCGCGGGATTGCTCAGCGATGGCTTCGAGGGCCTGAGCGAGCGTAGCACCGCGCGGCACGCTGATGGTCTGGTGCATATTGATCGCGTCGCCGGCGCGATTTTCGATCGCGTAGTCGGGATTGGCGGCTGCCAGCTTCTGATCGACGAGGCGGAGCAGGTCGGCGATGGTGATGTCGTCGACCTCAAGCTCAGCGCGGACACTCTGGACGAGGTCGAGGGCGGCCAGTTCCTGGACGGTTGCGCGCTGGCCGAGGCGTCGCAGGGCGGGCAGGGGCTTGAGCTGGACGGCCTGGTCCTGCAGTTCGAAGGTCAGTCCAAGCTTCTGTGTGATGGCTTGCAGCGCCTGACGGAGGGTCTGGTTCTTGATGGTGGCGTTGATGTTGGTCTGCTGGCCCCAGGGGAGCAGCTCCCAGACGGCTGGATCGGCTTTGATGGGGACGCCGGTCTTGTCAGCGATGACCTCCATGGCTTCGGGGAGCGTGGCATTGATCTCGAGCTCGACAAGTTTGTCCATCTGCTCGTTGATCAGTGCGGCGCGATCCTGCGCGGATGCGGGGATCGCGGTCAGGATCAGCAGCGACAGTGCCAGTGCGATGGCAAGACGATGCATGGAGCAGCTCCTGAAGTGGGTTTGCTTACCGTAATATCGCTGCGCCCCAGAATGCGAGCGTAACGGCACTGTGGCGTTGGACGCAGGGCGCATCTTATCGAAGATCAGTACGGCAGGACAGTATCCTGCACCGGGTCGGCGGCGCTTGCAATGACAAGACGCGACGGCTTGGCGATGAGGGCTTCAGCGGCAGGGCTGGGGCCGGCGGCAGCATAGGCAGACGGGCCGATCTGGATGACCTGCACAGGATCGCCGTAGGCGGCTTCGCTTTGCGGGCCGATGACCTGAACGATCACGCCGTTGCTGCCGTTGGAGCGCGGCAGGCCGTTGAAGTAGATCCACAATCCGCCCGCCAGCACGATGCACGCGGCGACGGCGATCGACACGGCGCGGCGCACCCACTTGAACGAGTAGAGCACGGGCGGGCGATCAGCCTCATCGATGGCGTCGGAGATGCGGCTGGCGAGGGCGTCGTAGTTGACGTCAGGCAGGGGGAGGGCGGTCTTGAGGTAGCGGTCGAGCTGGCGGTACTGCGCCAGGAGTTGAGCGGCGTTGGGATCCTGCTCCACCTCGCGCTCCAGCGCGCGGCGCTGCGTGTCATCGAGCGTGCCGTCGATGTACTGGCTGATGCGAAACTCGAGGTCTTCCTGGAGCATGATTCTGGGGCGCCGGCGCTGGTGCTGATACGTTCAGTAGCGGCGTTTCGTTCTTAACTCAAGCGCCAGCCGCCGATCGCGGTAGCATTATCTGCACATCACAGGTGATCCTTCAACATCTCCTTCAGACGTTTTCGTCCCTGAAACACGTGCCACTTTACGGCTTCGACGCTGATACCGAGTATGTCGGCTACTTCTTTCTGCGGCATCTGTTCGATCGTGAACATGATGATCGCCAGCCGCTGTTTCTCGGGCAGTTGCTGCAGCGCCTCGTGGAGGCGTTGGCCCATTTCGACGCTTTCGAGCGTCTGATGGGGATTGCCCGTTCGCGCCATCCACTCGCTTCCGGCGGTGCTGCTGGCGCGTTGCGAACCGCCGGTTTCGAGCAGGTCATCGAGGGGCAACTGAGCGCGCGTCTTTCGGCTTCGCCGATAGTTGAGCGAAAGGTTGGACACGATCCGCATCAGCCATCCGCCGAACGCCTCGGGCTTCTGGATCGTCTCGAGGCTTCGGTAGGCCTTGATGAACGCGTCCTGCGTGACCTCCAGCGCATCGTTGCTGTTGCCCAGCAGGCGGTAGGAGACCGCCACAGCCTGTCGCTGATATCGACGGATCAGTTCGTCAAACGCCGCTTTTTGCCCATTGAGGGCCTGCTCGACCAGGACCCCGTCCGACAATTGGCCCTGGCCTTCAGGAGCCGGGTTGCGGGCGGATTGGGGGTCCATTGGTGATGACACAGGCAGGTGAGCGGGGGTTAGGGGAAAAAACCTCGGCGCCGGCCGGGCTTTTTGCCGGGGTGCTCCGGTGAAAAAGCCTGGGAAAAAGGCGCGAGCAGCGTCCGATCAGGCTTCGCGCCCGCCTTCGGCCAGCTCCTGACAGTAACTCTCGACTACATCGGAAATTACAGCATTCTTCTGGGCCGCATCACGCATTCGGCGGACGATCGCACTGCCGACGATGGCGGCATCGGCGTGTCCACGCAACTGGCGCACGTGCGCCGCGGTGGAGATCCCAAATCCGACCGCCAGCGGCTTGTCCGTTAACTGTCGAATCTGCTTAAGGTTAGATGCAAGATCAGCCGGCAGAGCGGTGCGCTCGCCGGTAATCCCGCTGACGGAAAGATAGTAAATGAATCCGCTGCACAAGTCAGCAATCTCCCCCCTGCGCTGTGGGCTGGTCGTGGGAGCGATCAGCAGCGTCGTATCCAACCCCGACTCCCAGAACCGGTGGCAGATGTCCTGGGCCTCGGGCGGCGGCACGTCGGGCAGGATCACGCCGGAGAGGCCGGCCTCGCGCGCCTGCTCGGCAAAACGCTCCAGCCCGATGCGGTAGACGATGCTGTAGGTCACCATCGCCATCACCGGCACGGTGAGCTGGCTGCGGATTTCACCGATGGCCGCGAAGATGTCAGCCAGGCGGATCCGCTGCTGCAGGGCATGGGCGAACGCCTGCTGGATGACCGGGCCATCGGCGATCGGATCGGAGAAGGGGATGCCCACTTCGATGACCGTCGCCCCAGCCCGCTGGGCTGCCAGGAGGCAGGACTGCGTGGTCGCCAAATCCGGGTATCCAGCCGGCAGGAAGGGCACCAGCCCGGCTTGCCCCCGCGCGCGCAGCGGTGCGAACGCACGTGCCACTCTCGATTCGCTAGCTGCGGCTATACCCATAGTGCTCCTTCAAGCCCGGTAAACTGGCGATGATACGACGGCTGGGGGGCGGGTCAAGATAGCATTGGCTGGGCTGGGTGCAACAACATACAATCCATCGTATGACCGCGACGCTGCCGCATCCTCGCACCAGCCCGGATCACATCGTGCTGCACGATGTCAGTTGGCGGTTGTACGAACTCCTGCTGGAGGAGGTGGGCGACTCGCATCTGCGCATCACGTACGACAGGGGAAGGCTCGAGATCATGTCGCCCAGGCCGGAACATGAAATGCGGAAGAGGTGGATCGGGATGCTGATCGAGCTGATCACGCTCGAACGTGACATTCCGTTCGCGACTCTCGGTTCGACAACCTGGCGGCGTGAGGATTTGCAGAAGGGCCTCGAGCCGGACGAATGCTACTACATCCAGAACGAGTTGCTCATCCGTGGCCGAAACGACATCGACCTCACGCGCGATCCGCCGCCCGACCTGGTCGTCGAGATCGACATCACCCACCACGAGATCGACCGCGAAGCCATCTACGCCGCCATCGGCGTGCCCGAGATCTGGCGCGACAACGGCTCAGCCGTCGAGTTCCTCGAACTGACGCCCGAAGGGGCCTATCGTCGCCGCGAAACGAGCGTTGCCTTCCCTGACATCTCAGCCGCGGACCTCAACCGTTTGCTGTCGCTGTTCCAGAAACACGATCACACGACCGCCCGGCGGATGTTCGTCGACTGGCTGCGGCAGAAGTAGCTCCTCTGCGCTCAGGATGACGCTCTGGAAAGACTTGCGGCGATGATGCATGACGTTGCGCGCGGTCGCCGTTTGCCCCATCTCTACCCGCGCGCATTTTCCAAGAGCCGCGCGACTTCCTGGCAGTCCTTGTCGCCTCGGCCGGAGAGGTTCACCACGATCACCTTGTCCTTGCCCATCTGCGGTGCCAGCCTGGCGACCTTCGCGATCGCGTGAGCCGACTCCAGCGCGGGGATGATCCCCTCGGTTCTGGCCAGCATCTCGAAGGCCTCGAGCGCCTCCTCGTCGGTGACGGTCGTGTACTCAACGCGCTTCGAATCCTTCCAGTAGGCATGCTCCGGCCCGACGCCCGGGTAATCCAACCCCGCTGACACAGAGTGCACATCCGCCGTCTGGCCGTCCTCGTCCTGCAGCACGTACGACAGCGCCCCATGGAGCACACCCGGCTGACCGTACGTGAGTGTCGCAGCGTGGTCGCCCAGGCGCGCCGATCGGCCGCCCGGCTCGACGCCGATCAGCCGGACGGAGGTGTCGTCGATGAAGGGATAGAAAATGCCGGCTGCATTGCTACCGCCGCCGACGCAGGCGATGACCGCATCGGGCAATCGCTGCTCGGCCTCAAGGCACTGCTGCCGGGTTTCCCGGCCGATGCAGGCCTGGAAATCGCGCACCATCATCGGGAACGGATGCGGGCCGGCGACACTGCCGATGATGTAATGCGTGTTCTCGACGCTGCCCATCCAATCACGCAGGGCTTCGTTGAGGGCATCCTTCAGCGTCTTCAGGCCGCTGTGCACCTCCACAACCCGGGCGTTCATCAGCCGCATCCGGAAGACGTTGAGCGCCTGCCGTCGCACGTCTTCAGCCCCCATGTAGACGTCGCATTCCAGGTCAAAAAGCGCAGCCACCGTCGCCGTTGCCACGCCATGCTGGCCGGCGCCGGTCTCGGCGATGACGCGCTTCTTGCCCATGCGTTTGGTCAGCAGGGCCTGACCGATGGCATTGTTGATCTTGTGGGCGCCGGTGTGGTTGAGGTCTTCCCGCTTGAGGTAGATCTTCGCGCCGCCCAGGTGCTCGCTGAGCCGCCGGGCATGGTACAGCCGTGATGGCCTGCCGACGTACTCGCGCAGATAGAAGTCAAATTCCTGCTGAAAGGCGGGGTCCGCCTTGGCTCGCTGATACTCATCCGTGAGCTGCCGAAGGGCAAAGACCAGCGTCTCCGGCACAAACGTGCCGCCATACGGCCCGAAATGCCCCAGGGCGTCGGGAACCTGCGAAAGAACCGGCTGACTGGCGGTGGAACTCATGGGCTAATCGTAGATCAGGCGGGCGGCATCATCAATCGGCTGGCTTCGGCAGCCTGGGGTTCGACTCCAACGCAGAGGACGCGGAGCTCGCCGCAGAGAGCGCCGAGCAAACAGGACAATGGCGCAAGGCCGCCACGAGTCCGGGTAATCTGTGATGTCGGGCCGAGGTTCACGTCAACACGTCTGGTGATTTCAGCGCCCTCCGCGCCTCCCTCAGCGACCTCTGCGTTGGACCGGAAAACCGGAGACCTATCCGACAGTGATGACCTTCCCCTTTTTCTCTGCCTGTTCCCGTTGGCGGGCGGCGTGCCACTTGCGGCTGATCCAGAAGCCGAGCACGGCACCAGCCGGGGCGGCCGAGGCGTAGTCCAGCGGAATCGCCCGCGCCAGGGGAATGTTGATCTGCCCGATCCGCCAGGCATCGCCCACCGGGCTGGAGGCCATCAGGTAACCGATCACAGCCGTCCCCAACGCCCCAGCCCACATCCACACGCTCAGCCGCACGCCAAACAGCGAATGCGACAGCATCGACGCCAGCATGCCGCCCAATCCTACCGCCGCCAGCGCCTGCGCCTTGCTGTCGGTCTTCGTTAACAGCAGCACGACCAGGCACATTGCGGCGATGTGCGTACCTGTCGCCAGCAGCCGGATGGCCAGCGGATGCTCTGTCTCCTCCATTTGATCTCGATCCGCATCGGCGACCGTGAACTTCCGCTGATGCAGCCACTGCTGCAGCGCCCATGCGCCACCCAGCAGCACAAACCACAGCACCGACTCGAAAATCAGCGCCATGAACACGCCATCCGACTCAGCCTGCCGATAGGCGAAATGAGCCGGCCCGCAGCGAACTGACAACGCCATCAGCCCCAGGCAGGCTGCGAAGAACCCCGCATCCCGCCGCACCGACCCCGCGATGAACGAGCCGACGACAACGCACACCCCCAGCGTGATCGCAATGATGAAATAGCTCAGCATCCATCCCTGCTGCATCAGCAGCATCGGCTGATACCCGCGCTCCGGCGGGATCCGCAGCAGCGCGCCCATGCCCCAGAAGATCGCAAAGCAGACCGCCGCCGCCGAGATCAGCAGAAACCGCGGCCAGTGATACGCCCAGATCGCCTGGGTCTTCGATTCCTCAGCCGCAGCAGGGGATGATTGCGAATTCGTCATATCCGAACCATTGCCGAACATTATCGGCGGTCATAGAATCAGGCTTGATGAACCACGGAGACACAGTGATGAGCGACGAGTGAGGATTGCTGCGTGATGGCAACCGGCGCTTCATGCATCATTCGTCATTCATCATGTACCACCAGTTATTTCCTCCGTGTCTCTGTGGTTCAAGACACTACCCGATAGCCCAACAGGTGAAAAGTGACGTCGCTGTTTGGCGAGATGGATCTGGATGATGCCGCGCAGGCGGACGAGGCGCCGGTGGGGCCGTTCGCAGCCGTTGCGCTGGAGAACAGCCTCGATCGCGAGCTTGACTACTCCATCCCGCCGCGGCTGATCGAGGTGCTGCGCGTCGGCCAGCGTGTGCGCGTGCCGCTGGGACGCAACAACCGCCCGCAGCTCGGCTACGTCGTCGCCATCCGCGACACGACCACCTATCCCAAGATCAAGCCGCTCCTGGCGATAGACGACGAGCGGGTTCTGCTCAATGAGAAGCTCATGGCGCTGGCCCGCTGGATGAGCCGCTACTACGTGGCGCCGCTGGGCACGGTCATCGACAGCATCATCCCCTCAGCCGTCAAGCGCAAGACCGGCATCGCCTGGTCGCAGATGGTCCGCCTGGCTGTCCCGCGCGAGAAGGTGCAGGAACTGATCGAGACGATCAAAGCCCGCAAGCGGCGCGCGATCCTCGCCCGCCTGCTGCAGGTCCCGCCGGATGAAGCCATCGAGCTGCACAAGCTGGCTTCCGAAGCCGGCGCGACCGTCGGCACGGTCCGCAAACTCCGGCAGCTCAACATCGTCACCATTACCCCCGAGATCGACCTGCCCAGGTTCGACCAGCAGGCTGCGGCTGAGGCCCCTGCGCCGCGCCAAGCCGACATCACGCTCAATGCCGACCAACAAGCCGTCTTCGACAACCTCCTGCCGCGTGTCCGCGACGGCGGTTTCAGCGTCAACCTGCTGCACGGCGTGACCGGCAGTGGCAAGACCGAGATCTACCTGCAATGCATCCGTCGCGTCGTCGAGCAGGGCAAGCAGGCGATCGTGCTCGTCCCCGAGATCGCGCTGACGCCGCAGACCGTCCGTCGTTTCCAGGCGCGCTTCGACTGCATCGCCATCCAGCACAGCGGGATGACGCCTACCGACCGCCATCGCCATTGGCAGCTCGTCTCCAGCGGCAGGGCACAGGTCATCATCGGCGCGCGATCCGCCATCTTCTCGCCCGTGCCCAACCTGGGCATGATCGTTGTCGACGAAGAGCACGAGCAGAGCTACAAGCAGGACCAGGTTCCGCGCTATCACGCGCGCGATGTTGCCATCAAGCGGGCACAGCTCGAGCAGGTGCCGATCCTTCTCGGCAGCGCCACACCGTCGCTGGAGACGTGGCGGCGCGTGGCCGGTGAACCGTCGCCGGCAGCCGGTCCCGCTACGGCTGTCACCGGCAACCAGCAACCGGCAACGAGCAACTATCATCTGCTTTCCCTCCCGCGTCGCGTGCGCGACCAGGAGATGCCCAAGGTCGAGCTGATCGACATGACCACCGAGCGGCGGATGACCAAGGGCATCCACCTGCTCAGCCAGCGGCTGGAGCATCTGCTGCGGGTCACCATCGAGCAGAAGCATCAGGCGATTCTGCTGCTCAACCGCCGCGGATACTCCAACTTCGTTTTCTGCAACAGTTGTCAGGAGCCGGTGACCTGTCGGTGGTGCGACGCGACGATGACGTATCACCGATCCGCCGGCGCCGCGACGGGCAGCGCAAAGATCGACCGCTCGGTGCATACGGGGCAATTGCACTGCCACTATTGCCTGGCGGTTCAGCCGCTGCCGTCGGTTTGCCCGACGTGCGGCAAGAAGCTCAGCCTGTTCGGCCTGGGCACGCAGCGCGTGGAGGAGGAGATTCAGAAGAAGTTTCCCAACCTCAACTTCGCCCGCATCGACAGTGACACCATGCGCTCAAGCCGCGACTACGAGGAGCTGCTGGGGCGATTTGCCCGCAGCGAGGTGCAGGTGCTGCTGGGGACGCAGATGATCGCCAAGGGGCTGGATTTTCCGAACGTCACGCTGGTGGGCGTGATCAGCGGCGATACGGCGCTGGCGTTGCCCGATTTCCGGGCCGCTGAACGGACGTTCCAGCTCATCACGCAGGTGGCGGGGAGAGCCGGGCGGGGGGATCACCCTGGGCGGGTGGTGTTGCAGACGTTCCTGCCGGACGATCCGACGATCCAGGCGGCGCTGCGGGGGGATTACATCGGCTTTGCGACACAGGAGCTGCGCAATCGGCGCGAAGTGGGCTTGCCGCCGTATGCGCGGATGGTGCGGATCATCATTCGCGAGCAGGACGAGCAGAAGCTGCACAAGCTGGCTGAGGAACTGGCCGAGGCGCTCAATGCCGCGATCGCAGCCGAGACGACGGCGGATCCGTCAACGCAGATCCGCCTGCGCGGCCCGATGCCGTGTGCGATTTCGCGCATCGCCGGGTATCACCGGCATCAGGTCGTTCTGACCAGCCCGCGGGCGCAGACGCTGCAGAACGTCCTGGCCCGCATCCGCGCCAAAGGCGCGCTGACAAAGACGGATCGCATTGCGGTGGATGTTGATCCGGTCAGTCTGCTGTGAACTGGAATTGGGTCCTGAAATCTGAGATTTGAGATCTGCGATCTGAAACTTCAGATCTCAAATTTCAGATCGGCAACTGCGCGATCCCTCTAGCCGACCTTCGCCAGCATCGACTCCCTGAGTTTCCGCAGGGCGTCGTGCTCGATCTGGCGGACGCGCTCGCGCGTCAGGCCGATGTGCTCGCCGATTTCCTTGAGCGTCATCGGGTCATCGCCGCACAGGCCATAGCGAAGCCGCAGGATGCGGGCTGCGCGATCGTCGATGTCCGACAGCAGCTTCATGAGCAGGTTGATCTCGTCATTGCCCATGACGCTGTCTTCGGGGCTGGGATTCTTGTTGTCCGCGACCATCTCGTTGATGGTCAGCTCGCCGTCGGCGCTGCCGGACTGGGTGGGGGAGTGGAAGGCCTTGACGGCCTTCTTGATGATCTTGAGTTTCTTGGGCGACAGATTCAGGTGCTGCGCCAGTTCCTCGGTTGTCGGGAGGCGGCCCAGGCGATCCTCCAACTCGCGCATCGCCTGCTTGAGTTTGGAGATCATCTCGACCATGTACGCGGGGATATGGATCGGCTGAACGCTGTTGATCAGCGCCCGCTTGATCGCCTGCTTGATCCACCACGACGCATACGTGCTGAAGCGGCAGCCGTTTTCCGGGTCGAATCCTTCGACCGCCTTCAGCAGACCGATGTTGCCTTCCTCGATGAGATCGGGCAGGCTCAGCCCGCGATTCACGTAATGCTTGGCAATGTTGACCACCAGGCGAAGGTTGGACCGCACCATGATCTCGCGTGCTTCGGGATCATTGTCGCGAACGATGCGACGTCCAAGTTCCCGTTCCTGTTCCGCTGTGAGCAGCGGGCACTCGTTGATCGCCTTGAGGTACAACTGCAAGCCGGATTGAACTGCGGTTGACGCCATATGCTCCCGATCCGTCAGAGTTGCAGACCCCGCCACCGCATTCGGTGGTTGGTATCTGTCAGATTCTTCGACGCCTGTAGCACCCAGGTTCAGTAAAAAATGGCGAACCCAGTGGTGATACCAGAGTCATTATCGGTTGCCGGAGAAGCAGACTTGGGACATGGAGAAGCGCCTTGTCGGCGAGGACACTCCCAATGCCGGAACGTCCGACATTCTCAACGGCAGTGTCGGGTTCGTCAAGCATAATCTCGGACGTCAGCGGCGATTACGCGCGATGCCGGCTGAAACGTTTGCACGGATCTGTCAAACGGGGCAAAAGGATCATTCTGTAACGGCTGAGAGCGCAGCAATCGCTGGACAATTGCGTCTCCGAGCGTCACACTCGCCCCGTCCTCTAGCGCTTAACCCGGCATGCAAGGATTTGATTCCAACGCGACCTTCTGGCTGCTGGCGGGCCTGATCGGCATGTACATCGCCGGCCGGGCGATGCTCGATGCGCTGGTCAAACCGGCGACCTCGAGCTCCATGCGCCTCGGCTGGACGATGGCGACCGCCGTCGCGTGCGTAACGTTCCTGGCGGTCCTGATGGACCGGCCAGCCGTGGCGGTGGCGCTGCTGTTTGCCGTGTCGGTGGCGTCGCTGTCGCTGGTCACCGGAACCAGCGCCGTGATGACGCCCGTACCGGCACTGCCGCCAGTGGCGCGGCGGGTGTGGGTGTTCCTCCTGCCGATCGCCGTGTTGACGCTGCTTGCGGGATTCAGCGCGAAACTGACGCTCACGCATGCAGCCATCCTGGCGATGCAGGGGGCGCTGGTGCTGTTCGTCCGCACGGATCCGCGCAACAGCACGGACGAGGACTGGGCCGTCCCTGTCCTGCAATTCGACCACACTGTCCAGCCGCGAACGCATCAGCCGCTGTGGTGGCGGCTTGAGCTGGTGCTCAGCATCCTCCTGCTTCTGATCAGCGGCTATCTGGTCATCGACGCAGCCCGCGTACCGTCGAGCCCGGTTGCCTATTTCCCGGATACGCTGCTGGCTGTCGCGATCCTCTCGCCGATGCTGCTGCTGCCGATGCTGGGCATCGCCGGCATGTTCGCCCAGCGGGGCCGCGGACGGGTCATCCCCGGCGCAGCGGTCACGATGACAATCCTTTGCCTGTGCGTCGTGCTGCCCCTGGCGGTGTGTCTGTGGACCGTTCGCCCGACGCTGCTGCGGCTCGCGGGATGGGCGATTCCGGGCCTGGCCAGCGCGGATCCCGCGGCGATCGCCGACGCGTCGCCGCTCAACCCGCCGATGACCTTCCCCATGCCGGTCTGGCGGGTGGATACGATCGTGTTGCTGATCCTGTCGCTGGCGGCGTTACCGGTGGCGCTGGGACGCTGCAGTGTCGGCCGGCGGGAAGGGGTCGCCCTGATCGTGCTCTACGCCCTGTACCTCATGGCCAACGCACTTCTGGCGACGCGATATTGAGCTTTTCGCCGGTTGGTTTCCGGCAGAACTGACAACCGGCCTGCGGCCCATTATGATCCCGGCCATGAGCACCGACATCTCCGACATCAAGATCGAGCACAAGGCGTTTGAGGGCGAGGTTTACGACGTCATGCAGGGGGCAGGGCGGTGGGAGGTCAAGGTCCATGATCATGGCTTGGTGGCCCTGGTCGATGTCATGCCGCGCCTCGTTCCCAAGGGGAAGACAGCCGATGCGGCCATCGTGCAGGCGGCTCGCGTCAGCTACGGCGAAGGGACGCGTCAGGTCAACGAGGATCGCGGCCTGATCCGCTACCTCGCGCGCCATCGCCACACGACGCCTTTTGAGATGGTGGAGTTCAAATTCCACCACGTCATGCCGATCTTCGTTGCCCGGCAGTGGATTCGGCATCGCACAGCCAACGTCAACGAATACTCCGCCCGCTACAGCGTCGTCCGCGACCGGTTCTATCATCCGTCGATCGACAACGTTCGCAAGCAGAGCACCACGAACCGTCAGGGCGGTGACGAGCCGATCGACCCGATGACGGCTCAGGAGTTCCTCGACTACCTGGCCAAGGCTGAGTCGATCTACCAGGATTACGAGAAGCTGCTGGAGAAGGGCGTCTCCCGTGAGCTGGCGCGCATCGCGCTGCCCATCAACGTCTACACCGAGTGGTACTGGAAGATCGATTTGCACAACCTGCTGCACTTCCTGTCGTTGCGGATGGATCCGCACGCGCAGCAGGAGATCCAGGATTACGCCCGCGCGATGTTCGCCCTGATCAAGCCAATCGTTCCCGTCGCGGCTGAGGCGTTTATCGACTACAACTTCGAAGCCATGCACCTGACGCGGCTTGAGGTCGAGGCGATCCGTAGCGGCAAACCGCTGGACACCACCAACAAGCGCGAAATCGCCGAGTGGGAAGCCAAGAAAGCCCGCCTGGGCCTGTGATCCACCTCTGTGGATAACTTGCGAATCAGGTGGCGCGGGAACGCCCGCCATCGGGCTCCGTGACCGCCCGCCGGTAAGATCGCGCCCCTCAGCGCGCAGACGTCTTGCGCGCCCATCGCGGTCACTCCATCGTAAAGCAAGGTCAGCCAATGGGTTTTGAGTCGGGAACAGTATCGTTTCGCAGGTTTGCGGTCATGGGCGAGGCCCCGTCGCAGATCGAGCAGTCGCATCTGGATCGCCTGGCGGAACTGGCGATGAAGGAATCGGAACTGGGCGTTCCCGAGGAAGAAGAGTACGGCTGGTGCGGCGGAAGGCACATCCTCGACACGGTCTTCAGCTTCGAGCGGAACGTCTACAACGACAACCTCTTCTTTGCCCTGCGGATCGACACCAACAAGGTCCCTGGCCCGATCAAACACGCCTACACCGCGATGGAGGAGGACGCCGTTGCGGCGACCAATCCGTCCGGCTTCATCAGCAAGCAGCAGAAGAAGGACGTGAAGGAGCTCGTCCGTGCCCGCCTGGAAGATGAGCTCAAGAGCGGCCGGTATCGCAAGAGCAAGATGATCCCGATTCTGTGGGATCTGGCGACAGGCGAGCTACGGACAACGGCAGCCGGCAAGTCGCTGGAGAAGCTGCACGAGATCTTCGAACGCACGTTCGGCCTCTCGCTGTTGCCGCTGAGCGCCGGCTCGACGGCACTGCGGCTCCTCGAGCCGCGCGGACGCCGCCGCGACTACGAAGACGCCAAGCCGACGCGTTTCGTCTACGGCCCCGACGGCGAAGGCGTCTGGCCGGAGTATCCGTGGGTCCTCAAGGGCCCCGAGCCCAAGGATTTCCTGGGCAATGAGTTCCTGCTGTGGCTGTGGTACCAAGCCGACGTCAAGGACGGCGTGATCATGACCGAAGACGCTGGCGAGGTCACGATCATGATCGACAAGGCGCTCGACCTCGACTGCGCCTATGCCCAAACCGGCCGAGATTCGCTGCGCGGCGACGGCCCCGGCCGTATGCCCGAAGCCCGCCATGCCCTGCGCAGCGGCAAGCTTCCGCGCAAAGCCGGATTGATCGTTCATGCCTTCAACCAGCAGTATGAGTTCCGCCTCAATGCCGAAGAATTCTCCTTCGGCTCGCTGCATCTGCCCGAGGTGGAGGAAGCCGACACGCCGCGCGTCCTGTTTGAGGAGCGGATCACGCTCCTGCGCGATCTGGAGCGGGCGTGGGATGCGCTGTTCGACACCTTCCTGAAGGTGCGGTGTTCATCGTCGTGGGAGTCGAAGACCAGCGACATTCGCAAGTGGATCACCGCGTCGGCGGCTCGGCCGGCGATGGCCATGGCCTGAGGCCTCCCGGTTGGCGGGCGGATCGCATACGATAGCCGGTATGTCATGGGTCAGCCTGTGTGCGTTGGATGAGCTTGAGGAAGGGCAGGGAAAGTACGTCGAGATCGACGGCTTTCGCCTGGCGGTCTTCCGGCAGGGGGAGTCTGTCCACGTGATGGACGACGAATGCCCGCATGCCGGCGGTAGCCTGGCGTCTGGGTTCATCGACGACGGCTGCGCGGTGTGCCCGCTGCATTTCTGGGCCTTCAACCTGAACACAGGCGAGCTCCGCAACGGCATGGGCTGCACCATCCGCACCTACCCCACACGCCTTGAGCCCAGAGAAGGCGAAAGTCCACTCGTGCAGGCGGATCTACCGATCTACTGATGCTTCGCTAAGGGGGCAGATCGGTTTGCGAAGCTCCAAGAGCCAAGTTCCAGGGAAGCTCCAAAGGCAGAAGCACAATGCCTCAGGAGGCTAGTTGTCAGTGGTCAGTTTCCAGTTGCCAGTGACCTGTAAGCCGAGCGACCGGCGCAGAGTTCAAAGCTACTATTCACCATCTTTGCAATCTTTGTGATCTCTGGGGTCTTTGCGCTCAATCCCTTCGCGATCTTCGCATCTTCGCGGCCTACGCCTCCGTACCGCCGCGGCTACGCGCGTGACTGCCACCAGACTTCCAGCATCAGCAGGGCATACAGCCGTTGGGAGTGATCGACGCGGTTGGACTGATGCTCATCGATCAGCCGGCGGAGGGTCGGCTGACGGAAATGCTGCGTCGCAAACGAATCCTGGGCGAACAGGTGATCGTGGAGCATGTCGCGCAATGTCGTGCGGAACCATTCGCCGATCGGCAGGGCAAAGCCCATCTTCCGCCGATTGAAGACTTCCGGTGGCAGATCGGCTGAAAAGGCCTCGCGCAGCAGGCTCTTGAGCCCCTTGCCGATGAGCTGCGGACCCGTCAGGCTGGCCGCGAAGGCAACCAGCTCGTGATCCATGAATGGGCTGCGCACCTCCAGCGCATGCAGCATGCTGGCGCGGTCGAGTTTCGTCAGCAGGTCATCCGGCAGATACGTCACGCGGTCGATCGCCATCGCAGCCGCGACCGGATCGCGCTGATCGAGGAACGCGCTGTACCACCGGTCGCCAATGAGCTGCGGATCGGCTCGCAGGACGAACGATTCCTGGAACAGCTCCCCCAGTTCCCCGGGCTGGAACAGCCGCACGTAGCTGGGGTATCGCTCTGCCAGCTCCAGCCGTTGGGATCGCAGAAATCGCTTCAGCCGCGCGAGGCGCGACTTCGGATGCACGCCTGGCAGCGCCTGCCAGAGGCGCAGCTTCGCCAGCGGGCCGATGAGCGGCATCTTCGCGAGACGCTCGCTGAGCGCGATCGCGCTGTAGCGTTCGTATCCGCCGAACAGCTCATCGCCGCCATCGCCGCTGAGGGCGACGGTCACATGCTGACGCGTCTGGCGCGACAGATAGTGCGTCGGCAAGGCGGATGAATCCGCAAACGGTTCGCCGAAAACCTCCGCCAGTTTCGGCAGATCCTCAGCCACCGTGGGGGTGACGCGAAAGGTCTGATGCTTCGTGCCCAAATGCTTCGCGACGGCTGCGGCGTAGGGCGTCTCGTCGTATCGCGGATCGTCGAAGCCGATCGCGAACGTATGCACATCGTCGCGGATCTGCCGCATGCAGTGCGTGACGATCGAGCTGTCGATCCCGCCCGACAGGAAGCATCCCAGCGGTACATCGCTGACCAGCTGCCGTGAAACGGCCTGCTCAATCAGCCGGCGCGCCTGCTGTGCCGGGGGCAGGTGTCGCCATTCCGGCGGGAGGGAGGGGGTGAGGAATCCGCCGGCATCGAAGTATTCGCGGATTTCCACGCTCTGGGCGGAGACGCGCATCCAGTGCCCCGGCTGGAGCTTCGACACGCCAGTGTAGATGGTCCGCGGCGCCGGCACATAGCCGACCAGCAGATAGTCCGCGAGGGATGACGCGGACAAGCCCGTGTCGACCCAGGGCAACTCCACGAGTGCCGACAGCTCGCTGGCGAAGCCGATGGCGGGGGTTTCCGATCGGCTGGCAGGGGGCATGGCGTAAAACAGCGGCTTTTGCCCCATGCGATCGCGGGCGAGAAAGAGCACCTGCTCCTGCTCATCCCACACGGCGAAGGCATACATGCCGTTCAGCCGCGGCAGGCAATGCTGCCTCCAGGTGATGTACGCCATCAGCAGCACCTCGGTGTCGCCGGTGGTGCGCCAGGTGTAGTCGGGGATGGTTTGCGAGAGTTCCTCGCGCAGCTCTCGGTAGTTGTAGATCTCGCCGTTGAAGACGAGCGTGTAGCGCCCGTCGATGCTCGTAAATGGCTGGGATGATCGCGGATCGGGATCGAGCACCGCCAGCCGGCGGAAGGCGAAGGCGGCTTGCGGGTGGTCCGGGCGCGCCTCCTGCTCGTGGTTCAGCAGGACGGCATCCTGGTCGGGCCCGCGGTGCGCGATGCGCCGCGACATGCGATCGATCTGATCGCGGCTGATCCGGTAGCGGTCGTCAAAGCAGATGATGCCGGCAATCCCGCACATAGCCGGGTCAAGTCTACGGCTGCGCGCAGCGCAACGCCATCCGTGCGCCGCGAGTCGACATGGAAGGGGATCGCACCGTCGCCTCAGGCGATCTGCCGGAGACGATTGGCGCGGACGGCCCGCTCGAAGCCGGGCAGGATGTAGTTTCTGCAGACCGCATCCCAGCTCATGTGCTCGGCCAGGTCGTGGCCGCGCTGGATGAACTCATCGAACTGCTGCGGCGTTCGCGGCAGGCGTTCGATCAGTTGCCTGGCCACGTTGGCTGCGACCTGATGCTCGATCTGGTCGCGCTGCGCCTTGCCGATACTGAGCATCTGCTCGGGTCGCAGCGAGCGATCGGGCAGGGCGGTGTAGTCGGCGACGATGACGTTGGGCGTCGGCTGGCCTTCGGTGATCTTGTCGACGAACCCGGCACAGCCGCAGACATTGGAGAAAACGCAGATGCCGCCGAAGCTGATCGGCTCGACTTGCGCGATGCCGAACGGCTCGTAGATGGACTGGCCGAACTCGGCGTCGCTGCCCTTGCGGATATCCATAAACTCCATGTCCGCAGGCATGCGCTTGCCGCAGAGGCGCTGCTCCCAGCCGAACTGGTTGACGAAGACGACCTTCACGTTGCGTGACCGGGCATTGAACTCCTGCACCCCCTGGTAGTAGGCGGCTTCGCCGTTGGACAGGTCGGGCAGCCCCTCGCGATGCACGACCGGCCAGTGGTAGTGCTCTTCCATCTTGAGGATGTCGTCAGGGCGGCGGGCCGGCACTTCCGTGCTGAGCGTGAAGAGGATCGCGGTTTCGTTGCGCTGGCGGAGCATCGTCTCCACATGTTCCAGCACGCGCAGATCGCGCCACAGGCCCTTGGATGGCACTAGCCGCGTCACATGGGTGAAGACGTAGTCCGGCTCATAGCCGAGCAGGTTGCTGGCGTACTTGCGCAGCTTGTTGCGGCTGATCATCTTCTCATCGACGCTGATCCGCCAATGCGGTACGCCGTTGTAGGCAAGCTGCATGTCCACGGACGCGAAGTCGGCGCTGAGGAAGCGCATCTCCTTCAGGGTGTAGTCGCCGACGGCGAAGATGTTGTCGCAGAAGCGCGCAGCCTTGATCAGGGCGTGCTTGTAGAAGTCGCTCTGGTCGCCGAAGACGTCGTCGACGTAATGTCCCTCCGCCATCGCGGCCCGCATGACGTTGTAGAACATCGTGTCGTGGCCGGGATGGTGCTCGACGATGCGGCGCATGGTCGCGCACTCATGGGCGTGGAAGATCGTGCGGAAGTTCGAGCCTTCGCCCTCGAGGATGGCTGCCAGCACGGTCGGCATGCCCATGTACTCGTGCGACAGGATGATCGCCGGTTCGAGGGCCGTACCGACGCCCAGCGCATGCAGCGACGCGATCGCCGGCTGGGCGATGCGCATGTACTGCTCGTAGTCCCAGATGTGTTCATACTTGGCGGAGTCGATGCCGAATCGCTCCCACAGCTGAAACTTGAAGGCGTTCAGGCGGTTGATGTCATACCCGGAGACGTCGAACAGCAGCACTTCCGGCGACGAGACGACGCCCGTCTCCTTGTCCACAAAGCGCCGGCGGCCATAGATGATCCGCACATTGAATTGTTGCTCGATCTCGCGGAACCGCGGCGCCAACGGCGAGCGGTATAGCGAATCGAGGCTGGAGTACAGCACTTCACCTTGCGGGCCCAGCCGTTGGTCGCCGCGTTCCTCGCCAGGCCAGAAGGGGCCGACCAGCAGGTTTCGCTGAACCTTCGACAGATAGACACGGCTGGTCAGCAATCCCTGGAGAACAGCGCCAATACCACCGATCTTCTGGATCGCTTCGTGCGTAACATGAACGACGGTTTGCATGATGTTGTTTTCCGGTGATGGAGGAAGCGGCGTCTGCGACGCCTGCCGGTTGTATCGACTAAACACCGGCAGGACTGAGCAGTTCCTGCCAGTGGGTCTACTACGCTGGGGTTGGTCCCGCGGTTTGGATGTCAGCCGCCGGCTGCATCCTGGATTACCGGAACCGTGTCACCCGGTCGGGATGAAATGCATTTTCTGTTCCTTGTGATCAACTTCACAAGCGCGGACGTGTCCTATGATGTAGCAAGAGGTCCTCACCACGAATGGAGGCGACCATGATCACAGTGAAGCACCTGATGGACCCGATCGAACCGACCGACGGCAGCCGCCTGTGGGTAGAGCCCATCGGCTTGACGGCCGACCTCCGACAGTGGTGCAAAGTGGACCACGTGCTGCCACATATCGGACCTCCGCGTCAGCTTTGGGACTGGTTTGCCGAACATCCCGACGGCTGGGAGTGTTTCCGTGGCGAGTATCACGAATACCTCGCCGCGTCGAACATGCGCCCGGCGCTGTTGCAGCTCGCCCGCGTCGCCCAGCGGGAGAACATCACGCTGCTGCACACGGGAGATCATCCCAGCCAGAACACGGCTGTCGCGTTGTATGAGTTTCTCAGTGAACTGAGCGCCTACAGCGCCTCTGAATAGCCTGCGGCCTGTTGCAGGTTGCACGTTGATGCTGGTTCGTCGAACCGCGTCAACAAGCAGCCTGCAACAGGCGCTTTAGCCATATCCTTCCAAGTTCCCGAAGTCGTACTGTTCCCGATTGAAATAGAGAGATCCTTCGTACCAGCCGTTGGTCAGTTCGCGGCATCGCAGCAGCGTGCAGTCGATGCTGCGAATCACGCCTTTGGGATCGGGCAGATCGACCGTTCCTCCGTAGCCAAGCGGCAGACGGCGTCGTGTGACGAACCCCAGACTGCGGCTGGTAATGTCGCGCGTGTGCAGCAGGCAGGGGGTTGCGTCTTCGATCTCCGCGTAGAGGCGCAGCACAGCGCGCACGCGGTAGGGATAGCGGACGGTTCGACGTCGCTCATGGCTGTAGCTGGCGGCGTCGAGGGCGGACATGATGAACTCGAGCTCGGCTTCATCATGATCCGAAGGCGCCGCTTGCGGGGAGGATGTGCAGGTTATGTCTCGCATGGCATTTCGCGCCGGATACAACAGACGGGCTGGCTCGTCGGCAGGAACCATACGATTCGCTTCACCGGCGAGGCAAACGGATTTTCGGCAGAACGGTTTGAAGTGCTCCATTTCGAAGCGGCCAATCCAGGGCCGACCGGGGGAGAGCAGGCGGCAAGCAAGCTGAGCCGTTTGCCTAAGCGGAGCAAGCTTCCGCTGGTATCGTGCGGTTTTTCGTCGGTGGGGCGTTATTGGCGTCACAAACGGAACAGCCAGCTCGGAAATTTCGTCCAATAACCCGCCCGTCGGAGTCGATTGTGTCATGCTGCCGGCGCGGGGTGCCGATAATCATTTCCAGGCGAGCATCCTCACCGGTGGCGGGGACGACCCCGCTGCCTGCCACGTTCCGATGCTCGGTTGCCTCCGTTCGATCAACGCATGTACGCCGGTGCTCGTGGGCATCGCCGGCAGGATCTGGTTAAGCCACAGGGGCCGGTGGTCGATGAAAACGACCGTCCGGGGTGTGAATAGTCACGGATCCTGCTGACCATCTGCTGGTCTGGGGCGCGCCGGTCTGAGACACAGGCAATCAGGGAAGAGAGGATCAGGTGCAGGATCGTTCT
Source organism: uncultured Phycisphaerales bacterium (assembly GCA_937904525.1). Taxonomy (GTDB): domain Bacteria; phylum Planctomycetota; class Phycisphaerae; order Tepidisphaerales; family Tepidisphaeraceae; genus CALEKX01. Next base: position 22,794 of record CALEKX010000148.1, read on the forward strand.
TTCGTCATCATCGGAGGCGGACCGGCGGGTCTCACTGCCGGCTACGAGCTGCTTCGCCACGGCTATCGACCTCTGGTGCTTGAGCGTGCCAACCTTGTTGGCGGCATCGCCTGCACGCAGCAGTACAAGGGGTACTATTTCGACATGGGCGGCCATCGCTTCTTCACCAAGAGTGAAGAGGTCGACCGCATGTGGCGTGAGGTGCTGCTGCACGACTTCCTGCGCCGCCCGCGCCTGTCGCGCATCTTCTACAAGAAGAAGTTCTTCAACTACCCGCTCAAACCGCTCAACGCCTTCGCCGGTCTGGGGCCGGTCGAAAGCTTCCTGATCCTCTGCAGCTATCTCCGCTGGCAGATGTTCCCCTCGAAGGTCGAGGAGACTTTCGAGCAGTGGGTGACCAATCGCTTCGGCCGCCGGCTGTTCCTGACCTTCTTCAAGACCTACACCGAGAAGGTCTGGGGCATCAGCACCAGTGAGCTGAAAGCCGAATGGGCTGCCCAGCGGATCAAGGATCTGTCGCTCAAGACGGCTGTGCTGAGCATGTTCTTCAAGCCCAGCCACGGCCGGATCAAGACGCTGATCGAGCAGTTCGACTACCCGCGCCGCGGGCCGGGCATGCTCTGGGACTCCGTCCGCCGTCAGATCGACGAATCCGGCGGCCAAGTGCGCCTCAACAGCAACGTCACGCGCATCCATCGCGAAGGCCGCCGCATCACAGCCGTCACCGTCGAAACGCCCGATGGCAGGTCCGAACGCATCGAAGCCACCGACTTCATCACCAGCATGCCGGTGACGGAGTTCATCAAGCGCCTCGATCCGCCGCCGCCGTCGAACGTCCTGTCGGCTGCCGCCAAGCTGAAATACCGCGACTTCCTGACGGTCTGCCTGATCGTCAACAAGCCGGACCTCTTCCCGGACAACTGGATCTACATCCACGATCCGGATGTGAAGGTTGGCCGCATCCAGAACTTCAAGAACTGGTCGCCCGACATGGTGCCCGACCAGAGCAAGTCATCGCTCGGCCTGGAGTACTTCTGCAACAAGGGCGATGCGCTCTGGAACACCAGCGACGAGGAGCTGATCGAACTGGCCAAGCGCGAGCTGGCGCAGATCGGCCTGGCCAGGTACGAAGACATCGAAGACGGCGTGGTCTATCGTGTCGAGAAGACCTATCCCGTCTACGACTCGGAATACACCCGCTATCTGGCGATCGTGCGGCAGTTCATGGATTCGCTTGAGAACTGTCCGACGATCGGCCGCAACGGCCTGCATCGCTACAACAACCAGGATCACTCGATGCTCACGGGCATGTATGCCGTGCGCAACATGCTCCATGGGCATCAGTACGACCTGTGGAAGGTCAATGCCGACCAGGAGTACCACGAGGAGGTCCGCCAGACGACGCAGGCGCCGCACGTGGAAGAGCCGCAGATCCAGGAAGCCATCGAACTGATCTTCGCCAAGGTGCATCGCATCGGGCTGGGGCTGGCAGCCGGCGTGCTGTGCGCCAGCGCCATCTTCCTGCTGACGATGCTGCTGGTGATCCGCGGCGGGGCGGTGGTCGGGCCGAACCTGGCGCTGTTGGGGCAGTACCTGCCCGGATACACCGTCACCGTGAGCGGGGCGTTCATCGGTGCGGCATGGGGGTTTGTGTGGGGGTTCCTCGGCGGCTGGGTCGCCGCGGCCATGCGCAATGTTCTGATGTTCCTGAACTGGGTGCTGGTGCAACGCCGCGTTGAGCATCGGTATCTCAAGAACCTGCTGGAGTTCGTCTGATGACACAGGTCACGTTGGATACGATCGTGCGAAGCGGAACCGAACAACCCACGTCCCGAGTCATTCGCATGAATGCGATGGCCATGGGGATTGTGCTGGGGCTGCTGGCCGGTGTGGGGCTGTTTGCAGCCACGAACTACCTGGTGCTGAAGGGGGGCGACGTCGTCGGCCCGCACCTGGCGCTGCTGGGGCAGGTGTTTATCGGCTACGAGGTGACGTTCGTGGGCAGCCTGGTGGGGTTTGCGTGGGCGTTTTTCACGGGCTGGGCAGCCGGTTATTTCGGCGCCCGGATCTACAACGCCGTGGCCCACTGGGATGGCTGCAGGTAAAGCGGCTGCCGCCTGCGCAGCCGAGTGTGATTGGCTGATGAATCCGCAATCTGATGAGCTGTTCGGCTGACCATTCGCCGCGTGTCTCGGTCGTCATCCCGGTTCGGAACGATCCAGGCAACCTGCGCCTCTGCCTCGAAGCCCTCCAGCGATCGACAGTCAAAGACATCGAAGTTCTCGTCATCGACGACGCCTCCACCGACAACACGCCCGACGTGGCCCGGTCGATGGGGGCGCGGGTCTATCGCCTGCCGCGGTGCGGCGGGCCGGCAATTGCGCGAAACCGCGGCGCGGAGCTGGCGCGGGGTGGGATCGTCTTCTTTGTCGATGCCGACGTGTGCGTGCACCCGGACACGATCGAGACATTTCTGCGGACGTTCGATGGAAACCCGGATGTGGCAGCTGTTTTCGGCAGCTACGACACGACTCCCGGCTCGCCGGGGCTGATCGCGCAGTACAAGAACCTGTTTCATCATTTCATCCACCAGAGGTCGTCCACCGATGCGGGGACGTTCTGGAGCGGCTGCGGCGCCGTGCGGCGCGAGATCTTCCTTGCGATGGACGGCTTCGATCACGAACGGTACGAGCGGCCGTGCATCGAGGACATCGATCTGGGCATGCGGCTGAAGTGTGCCGGCCATCGCATTGTGCTGAACAAGGCAATGCAGGCCACGCACCTGAAGCGCTGGACGCTGGGTTCGCTGATTCACAGCGACGTGTTCGACCGCGGTGTGCCGTGGACGCACCTGATCCTCGAGCGGGGGGACCTGCCGGATGATCTGAATCTCGGCTGGTCGCAGCGCATCAGCGCCGTATTCGCGGGGCTGACGGTGGTGGGATGGCTGGTCACATGCTGGCTGTTCCCGTGGATGGCGGTGCTGCCGGTGGTGGTGTATGGGGCGGTGTCGCTGGTGGATGTGGTGACGGCCCGCTGGAAGGCGGGGATCTCGCGCTGGCTGATCTGGCTGCAGCGAACTGTCTGGCTGATGGCGGTTGTAGTCACGGTGTCAGCCGTCACGAGCGAGCTGCGCATGTGGATCCTGGCGATCGCGCTGCCGCTGGGGGCGATGGTTGCGCTCAACCGTGACTTCTACGCCTTTTTCCTGCGGCAGCGCGGACTGGCCTTTACGACGGCTGTCCTGCCGCTGCACGTGCTTTATTTCCTTTACAGCGGCGTGGCGCTGGCGATCGGGATCCTGACGCGTCCGCGCCACAGGGCTCCGCACCCCATGAGGCCTGCCAACAGGGAGGTCGCATGACCGAAGCCCAGCTCAACTGGACCGACAACCTCGCCGCCGCGCCAGCGTCAAGGCTGGCGGAGATCGTGCTCCCATCGGAGCCCCAGCGGCGCTATCGTCTGTATGTCGCCCTTGCCATTGCCTTCTACGGCCTGGCGTGGGCGATCGCCATTGCGCAGGGCGTGGTCAAGCAGCGGCCGATCGATTTCATCCAGGCCGACGCACGCGGGTTCTACGCCTACCTGCCGGCGATGGTCATCAACGGCAATCTCGATTTCTCAGCCGCGACGCGGATGCGCACGGGCGAAGTCATCGGAGGGGGCATCCTCGATGACCACAACGAGCACGGTTACGTCGTCAACCAGTGGCCGATGGGTGTCGCCATCACGCTGCTGCCGGCATTTCTGGTGGCACATGGCATCACCTGGACGCTGTACCAGGCGACCGGTCTCGACGCTTTCATGCCGGATGGATTTACGCTGTTCTACCAGGGGTTGTGTCTGGCGTGGATCATCGGGCTGATCACAGCCGGGATGATCCTGGCCGACAAGCTGCTGCAGGAGCGATTCCGGATCCGCGGGCCGGCGATTGCCGCCGCGATCCTCAGCTTCTGGATCGGCACGCACTACGCGTGGTACGTCTTCCGCGAGCCGTTCATGGCGCACGGCGTTGCGGCGGCCTGGATCATCGCGGTCTTCTTCTTCGTGCACCGCATCCTTCAGCGGATCGACAATCGCGACAGCGAGCCGATCGAAGCGCGGCAGTGGGCCGGGCTGTTTCTTGCTTTGGCGCTGTGCATCAGCATGGCCATCACCTGCCGGCTGACCAATGCCGTGCTCTTTCCGCTGTTTGTGTACCTGCTGTGGCGGATCACTCGCTCCGGGCTGCTGGGGCGATGGCTGAAGATCCTGCCGATCGCCCTGATTGGCGTGGCGCCGCTGGTGGCATATCAGGTCGTGCTGCGGGTGACGACAGGGCAAGCCGTCCACACGAGCGTGCAAGGGCTCGGCTATCGGCAGAACGAGGTGTTCTACTGGACGGATCCCGCCCTCGTGCAGTCGCTGATCTCCTCGCGGCATGGGCTGTTGAGCTGGACGCCGATCCTGCTGATTGCGATCTGGGGCCTGTGGCTCGGATTGCGGCGCGACGGGCGATGGCGCGATCCGATGCTGGTGTGTGGCGTGCTGTCGCTGCTGATGCTCTGGTACATCAACGCGTCGTGGTACGCGTGGTGGTTCGGCTGGAGCATGGGCAATCGCGGCTTCCTCGATTTGGGGATTCTGTTCATCCTTGGGTTCGGCTTTGCGTATGACGCGTGGAGCCGCCTGGGCTGGGGTGCGCGGCGGGCGGTGGTTACGATCGCCGTGATCGGCGTGCTGGTGAACTATGCCCTGGTCGGCGCGAAGCTGACTGACGCCATCGAGGAACAGGACTATCCGCTGAAATGGGAAAAGCGCCTGTCCACGGGCGCGTGGGAGCGGTTCTGACGGATGCGAGTGCGATGGACGCAGCAGCGTTGCAGATCGGGCTGAGCGGGTGCGGACGCATCGCGCAGATGGTCCATCTGCATGTGCTGTCGTCGCTGCCGAGCGTGCGTCTGGCGGCGCTGGCTGAAGCCGATGCCGATCGCCTGGCCGAAGCGCGCAAGCGCGCGCCGCGGGCCCGCGCCTATCGCGATTATCACGACCTCCTTGCGGATGATGCCGTGCAGGCTGTGGTCATCTGCCTGCCGACAGGCATGCACGCCGATGCAGCCGTCGCGGCCTTCGCCGCCGGCAAGCATGTTTACCTCGAAAAACCGATCGCCACGACGCTCGACGACGCCCAGCGCGTCCTCGACGCGGCGCGCGGCGCCAGCCGCATCGGCATGATCGGGTTCAACTATCGCTTCCATCCGCTCATCCAGCAGGCCAGGCAGCAGATCGCCGCAGGCGCGGTGGGGCGGATCGTGGCGATCCGAACGAGCTTCAGCTCGGTCAGCCGGCCGCTGCCGCAATGGAAATGCCGGCGTGTCTCCGGTGGCGGAGCATTGCTGGACCTGGGATCGCATCACTTCGATCTCGTGCCGTACATCGCCGGATCGCCGATTGCCGACGTGCAGGCGGAGATCCGAAGCCTGCGCGTCGAAGACGACACCGCCGCTGTGCAGATGCGGCTGGCCAGCGGCGTTCCCGTGCAGAGCTTTCATTCGATCTCGGCTGTCGATGACGACCGCATCGAGATCATCGGCGACCGCGGGCGGCTTTGCATCGATCGTCTGAGCAGCCGCTTCCTCGCGTTCACGCCCGCGCAGCGGGACGGCGGCTATGCCGGACGTGTCGCGGAAGGGGTGACAGCCCTTCTGCAGACGCCGCGGCGCCTGCGCGATGCGCTGCGATCATCGGCTGAGCCGTCGCAACGCGCAGCCCTGGCGGCATTCGTCGATGCCGTGCGACGCGGCCAGCCGTCGCCGGTCGACCTGGAAGCGGGCTATCGTTCTCTCACAGCCCTCATCGCCGCCGAGCAGTCCGCGCAGTCCGGCGGCCAGCGCATCGCCGTCGCCGGCGCGCCAGCCGTCGAAACAGCGCCAGCTCCAGCCAGCGATCTGCCGCCGTTGGACCTGGCCGACACGACCAAACCGGCGCTGTCGGTCGTTGTGGTCGCGACGCACAACTTCGCCGGCGTTCGCCGCACGGTGCGACACCTCCGCCAGCAGACGATCGCCGACCGCATCGAGCTGGTCGTCGTCGCTGAAAGCGAGCAGGCCATCTCCGACGCCAAACCGCAGGAGCTGGAAGGCTTCTTCGCCGTGCGGACGGTCGCGGCTGGTCGGATCGAGCACATCGACGCCTGCGCGTCGCGCGGCATAAAGGCTGCGTCCGCTGAGCTGATCGCCAGCATCGAGGATCACGCCTTCGTTGATCCCGATTGGGCGGAGCACGTTCTCGCCGGTTTCCAAGCCGGCGACGGGCAGTGGGCGGCTGTCGCGTCCATGATCTGCAATGGCAATCCGGGAACGGGATTGAGCTGGTGCAACCTGCTGATGGGCTACGGCGCGTGGTACGGCGCTGTGCGCGAGGGGCCGATCGACCAGGTGTCGCTGCACAACATCTGCCTGCGGCGATCCGCGCTGCTGCCGCTGTGGGATGAGCTGGAAAAACACATGGGCCGATCGGGTACACTGCTGACGGAGCTGCGGCGGTTGGGACGGCAGTTTTACTTCGCGCCGAAGGCGAAAGTTCGGCACGTAAATCCGTCGCTGCTCAAGCCGACGGTGCTGCTGCGCTTCCGCGCCGGCCGCCTGGCTGCGGCGACGCGCGCGACACTCGAATGCTTCTCGCCCGTGAAGCGTGCGATCTACGCACTGGCGTCGCCGGTGTTTCCGCTGCTTCGCCTGCGGACAATGCGCGGCAAATTTGCCGAAGCCGGCGCGCGGGTCTTCCCGGCGCTGGCACTTGGGTTGGGGCTGGACGCATTGGGACAGGCACTGGGATTCGCCCTGGGCGCCGGGCGGAGCACGCGCGAGGTGCTGGCGCGATTCGAGTTCGATCGCGCCCGCCACCTGCGGCCTGACGAGCGCGATCTGCTTCTGCAGTAGGAATGATGGACAAGCCGGCGTTTTCAATCGTGATTCCGACGTACAACCGCCCTCAGCGGCTGCGCGCCTGCCTGGAGGCGGTGTCGCGGCTGGCGTTTGACCGCCGGGCGTATGAGGTGATCGTCGTGGATGACGGATCACCGACGGATCTCAAGCCGATCGTCGATGCGTTCAAGGGCGAGCTTCGGCTGACCTATCACCGTCAGCCGAATGCCGGTCCGGCGTCGGCGCGGAACGCGGGGGCGCGGCTTGCGCGCGGGCGCTATCTGGCGTTTACGGATGACGACTGCGCTCCGGTGTCGGACTGGCTGATGCGGTATGACGAGCACTTTGCCAGGACGCCGGACGCGTTGCTTGGCGGGCGGGTGATCAACGCGCTGCCGGACGATCCGTATGCCGTGGCGTCGCAGGTGCTGACGGACTATGCGTACGAATCGTCGGCTGAGGGACGCGGGTGCCGCGTGGGGGGATACTGGCTTTTCATGACAGCCAACATCGCCTGCCCGGCTGAGGGGTTTCATCGCCTGGGCGGGTTTGATACGTCGTTCCCATTGGCGGCGGGGGAGGATTACGACTTTTGCCATCGCTGGCAGCACAACGGCGGGCAGGCTGTGTATGTGCCGCAGGCGGTGATCCATCATCGCCACGCTTATACGCTGCGCTCGTTCATGCGGCAGCATTTTGGCTATGGCCGGGGGCAGTTGCAGTTCCGCCGGCGCGTGGCGCAACGATCGAGTGAAAGCGCCGGCTCGCAGGTGCTGCCGTTTCAGTTCGGTTTGCTGCGGTATCTGCTGCGGCATCACTGGCAGCCGGATCAGTGGCCGATTGCCGGGCTGGTCGAGCTGTCGCAGTTGATGACGGCCCTGGGCGGTGTATACGAACTGTTCAATCGCGCGGATGTCCCGGTCCATCGAATCGCACCCACGACCGCGGGCGCGGGAGCGGCGGGATGAAAGTCCTGATTGTGCATGATTTCGGCCAGCCGATTGGTGGCGCTGAAAGGATGTCGGCGACGCTGCGGGATGGACTGCGTGCACGCGGACACGAGGTGCGATGGTTCGCCAGCTCGGCGACGCCGGGCCACGGCCCGATCGAAGCCGATCATGTCGCCTTCGGCACGACCGGCCCGCTGCGCCGGCTGACGCAGATTGCCAATCCGTCTGCTGCCGCCGAGCTGCGGCGCGTCATCCGCACGTTCAAGCCGGATGTCGTGCACGTGCGGATGTTCCTCAACCAGCTTTCGCCGATCATCCTGCGCGAGCTGCGGGACGTGCCGGCGCTTCTGCATGTGGTGATCTACGAGCTGATCTGTCCGCTGGCCCTCAAGCGCCTGCCGGATGGGTGCATCTGTCACCATGAACCGGGGATGGTGTGCTGGCGGGAAGGATGTGTGTCGCTGGGCGGGCTGGCGCGATTGACCGTGCAGCGGCGGCTGTTGCGCGATGGGTTTGAGGTGTTCGATCGCGTGATCGCCAACAGCGCGCACGTGCGGCGCCGGCTGGAGGAAGAAGGCTGGCGCGTGGATGACTATGTGTGGAACGGCGTGCCGGTCCGCGCGCCGCGGCATCGTCTGGCGGATAGGCCGCTGGTCTGCTTCGCCGGACGCTTGACGGAGGAGAAGGGGATTTTCTGGCTGATCGATGCGATGCAGGAGGTTGTGCGGCGGATCGGCGATGTGCGCCTGCTGATCGCGGGCGACGGGCCGGATCGGCCGCGCCTTGAGCAGCGGATCATCGCAGCCGGTTTACAAGAGAACGTGCTGCTGATGGGACACGTGTCGCAGGAGGCGATGGAGGCGGCGTTCTGCGAGGCGTGGGTGCAGGTGGCGCCCAGCCTCTGGGAAGAGCCGTTCGGCATCGTGGCAGCCGAGGCGATGATGCGCGGCTGCGCCGTCATCGCCGCCAACAGCGGCGGCCTGGCCGAGCAGGTGATCGACGGGCAGACAGGCATCGTCGTCCACCCGGGCGATCGCGATGGGTTGGCGGCAGCTCTGGTGCGCCTGTTGGACGATCGGGACCTTGCGGCGCAGATGGGACAAGCCGGCCGCGAGCGGGCGATGGCGGAGTTTTCCATGGATCGGTTCATCGATCGCTTCGAGGTGATCTATCGTGACATGAGCCACGCGCCGGCTGCGTCGAGCAGCACGCTGCCCAGCAGGCTGGGCCATCAGCCAGCCGTGGAGGGCGTGTGAGCGCAGCCACACCCAGCCTCAGCCCCGCGGATGCGGCGGCGCCAACCGACAGCCATCAGGACGAGTTCCTGAGCACCGAGCAGGTGCGCGCGGACCTCGACCGCCGCACCGCCCGCGCGGGGACGGTGTCGCTGGTCGCCAACGCCATCGCGTGGGTGATGAACGTCAGCGCGACGATGCTGCTGGCGCGCCTGCTGCGGCCGTCGGATTTCGGTCTGCTGGCGATGGTCACGGTTGTGACGGGATTTCTCGCGAACTTCGCGGATTTCGGTTTCTCGACGGCTGCTACCCAGCGCGCGACGCTGACGCAGGCGCAGGTGAGCGGGCTGTTCTGGGTCAACCTGCGGATCAGCATACTTAATGCGCTGCTGCTGGCCGGATCGGCGCCGCTGCTGGCATGGTTCTACGGCGAGCAGAGCCTTGTGGCCATCACGCTCGTCCTGGCGATCGGGACGCTGGCGATGGGGATCAGCATGCTGCAGCTTGGGTTGCTGCGGCGGCAGATGCGTTTCGGAACGGTTGTGGGGATCGACCTTGCGGCGATGACGATCAGCATCGCAGCGGGGATCGGCTTGGCGGTGGCGGGAGCGGGATATTGGGCGCTGGTGGCGCAGCAGGTGCTGTTGCAGGTGCTGCAGGCCGCCGGGTTGTGGATGCTGTGCCGCTGGCGGCCGTCGCGGCCGTCGCGCAGTGCGACAATGAAGGACCCGGAACTGCGCGAGCTGATGTCGTTCGGGACGTATGCGACGGCTGCCAAGCTCGTGAACTACATCGGGCGGCAGATTGACCAGGTGCTGGTGGGGCGGATGGTAGGCGCGGGACCGCTGGGGTTGTACTCCAAAGCCTACACCTGGGCGATGATGCCGTTCCATCAGGTGTACTACCCGCTGATGGGCGTGGTTGTGTCCAGCCTCAGCCGTCTGCAGGACGATCCGGGTCGGTATCGGCACTACGTGCGGACGGCGCTGCTGGGGATCTTCGGCGCGACGTTTGGCGCGATGGCGCTGCTGTACATCAAGGCTGAGGATGGTCTGCTGCTGCTATTGGGCGGGCAATGGATCGATGCGATTCCGATCTTCCGGACGCTGACGATCGCGGCTGTGGCGATGAGCTTCAACCATGTGACACGGTGGATCTATCTGGCGGAGGGGCGGACACGGCGCGGGCTGCACTGGTCGCTGATCTCGACGGGGACGATGATCGCCGGCGCGGCGATCGGAGCGCGCTGGGGAGCGATGGGCGTGGCAACGGGGGTCGCCATCGCGGCATGGGTGCTGGTCTATCCGGCGCTGGTGTTCTGCCTGTCGCAATCGCCGCTGCGGATACGGGATCTTGCGGGCGCGGCATGGCGGCCGGGCGTGGCGGCATTGGCAGCCGGCGCGGTGCTGGTGCTGTTTGAACGGTGGACGCCGACGATCGAGTGGCGGCTGGTGCGGTTGATTGTCGCGATGGGGGTGTATGCGGTGGCGTATGGGGGGATCTGGCTGGCCATTCCGGGGGGATGGGCGTCGCTGCGCGGGCTGATGGCGGCTGCGCGTCATGCCAAGGGGCGGTAGCGCCGATACGGTGCTGGGAAGATCGCGATGAGGCCGCTTTGCAGTTGAGGCGTGGCGCAACTTCGGCTTTGGGCGTATACTTCGAGCATGTCCCTGAAACTGGTCGAGAAGCAGGTTCTATATGACGGCGTGAAAGTTCGCCTGGAGCTCCATCACCTGGAGCCGGAGGAGGGCGGGCCGCGGCATCGCCGCGAGGTGTGCGTGCATCCCGGCGCGGTGGTGATCCTGCCGCTGCTGGATGACGAGCGGGTGATCCTGATCCGCGTGCGGCGGTACGCCGTCGGCCAGAGCCTGCTGGAACTGCCCGCCGGGACGCTGGAGAAGGGGGAATTGCCGATCAACTGCGCCGGCCGGGAGTTGCTGGAAGAGACCGGCTACATCGCCAACAAGCTGACGCCGCTGGGATCGTTCTTTACATCGCCGGGGATTTTGTCCGAGCGGATGTATGGGTTTGTGGCGACGGGGCTGGAGTTCCAGGGGCAGGAACTGGAGGAGGGGGAGGAGATCGAGCTGGTCCCCACGCCGATGGACGACGTGCTGGATATGATTCGAAGCGGCGCGATCGAGGACGGCAAGACGATCGCGGCGCTGCTGATGTACGAGCAGTTTCACCGTCGCCGCGCTTGAGCGCCGGATGGCGGGGGAGCGTGAGGTGAGAAGATCCAGGGGGCAAAGTCCGTGAAGGGTTGTTTGCATGGGTTGGGAAGACCGCCCCTATTACCGTGATCGATCGTCCTCGCCGATGGGTCCGCTGCAGTGGCTGTGGAGCGGCACGTTTCCGCTGTTCACGGCATTTGGGGTCCACGTGCGGGCGCATGCGTCGCTGGCGGTGCTGGCGGTGCTGGTGCTGCTGTTCGGCGTGGGGGGGACGATTTCGTCGAGCGTGCAGTTCGTGACGGCGCTGTTTGCGATCGTCGTGCTGCACGAGTTCGGGCACTGCTTTGCGGCGCGGTGGGTTGGCGGGGAGGCGGATGAGATCCTGGTGACGCCGCTGGGCGGGCTGGCGATGGCGTACGCGCCGCGGCGGCCGTGGCCGCAGTTTGTGACGGTGGCGGGCGGGCCGGCGGTGAACGTGCTGATCTGCCTGCTGTGCGGGGCCGGGCTTTACGCGATCATCGGCATCTGGCCGCTGGGGCCGTGGGCGTTCGGCGATGCGCATGGCATCGTGACGCACCGGGGGCTGCTGAGCGTGTCGCAATTCCTGTTCTGGATCTATGGGATCAGCTATGCGCTGCTGATCTTCAATCTGTTGCCCGTGTGGCCGCTGGATGGGGGTCAGTTGCTGCAGTCGATCCTCTGGCCGAAGCTGGGGTTCTACCGGTCGATGATGATCGCGGTGAACGTCGGCATCGTGGGGGCGGTGCTGATGATCATGTTCGGCATCGCGAGCATCGGCCGGTACTGGTGGGTGCTGCTGCTGATGATCGGGATCAACTGCCTGGTCAACTGCATCAATCAGCGGCGGATGCTGGCGGTGGAGGGGCCGTGGGCCTTCAGCGATGAGGATGCCGGGGGCTATGGTGGGGGCGTGTCGACGCGCAGCACCATCAAGGGCTATCGCGCCCGCCGGGCTGCCAAGCGCCTGAGCAAGCTTCAGCGTGATGCCGAAGCCGAGCAGGAGCGGATCGACCGGATCCTGGCGAAGGTATCTGCCCAGGGGATGGCATCGCTGAACTGGCTGGAACGTCGCGCGCTGCGGAAGGCGACGGAGCGTCAGCGGTCGCGCGACGCGGAGCTGTCGCGCCTGCGCCGCAGTTGACCATGCCGACGGGCGGCGGACAGTGGGATCGAGGCTGACTGTGACGCATCCCGAAGAACAAGGACCGACGCCCACCCGCCTCAATTATGCCGAGGCGCCGCATCACCCGTGGCAATTGACGTTCATGGTTGTGGTGACGCTGGTGTGTGCGGGCGTGTTGCTGCTGGGGATGCTGATGTACGGATACCGTCAGGCCGTGGGGCCGGCATCGACCCAGCCAGCGACGGCGGTGACCACACCGTAGCACCCTGCAGGTGCGGCGGTTCGGCTGGCGTGATACGCGCCGCCGCCGCAAGTGTCTATACTTCCCGGCATGGCTGAGAAACCCACCGTTCCTGGTCAGTTTGTTTCGCCCGATCTGCGGATCGATTACGGCATCAGCTCGCTGGATGAGAAAGATGCAGCAGCCGATCCGATCGAGCAGTTTCGCCGGTGGTTCGACGAAGCGCAGCAGCGCGGCCTGCCCGAACCCAACGGCATGACGCTGGCCACGGCGACCGCCGACGGCAAGCCTTCGGCGCGCGTCGTCCTGCTGAAGGAGTACGACCAGCGGGGGTTCGTCTTCTTCACCAACTACAACAGCCGCAAGGGGCGTGAACTGGCGGGCAATCCGCAGGCTTGCCTGGTCTTCTACTGGCAGCCGCTGGAGCGGCAGGTGCGCATCGACGGCATCGTCGAGAAGGTCGATCGCGCGGAGAGCGAAGCCTACTTCCGCACGCGCCCGCGGGATGCTCAGATCGGCGCGTGGGTGTCGCAGCAGTCTGAACCGATCAATTCGCGCGAAGAACTGGAAAAGCGCACGCGCGAGCTGCAGGCTCGATTTGCCGGGCAGGAAGTGCCGCTACCGCACTATTGGGGCGGATATCGCCTGATCCCGCAGGAGATCGAGTTCTGGCAGGGCCGGCCCAGCCGTCTGCATGATCGGCTAGTCTATACCCGGCATGGGGAAACGTGGGTGCGGCGGCGGCTCTCGCCGTGAGGTCAGCGGGCGGCAGGCAGCGGGGGAGTCTGCAGTCGGCAGTCTGCAGCAAAACAACGAAACACCAAACATCCAAACACAAATCGACTACTGCGCCTGCGGTCCTGTCGAGTTGATGATGGCTGAGGCGCGTTGGAGGGTTGCGCGCGTCAGCAACATCACGATCTCCGGGGGGAACTCAGCCTGCGGATTGTCAAGATAATCGCGCGGCAGGACGGCATGGACCATCTCGCGCAGCTCCTCGCGAACCTGCTGTTCGCGCTCGGCGAGCCGGGCTGTGTCGTTGCGGTCGATCGGTTCGACCACGTCATACGCCAGCATCAGCGTCGAAATCTGCCAGTCATAGTAGCTGTGGGTCGCCTCGCTCATGGGTGGCTGGGCATGATAGCACGCTCCGCGGCTTTCCGCACGCCGCCGAAGGCGAGTATCATGGCCCGCTATGGTCGACAAGGACTTTGCCAGATGGTGGCTGGGACGTGTGTTGCCCTACAGGGACGTGGCTCCCGAGCAGCTCGCCGCTGAGCGGGAGGCGATGGAGAAGCAGAACCTGTACAACCAGAACTACGCCGAGTTCCTCAACAATGCCGTCCTGCCCGCCATTGATGAGCTGGTAAAGCTGTTGCGAAGCCAGCGGATCGTCCACCGCGTGAGCACCTGGGGCAACCAACTCGCCATCCGCGTCCACTTCACCTGGCGATGGGGCGAGCTGGTCATCATGCAAAGCCACGAAGACGCCGTCACCTTCGAGCATCACATCATCACCGAAGGGGAGAAGCGCGGCGAAGACAGCGCCGAGGATCATTCCCACCAGTACGACCTGCGCGACCCGCTGCCGGCGATGGTGGCGCAGCAGGAGCTGCAGTTCTTCCTCGGGCGGCTGGCACAGGATCTGGTCGAACCCGATCCGGAACCGGAGCTTCCGCCGGAGTCGCCGAAGGAGGAGGAATGAGGGGGAGCGGCAACGCGACAAAGCGACAAAGCGACAAAGCGACGAAGCGACGAAGCGACGAAGCGACGAAGCGACAAAGCGACGAAGCGACGAAGCGACGAAGGGGGGAAGAGACGGAGAGACTGAGAGACGGAGAGACGAAGTGGGACGGAGAGACGAAGTGGGGGGGGGGGGGGGGGGGGGGAGGGGGGGGGGGGGGGCGCTTAGCGGGCGAGCGTGCCTGCTTGGACGGGGGGGATGACGTAATCGGGGAGGCGCAGGCGGCGGCCGAGGGTGTGCTGGATGTACGTCGCCAGCAGGCGGTTGAGGGGGTCGGTCTGATGGCGCGTCAGTTGTGGCAGGCGCTGGGTGGCGCCTTGTTGGCGCGGCAGACGCAGCAGTGATTGCAACAGCCGCAGCAGACGCGGGTCCAGCGAAATCCGGTCATGGACGACGGCTTCACAGTTGCGGCAGATCACGCCGCTGCGCGAGGGGGAAAATCCGCCAGCCGGCAGGCCGTTGATCACCTGTCCGCAGGAGACGCACGCGTTCAGCTCGGGCAGATAGCCCGTCTCGCGGAACAGCTCCAGCTCAAAAGCCAGGAACACCTCCTCGCGGCGGGGCGTCGCCAGCGCTCCGAGCGTGTGTTCCATCCGATCGAACAGTTCGCGGTGCGGGTCGTGGGCTTCAAGCAGCACACTGACCAGCTCGGCTGCGTAGAGCGCCAGGTAGATGCTGCGCAGGTCGCGGCGCAGCTCGAGATGGCCTTCCAGCAGGTGCCATTCGGTCAGGGTCTGCAGCTCGCGGGCTGTGTCAAAGGTGAAAACAGCCTGGCCGAGGTCGAGCAGATCGACGCCGCCGTCGAACTTGCTGGCTCCTGCCTTCGTGCGGCGATGCGCCCCCTTGGCCATCACGCGCAGCAGCCCATGTTCACGCCCGAAAAGCGTAAGAATCTGCGATGTCTCGCTGTATTCGAACTTGCGGAGACAGATGCAGCGGTCGCGGGCCAGGGCCATGGAGTGTGATTATATGGCGGGGATGTGGTGATGGGGGATAGAGGGGGAGATTGAGAGACGAAGAGACGGAGAGACGAAGTGGGGGTAGCAGCGACGAAGCGACGGAGCGACGAAGCGACGAAGGGGGGAAGAGACGGAGAGACGAACAAAGGCGGCCGGAAGTGGCCGCCTTTGTCATGTTGCCATGTTGTTACTGAGTGCCGGCCAACCGGCGGGCGTTCAGTTGGCACTGACCCGCCGCCGACGGAGCAGCAGGCCGGTCAGGCCCAGCAGTGCCATCGACGCCGGCTCGGGGATCAGGCGCAGGCCCAGTGTGCCGTCGACCTCGTCGAAGACGATCATGTCCCACGCCGAGGGTGCGGCATCCAGGAATGTGAAGTCCAGGCCGGACGACTCGAACCAGGTGCTGGCGACGAAGAAGTTCATCCCCAGCAGACCGTCCAGGACGATCGGCTCGGGATCGCCCTCGAACCGCGCCAGGGCGATGTCCAGGATGTAGACGGGGGCGCCGATGAAGCGGATATCCATCTCATCCGGAGTGCCGCCGGTCATGGCTGTGCCTTCGAGCGTCCGAAGCAGCATCTCATCCAGGTAGAAGCCCGGGATCGTCTTGGCTCCGCCGACGCCCATGACGGTGGCGGTCAACTGCGCCGCGCCGGGAGCCAGACCGTGGATAACCGGCCCGCTGGGCGTTTGCTCAACAGTCAGCCCAAGCTCGGCAGCGATGCGCGTGGAGATTGCGCTGAGGCTGGCGCCAGTGTCCAGCAGCAGGCTGCCCGTCGCTGTCAGGCCGTTGTAGCTGAACTCGACGGGCGGGGCGTTCTGATCAGAACCGGGTTCGGGCGAGGGGGCTGGACCGACGAACGGATTGTGCGCCAGATTGGGCCCCGGCGCGCCCGATGGCGTCGTCACGGTATAGGCGTCAAACGAGCCGTAGGAGAGCTTGATCGTGTAGTCGGTCTTCGGGATGTTTGGATTGCTCTGGCCGGCTGCGGGCTTGTCGTAAAGGTAAGCCCGCATCGTGATTTCCTGCAGGTCGTCGAAGTCGACATCGCCGCTGAGGATGGCGATCGCGTTGTTGACCGGCTTGGGGTCCATGACGACAACCTTGCCCTGCATCACGGGCATGCCGGCGACGTTGAGCTGGGCGAGCAGCCACTGCAGGGGGTCGTAGATGTCGTTGGGCGGCGAGCCGATCTGTGCCCGCACGTTGTTGAGGGCCTGATTGTAGATCAGCGGATCGAAGGTGTAGGAATCGACATTGCCGGCGTACGGAGCGAAGTACAGCTTGAGGACGTCGGAGACGTCGAAGAACTCTGTGCCGCCGACGCCGACGTCGCCGAACCGCACTTTCTCACCGTTGTGCATCGCCCGATTGAGTTCCAGCACATTGTCAGCCCATTCGCTGCTGATGAGGATGCTGCTGGCGCCGGTGTCGAGAAATGCTTCCAGCGGGAGGAACATCCCGAAGAGCTCATTGCGGATCTGGCCGTTGACCTCGACGGCGATATTGATCCGCGGCTGATCGAACGCAGCCGGGAGAACGCCCTGGATATCGAGTGCGTAACTGCCCGTGGAAAGGGCAAATACGCTCGCAGCCGCTGTCCCCAACACCGCCAGACTACGATGACACCCCCCAAGATCGATGCAGCGCATAGGTGTCTCCTCGCCGTGTTCGCAGTTACAGATCGTCGCTGGCATTTTAGCGGCTGGGTGGGGCCAATAACCAGTAAAAACCCGGGGGGTGACATTTACTTCACGGCGCCGGTGGGTTGAGGCGAGGTGGGCCCCATACTATATTCTGCCGCTTCACCCCCCCAGCACCTTGGGGTGCGGCCGAGCCGGTAGCTCAGTTGGTAGAGCACCTGACTTTTAATCAGGTGGTCCTGGGTTCGAGTCCCAGCCGGCTCAGTTTTCCCTCTTTGCATCAGATCAGACGCACGGCTGCGGCAGGATTCCACAAATCCGCCGTCAATCCAGGTAGATCTTCCAGATACCCCACGTACCGCCGCGGTTGGAGCGGAAGTAGATGGCATTGGCGATCGGATCCCAGACGGGCGAGTCATCCCAACTGCCGTTGGTGGTGACCTGGATCGGCTCAGCCGGCTGGGTCAGATCCAGGATCCAGATGTCGCGATTGTGGCCGGTCTCGGGATGCTCGGCCTGGTCGCTGACATAGGCGATGCGCGTCCCCAAGCGGTTGTAGATGGGGGAGAAGTCGTCGGCATCGGGGGTGTTGGTCAGATTCTCGGGGGTCTTGCCCTCGGGCAGGCGGAACAGGTCGCGCTTGCCGGTGGTCTCGATGACGGAGCTGAAGACGATGGCATCGGCCTGCGGGCTGGGCCGGGGTTGGCTGCCGCTGAGAGGCGTCAGGTCCGTGCGGAAGCCCGCATCCATCTGCTGGGAGTACAGCCGCGGCTGGTCCATCGTCTCCATCATGCGGGTGTAGAACAGGCGTGCCCGCGGATCGGAGTCGACCGCCGGCCACAGGTCGAAGCTGTCGCCGCGCGTGATCTCGGTTGTGCCGCCGGTGCCGTCGGTGCGAATGGCGCAGATGGTGAGCTTTCGGCTCATGCGGTTGGAGCTGAAGACGATCCGCTGGCCGTCGGGCGTGTAGGAGGGCATGAGGTCCAGCGAACGGCCATCGGTGAGCTGCTGCTCGCCGCTGCCACCGGTGGAGCGGATCGTGCGAAGTTGCGACCGCAGCGGCAGCGCGCCCTCGCCGGCGATGACGGCGAACACCAGCGTCCGGCCATCCGGCGAGATCGCCAGCGAGTCGATGAACTCGCCCGGCTTGGCGGTGTAGATCTTCTCCACGCGCCGGCCGTTTTCCTCAGCCGGGTCCTTCATCGCGACGGTGTCGATGCGGCGGGCTTCGAGCGTCCAGTCCTCCTGCTCGCGTCGCACGTCGATCTGCACCAGCGGCACGGTCGTGGTCAGGATCTCACGCAACGTCAGCTCGTAGTCTTCGCGGCCATTGTCCCAAGCGATCTGCATGGAACCGGGATACCACTCGCGATCGGCTGTCCTGTGCGTCGCCCGGAGGGTGTACGTCCGCAGGTCGCCGCGCTCGTTGATCGGCGGGAACACGACATCGCGGATCCGCAACTGGCCGTCTTCGTTGGTCGACGCGGAGAAGCCTTCGACGCCGTCGATGGTGATGGTGGCGCCGGGCGGATTGGTCTTCAGGTTGATGGTCTTGGTGCGGGGCTGAAGCTTGATGTGATATTCGGTCTGGCCGGCGTCCCAGGAAACGGTTTGTGTCTGCGGGGGATAGCCGGGCTTGGTGACGCGAAGCGTGCGGGGGATGTACTCGTTGGTGTTCGGATCGATCTGGAAGGGGGTGGCCGCCGACTCGATCGGCGAAACGCCCAGCCGCTGGTCATCCAGGTAGACCTCGGCGCCAGGCGGGTCGGTGGTCACGCGGATGTCCTTGCGCATCGGCTGAAGGACCAGCGTGTACGTGGGGCGGCCTTCGCCACGGAACTCGCGATCGGTCCAGGTGACGACGATCTCGGCTGTCCTGTAGCCTTCGCGCTCAGCCGTGACGACGTAGCGCGTCCACTGTTCGCGGGCATCCTTGGTGAATTCCAGGTCCTGTGCTGTGTACGTCCGCAGGGGGTTGGGATCGACCGGCTTGCCGTTGATGCTGATCACCGCCGGCTCGGGGGCGACGTTGAAGGTGACGGTGCGCGTCAGGGGGGCCAACTCGATCGTGTGCTCCTGACTGGTGAAGTCACGCGTCAGCCGCCAGGTGGCATCCTTATAGCCTTCGCGCTTGGCGATGATGGTGTAGGCCTGGTTGTCGTCGGCGAACACGAAGGTCTGCGTCACGGGCGCGCGGCCGCGATCGACACCGTCGATATTGATGAACGCATCCGGCGGGCGGGTCGAGATGGTCACAGTACGCTCGGTGGCACAGCCGGCGACGGCAACCAGCAGGAGCACGAAAAGCTTTCGCAGTGGCGCAGGTCCCATTTGGCTTCTTTCAGTACCGCAAATCGCGCGGCAAGTAAACAAACTGGGGAGTTTGCGCAAAACGAGCAGACGTGCACGCGTGATGCGGAATATGGATCGCTCGGGCAGGGGTGCGCTTAGTCGGTAGCTCGGGCCGTTTCGCGCTCGTCCAGGCGCTCAAGCAGTTGGCGGACCGTCAGTTGCAGCGCGGGGTGAATGGCGTCGGGGGCGATCTCCGCCAGCGGCTGGAGGACGAACCGCCGCTCGTGCATGAGCGGATGGGGGATGACCAGGTCATCGTTGGAGACGATCAGATCGCCGTAGAGGAGGATATCCAGGTCGAGCAGGCGCGGTTCCCACTTGGCGTGTCGGACGCGGCCCAGGTCTGCTTCGATGTTCAGCAGGACCGCCAGCAACTGGTGCGGGCTGAGCGTCGTGCCGATCCGGGCAGCGCCATTCAGAAATGGCGGTGAGCCGGGCGGGCCGCCGACCGCCTGCGTTTCATAAAGCTGCGATACGGCTTCCAGGCGGATGGCCGGATGGGCAGCCAGACGGTCCAGCGCGGTCTGGATGTTGGCCTGGCGGTCGCCAAGGTTGGCGCCCAGCGCGATGTAGGCGGGAATCTGCACGCCATGGTTCTACCACCCCGGCCAGCCAAGGCAATGGCGAGGCAGTGTCAGGACCTTGCGGGGTGTTCTGGCCATATCGGCCCGCCCCGGGCGGATTTGCACATCCAGCCGGTTCGGTTAAACTCCCACACCCCAACGCTGATTAGCGAACTCGGCGGAATCAGTAGCCACTACCGACAGGAACTGCTCGAATGGCCAAGGCACGTGCAATCCTCAAGCGCCGCAAGGCGGTGCGCAACATCCGCAAGATCACCAAGACCATGCAGATGATTGCGACGGCAAAGTTTCAGAAGTCCCTGAAGCGCGCCGTCGGCACCAAGCCTTACACGCTCAAGGTGCGCGAGCTGGTGCGTGACCTGGCCCGAAGCGTCGGCAACGTACAGCATCCGCTGCTCCGTCAGCCGACGGCTGAGGATCGCACCGGCAAGGTCGTGCTGGTGGTCATCACCAGCAACCGCGGCCTGGCGGGCGCGTACAACGGCAGCGTGCTGCGCGCCGCCTCGCAGTTCATCCGTCAGCAGGAAGCCGCCGGCAACAGCGTCGAGCTCCATGTCGTCGGCAAGAAGGGCGTCAGCTACTTCAGCTTCCAGCATCGCGAGATCGCCTCGCGCACCGAGGCCGCCGACATCCCGGTCTACGCCGATGTTGATCGCATGATCGCGCCGCTGATGCGCCGCTTCACCGAAGGCGAGATCGATGCGGTGCATGTCGCGTTCATGAACTTCATCAGCACCTCGACCCAGCGGCCGGAGGTCACGACCATCCTGCCCCTGAGCGGCACGATCGAAAACGCCACCGACGCCATTGCGCACCAGGTTGCCGAGAAGGAAGCCCAAGCCAATGCCGGCGCCCTCGACACCAGCCGCCGGGGCGACGATGTCCGGGCTGAGGAGCACCAGTACGACACCCGCACCGAGTACGAGTTCAGCCCCGACCCCCAGTCGCTGCTGGACGAGCTGCTGCCGCTGACGATCAAGACCGCCTTCTTCCAGACCTTCCTGGACGCCACGACCAGCGAGCACGTCGCCCGCATGGTCGCGATGAAGAGCGCCACCGACAATGCCGACAAGATGGGCCGCGCCCTGCAGATGCAGTACAACCGCGCCCGCCAGTCGCAGATCACGACCGAGCTGTCGGAGATCATGGGCGGTGTCGAGGCGATGAAGGCTTGATCGGCTCGTGCCTTCCCGTTTTCACCCTTGCCTGTTTTGAGCCCGTCGCTGTAGGACCAGTGACGTGGCTACGGTTCCACTACCACCGGACCAGCAGTACTGGGTTTCCCGGCCGCTGGCGGACGATCCGCGCATCGTCCAGGTGCATCGCGATGTCCCGCCGCGCGACGTGCCGTATGTCCCGACCGAGCCGGCAATTGTCGAAGCCATGCTCGATATGGCCGCCGTCGGATCGGGGGATGTGGTATACGACCTCGGCTGCGGCGACGGGCGGATCTGCATCGCCGCCGCCCAGCGGGGGGCGCGGGCGGTGGGGGTGGATATCGACCCGCTGCGCATTCGCGAATCCCGCCACAATGCCCGCCTGGCTGGCGTGGTTGATCGTGTCGAGTTCCGTTGTGAAAGCTTCTTCGATGTCGACCTGTCGCCTGCGACGGTGGTGACGCTTTTCCTGTTGACGCGGATCAACATCCAGCTCCGGCCGAAGCTTCAGCGGGAGCTGCGCGCTGGGACGCGCGTTGTCGCCAATACGTTTGGCCTGGGCGACTGGGCGTGGGATGCGCGAAAGATGGTCCAGCATCGGTGGGTGTATCTGTGGCTGATTCCTGCGCGTGTGGAAGGGCGATGGCGTTGCTGGCTGGAAATGGCGCCGTCACGTCAGCGGATGCTGCTGGACCTCCATCGACGAAATCAGTTTGTGACTGGAACAGCGAAGACGGGCGGGCGCGAGATCCCGATCATCAATGGCCGGCTGGCGGGGGATGAGTTGACGTTCACGCTGCCGCACATGGGTGGCGCGATGGCGCCGACGCGGTTTGAGTGCCGGTTTGACGGGCAGTACCTGCGTGGCACCTGCCACCTGAAGGGGGCAGGCGATCGGCCCGTGCGGTGGGCGGGTTTGCGCGGGTGAGGCGCGGTGGATGCGGGTAGATCAGAGGCCCGGCTCGAGGGTGTCTTCGCCGTCTTCGTCCATGGCGTCGATGCGGCGAAGCTGCCGGCGGCTGAGCGCGCGGGCGACAAGCGCGATGCTGCCGAAGACAACCATCAAGCCGGTGAAGCATCCGAGCAGCCATCGCGGGCGCGGATCCGAGTGCTTCGACCATGGCTTGAGCAACTCGGCAGAGACCAGGGCATCGGCGAAGGCGTAGGCGAACAGCCAACTGAACACCAGCGCCACAGCCATCAGCACAGCCAGCACCGTCAGTGTCCTGGGCCGGCGTTCGGACAGCATCTCCTGCTCCAGGGCATCCATTGTATCGATCTTGCGTCAACGAGTTTCCATCGGCTCCTCCGCCGCTGACTGGCTGATAGGGGATTTACGATACGCCGCGAAAGCAGGCAAGCTGCTGTAGATAGGCAAATGCGCGCCGGCGGGCCGCAGGCGGCACAATCGTTACAACCGGCAGGGCCCGCAGGTTTTGCGTTTTGCGGGGTGCGGCCATAGCTTTGATGGACATGTCGCGTTACGTCATCGAAACCGGCGGTCGGCTTCAGCCGCATCTGGGACGGGAATGGTTGCTCACCAACGGGATCGGTGGCTACGCCGCGTCAACCATCCCCGGCTGCAACGCGCGCAAGTACCATGGCCTGCTCATCGCAGCCACGCTGCCGCCGGTGGGGCGGATTATGACGCTCAGCCGTATCGGCGAGATCCTCACAATCGACCACGGCGACACACCCACAACGCACGAGTTCTCCGTCAATCAGTTCGGCAGCGACCAGTTCCACCCGCACGGCTGGCAGTATCTCCAGCGGTTTGAACTGGGCCTGACGGCGCGATGGGCCTACGACGTCGCCGGCGTGCAGGTCGACAAGGAACTGCAACTGCCGTGGATGAGCAATATCGTCGGCGTGAGGTATCGCATCCGCGCCGGCGGGCGGAAGGTGACGCTTCGCCTGCTGCCGTTTGTGGCACTGCGGGATTTCCATGCCGTGCGACGGCGGGGCGAGACGATGTTCCACGTGGAACATTCAGCCGATCGCGCGATCGTCCGCGACGGCCCGCATCAGGCGGTCATCGCGGCTGAGGGCGGGCAATTCATCCCAGCCGGTGACTGGTGGTTCAACCACCACTACACCATCGAAGCCGAGCGCGGACAGGACTGCACTGAGGACCTGTTCACGCCCGGCGCGTTTGTCATCCAGACCGAAGGCGAGGCGCAAATCACGCTGTGGGCAGGGGTTGAAGGTGATCCGATCCGTGACTGGGAGGAGGAGCTGGCTCGACGGGAAGAGGCCCTGTGGCCGGTGCCGGAGGGCGCAAGCCCAGCCCTAACGCGCCTGATCCGCGCAGCCCAGGACTTTGTTGTCCGCCGGCGAACGCCCGACGGCTCTGCGGGCGCGAGCATCCTCGCCGGCTATCCATGGTTCGCCGATTGGGGTCGGGACACCATGATCGCGCTGCCCGGGCTGCTGCTGTCAACCGGCCGATTCGAGCAGGCCCGACAAGTGCTCAGCGTCTTTGGCCATTATGTCAGCGAGGGGATGATCCCCAATCGTTTCGACGACTACACTGACGAGCCCAGCTACAACACCGTCGACGCCAGCCTGTGGTTCATTCACGCCTGTTTCGAATACCTCCATGCCAGCGGCGACCGCGACACCTTCGAGCAGGTCCTCCGTCCCGCCTGCCAGGCCATCATCGATGGCTATCGCAAGGGGACGCGCTTCGGCATCCGCATGGACGAAGCCGACGGTTTGATCACGCAGGGCGACGCCTCCACACAGCTCACGTGGATGGACGCCAAGACCGGCGGCATCGCCTTTACGCCGCGCCAGGGCAAAGCCGTCGAGATCAATGCCCTGTGGTACAACGCCCTGATGTTGATGGGCCACGCCGACCTGGCCTCGCGCGTGGCTGAGAGCTTCCGCGCGCAGTTCTGGATCAGCCCATTCCGCGGGTTGTATGACGTGGTCGACGGCGACCGCCGCGACGGCGCGATCCGGCCCAACCAGATCATTGCCGTCTCGCTGCCGCATTCGCCGCTGACCGTCGATCAGCAGCGGGCAGTGGTGGAGGTCGTGCGTCGCGAGCTGCTGACGCCGCGCGGCTTGCGATCGCTGGCAGCTGGCGATGTAAACTACCACGGCCGCTACGCCGGCCCGCAGATGGAGCGGGATCGCGCGTACCACAACGGCACGGTGTGGGGTTGGCTGATCGGCCCATTCCTTGAGGCCTATCTGCGTGTCAACGATTTTTCCGACGCTGCCCGCCAGCAGGCGCGCCAATGGCTTCAGCCGTTGCTTGAGCACATGGACACCGAGGCGTGCATCGGGCAGATCAGCGAGATCTTCGAGGGCGACCCGCCGCACCGCGCCGTCGGCTGCTTCGCGCAGGCCTGGAGCGTCGCGGAGGTCCTGCGCGTCCTGATGCTGTGCGAACACGGCCCCCAGCCGCCGCGAAGCACGGGCTGACGCCGCCGGGACAACGCATCGATCGGTATGAGAATTTGCTCCCGTCGCCGGCGGCTGAGTCGTCGCGGCCAGAACGAACGTTTGGCCATTTGGCAAGCGGGTAGGTAGAATGCAAAGCCTGTTGGCGCAAAGTATTGTCAATCCCTGAGGAGAACGAATGGACTCAGCGGTACTGCTTGCACACTTGCCTGTCGCGCAGGTGCCAGCCGGGGAGTACATCAGCGTCTGGAAGGCGCTGCCGGTGCTTGTCCTGCTGCTGATCTGGGCACGCCTGCTTACCTGGGCGGATAAGGATGCGATCTATGCTCACCTGCCGCGGCAGGCGCTCAATGCCGGCCTGTTGGGCGGGTTGGTCGCCGGCGTGGCGCTGTTCCTGTTTGTTCCCAACTTCTGGATCGCACTGGCGGTCCTGCTGTTCTTCGTCGCCGTCGATGCGGGCGTCTATCTGGGCTTCCGTGCAAAGGTTGTCGGCCTGGGGGATCTGAAGGATCAGTTCAGGGACTGGCTCCAGGGTCTCAGCCGCAAAGAGAAGGTGGCTGAGGCCGTGCCCGGCCAGGTGCAGCTTATCAACCCGATGGGCCAGCCGATGCCCATCCCCGATGCCGAAGATCCCATGCGCCCGGCTTACGATGCCGTGCAGTTGATGCTCACCGATCCGCTGCAGAAAAACGCCGAGCGCATCGACTGCGGCCCGGAGAAGGATGTCGCCATCGTCCGCTACTACGTCGACGGTGTCGGCTATACCAGCGGATCGATGTCCAAGCCGGATGCCAGCGCCGCGATCGGCTATCTCAAAGTCGCCGCGGGCCTGGATTTCAATGAGCGCCGCAAGCCGCAGGTCGGCATCGTCAAGGCCGTCATCGACGGCCAGCGCAAGGAGCTGACCGTCCAGACCGCCGGCAGCACGGCGGGCGAGGTCATCCGCCTGCTGACCGACGTCAAGAAGAAGCACACGCAGACCCTCGACCAGCTCGGCATGCACGAGCATCAGCTCGGAGCCGTGCGCGAGATGCTCACCGAGGGTAACGGCCTGGTCATCATCAGCGCCCCCAAGGATCAGGGCCTGACCACGATGCTCTACGCCGTTCTGCGTGGCCACGACGCGTTCCTGACGCACATCCAGACCATCGAGCGGGAGCCCGATCAGGATCTCGAGGGCATCACGCAGAACAAGCTGGCCCCCAACGCCAGCCCCCAGGAAGAAGCCAAGCAGGTCGACTGGATCATCAGCCAGGAGCCGGACGTCATCGCCGTCTCGGCTGTCAACAGCCCCGACTCCGCCCGCATGCTGGCCAGGGTCGCCGAGAGCAAGCGCATCTACATCGGCATGCGTGCCGGCAGCACGTTCGACGCCCTGACGCAGTGGCGCAAACTGGTCGGCGACGATCAGCTTGCTCTCAAGTCGCTGCGGATGATCATCAACGGCCGCGTGCTGCGCAAGCTGTGTGCGGCGTGCAAAGTCGCTTTCGCACCCGACCCAGCCATGCTGCGGAAGCTCAACCTCGACGCCAACATCCAGCAGCTTTTCCAGGCTCGCACCGAGCCGCTGCGCGACCCCAAGGGAAATCCGATCCCCTGCGAGTTCTGCAAGGATCTCCGCTTCAAGGGTCGGACCGGGTTCTACGAGATTCTCAACGTCGACGACCGCATTCGCGAGGTCGTGCTCAGCGGCGGATCGCACGAGCAGCTCAAGGCTGCGTTCCGCAAGCAGCGGGGCGAGTACCTCCAGGAATCGGCCCTTCGCATCGTCGAAGCCGGCGACACGAGCATCCAGGAGGTGCTCCGCGTGCTCAAGCCGACGGGCAGTTCCAGCGGAGCCCGCGCGTCATGATCGCCGCGGGCCTGATTTGAGATGATCGAAAACCGACAAGGGACCATCGACAACCGGCAAAGCCCATGATCTTCTCCCTCATCATCCTCGTGCTGATCGGCGTGATCGCCTTCTTCCACTACGTGCAGGGCGTCTTCAGCGCGACGCTATCAGCCATTCTGACCGTCATCGCCGCGATGGTGGCGGTCTCCTATGCCGAGCCGCTGGTCGACCAGTTCTTCGCCAGCGGCAAGTTCGCCGACTACGCACTGTCAGCCATGCTGGTCGTGCTGTTTGCACTGGTCTACCTCATCCTCCGCCTGATCTTCGACAGCCTGATCCCCGGCAACGTCCAGTTGCCGGTCATCGCTGACAAGATCGGCGCTGCCGTGATGGGCGTGATCGCCGGCATTTTCGCGACGGGCGTCTTCGCCATCGCGGCTGAGGCCATGCCGTTCGGCGCGTCGTTCGGGATGCATGCGTTGTATGAGGTTGAGACCAAGGCCACCGTCGTCCGGGGGGAGCGCAACCGCAGCTACGATGCGACCGTCTATGACGAAACCAAGGTGATGACGCTGGAGGAGACCAACAAGCGGGGATCGACGTGGATCCCGGTCGGCGACATGGTGCTGAGCCTGGCGCAGCACCTCAGCGACGGCGGATCGCTCGCGGGCAAGCGACAGTTGGCCAGCCTGCACCCCGACTGGCTGCAGGAGCTGTTCGGCCAGCGTGTCGGCCTTGAGGTCGGCGCCAAGCACGTGGCACTGCCGGATGACATCGCGAGCGTCGAGATTTTCACGATGGACCGCGTGCCGCAGGTGTCAGGCGTTCCGCCGCGGGTCCGGCAGTTCACGCACAGCGAACTGCGGCGCGAACCGGATGAGTTCATCATGGTCGTGCGGATGAAGTTCAATCCCGATGCTGCCGGCGATGGCAACATCCTCCGCATCAGCACTGGCGCTGTGCGGCTGCGCGGGATGGGCGGGACCGCCGCCGATCCCAGGTGGGTCAACTACTACCCGCGCGGCACGTATGAGAACGGCCGGCTGTACGTGAACAAGCCGTCCGATCCGATCTTCATCTCTGCCGGCAACGGCGCGGACTTCGTCTTCCTCGTGAAGTCGGCTGACGTGTTCCAGCAGAGCGGCGACAACGGGATGGTCGTCAAGAACAACGTGTTCGTCGAAGCCAAGCGTCTGGGCCGCGTCGACCTCGGCGGCAAGCAGGTCCGGCACGCGACGCCCCCAGCCGACGATTCGATCCGGGTTCTCCGCACCGACGAAGTTCGCGAGGCTGCCACCCAACCCCAGCGCCAGCAGGGGAATGAGGGGGGCAGCAACGACTAAGGGGAGCGCGACGAGTGGGGGGGCGAGAGACGAAGAGACGAAGTGGGGCAAGCCGGACGAGAGAGCGTCTTGCCTTTTGAGGCACTGACGTCCCGCACGTGCATTTGTCCGAACGGCGACACAGCGTGCGACCGCACCAATGCAGGTATCGCGCCAGATCAGGCTTGGATACCTTCTTTGCGCCCGCCTCGCGTCCTTCGCGCCTTCGCGGCCGCCGTTCAAACCCCATCAAAGTGCCGCCACCATAACCGCCACGTAAACACGGCTATTGATCGGAGTCTGCTTTTTCCCTCGCCGCCAAGCCGATGGCACTTGCCGTTGCGTGGGTCTCGATGTGGCTGATGCTGACATGCCACCGGCAGATACCGAGCCGCTCGGCGATGCGGCGGCACTCGCCACTGAGGAGGACCTTCGGCTGGCCGGATGGTTCGCGGAGGATCTCAATATCCGTCCACTGGATGCCGCCGCGCCAGCCGGTGCCGAGCACCTTCAACACCGCTTCCTTGGCAGCGAATCGGCCTGCCAGGTGCTCGTAGAACCGCTTAGTGTTCCGATTGCAGTACGCCAGCTCGCCGGGGGTGAAGCAGCGGTCCAGGAACCGCTGGCCGTGCGACTCCACGAGCTGGCGAATCCGGGCTGTCTCAACAATGTCGATGCCGTGACCAAGAATGGGCATGGCTTAAGGGTAGGGCCAACGCTGCCGCTCGCCAAGCTCGGCTGGATTCATGGACGGATGGCTACCGCGATGGCGCGAAGGGGGGTAGAAGGCAGGAAGCTGCCATCTTTCTATCGCCAATGCCGTACGTTCCGCGCAGGAAGGGCCTTTGGCCGGCCCCTCATGCATCGATCATCGCCCATCACCCGTCCGATCCCGTCACTTCCCATCCTTATCCGGGAAGATCTGCGTGATCGGCTTGCCCTTGCAGTGCTCGGGCAGGGGGATGCCCAGCACGTAGCAGGCTGTGGCGAAGGTGTCGATCGTGTCGATCTGGAGCTGATCGAAGCGCGTCAGGTCGAACCCGGGCCGCACGCCCGGGCCGACGGCGATCCAGGGGATGTGGCGGCTTCGCGCGTCGTCCTTGCCGTGCCTACGGCCCTGGCCGCCGTGGTCGGCTGACAGGATGACAAGCGTCGAGTTCGCCAGGCCGAGCTCATCCAGCGCCGCCATGACGCGTCCGACGGCTTTGTCGGCGTTCTCGATGGCCTCGATCTGCTCGGGCGTGCCCCAGCCGATGCCATGCCCCTTGCCGTCCACCTGCGCAAAGTGCAGGAACATGACATTCGGACGATGCTCCCGCAGGAACTCGATTCCCTGGTCCGCCACCTGCTGATCGTTCAGGTACTTCTCTTTCCTCGACACC
Source organism: uncultured Phycisphaerales bacterium (assembly GCA_937904525.1). Taxonomy (GTDB): domain Bacteria; phylum Planctomycetota; class Phycisphaerae; order Tepidisphaerales; family Tepidisphaeraceae; genus CALEKX01. The sequence goes on from CALEKX010000148.1 coordinate 51,832, forward strand.
GCCTCCCAGTCGATCGCGCCTTCGTCGACGAAGATCACGAACTTCTGCTTGCCGGTGACGATGGCGGTGGTCAAGCCGGCTTCCTTGGCCAGCTTGAACAGCGACGGCACGCGCGGGGGATGGCGGTCTTCCGGCCCCCGTCCGTCGTTATTCCAGTTGACGCCGTGGTCCTGCATCCACACGCCCGTGAGCATGCTGGTGTGGGAGGGAAGGGTGATGGATTCAGGAATGGTGCGCGCCCACAGGCTGAAGCTGCCGCGCTCGAGCATCGAGCGCAGGTTCGGGGTGTTGGCGCGGAGCGCCAGATCCGGCCGCAAGCCGTCGATGCTGATGATCAGCACATGCTCCACACGCCGATGGGGCGCCTGAGGCTCAGCCTCCTGAGCGCAAACGACGGTGGTCAGAACCAGAGCGAACAGAAGAACGACAGCATGGGATAGACGACGCATGGGGATATCCATACCGCAAACGTGCGTAATTGGCCAGATGGCGGCGGGCAGCAGGCGGCAGGGCACGGGGACAGATGTGGGGCGCGGGCCGGGATCGGGCGACCGACTTGGCCACTCAACATGCCGCGCAAGCCGGCCGCTAAACGGAGTCTCTTTTCCCCCTTCGTCGCTCCGTCGCTCGCCCCCTTTACCCCCCAACAGCAATCCTCTGCACATTGTCATCGATCGACTGGACGATCTTCTCCTGGAGTTGCTTCATCGTGGAGTTCGTGCCGGAGGGGATGCCGTTCATGATGATGCTGAACACATACCACTGGCCATCGCGGGCACGCAGGAAGCCGCTGAACGAGCTGACGCCGTTGATGTAGCCGCTCTTGCCGAAGACCCTGCCGCGCAGGTCCGTGTTGTTGAAGCGATTGCTCAGCGTGCCGTCGATGTCGGCGATCGCCAGGCTGGACAGATACTGCTCGCGGTGGGGGCCATGGAAGTTGGCCGCCATGACGCGCGTCAGCGCTGTGGCGCTGATGCGGTTCTCGCGTGAAAGGCCCGAACCGTCATCGAGCTTGAACTGGTCGTCAGCCACGCCCAGCTTCTTCAGATAGTCCGCCACCGCGGCGGTGCCGGATGCCCAGGTGCCGCTCTCGCCGCTGGCTTCATGGCCGAGGCGCTTGAGCAGGGCCTCGGCGTAAAGGTTCATGCTGTCCTTGTTGGTGCGGGCGAGCACCGGCTGAAGGGGCGTCTCGTGGGCTGCCACAAACGCCCACGCCGCGCGGCCGGCCTCATCGGCTGCGAAGTACGCCGCCCGGTTGCCGCGATCGCGCCGCACCTTGCCGGTCACCTCGATCCCGGCGCGCTGCAGGCTCTCGGCAAACACCGTGGCTGCAAACAGCGACGGATCGTGAACTGTGATGCTCACAGGCACGGCTGTGCTGGCGTTGGTCTGCCCGCCCAGCGTGACACTGTTGCTTTCGGCGTGCCGTGTCAGCCAGATGGCGTTCTGGTTCCCCCGGATGCAGGTGTTCCGCACGTCGATGTACTTCGTCGGCGGATCCATGCTGTAGCTGACCGGCTCGCCATAGCCGTGGATCGTGAGCTGGAAGTCGACACAGTTGGCATTGAGGTTCAGCCCCGCGACGCCCGCGACGTAACGCTTGTGGATCTGCTCCGGCGGCCAGTTCGGATGGACGAACTGCGTGTCGAAGATGCTGTCATCGACGACGACGTCGTTCACGCGCGTCACGCCTCGCTGCTTGAGCTGCTGCGCCCAGTGGTCGAAGACGGTCGTTGTCCCCCAGCCGACTTTCTTGAGCATCTCGGCATCGCCGAGCGTCGGGTCGCCGTCGCCCCAGATGACCAGGTCCTGGCCGTGCATGGCCAAAAGCGTGCGGAAGCGGAAATCGCCTCCCAGGCGATCCAGCGCCGCGGCCGTCGTGACGAGCTTGAGGTTGCTGGCGGGGATGAGCGGGGTGCTCTCCAGCCGGCGATACAGGACCTGCATGTCCCCGGGCTGCTCGCCCAGGCGGGCGATGACGATGCCCGTATCGACACGGCCAAGCCACTTATGGTTCAGTACTTCGGCAATCTCGCGCCCGAGATCCGCCCGCGCCCAGGGTGTGAGCACCAGGATCAGCAGCAGGAGCGTGAGGTTGGCGTAGCGTTTCATCCGTGAAACCCTCTACGTTTGGAACTGCGGAACAACCCGAAGACGTCGCCATAAACTAGCCGAGAATCCCCCGACGGCAAGCCAGATTGCTGTGTTTTTTCGCCTGACAGCGGGGCGGCTGACACAGGGCGCCGCTGCAGCCGCGGCCGTTCCGTCTGCGCGCCATGCCCGCAAACGCACAGCGGCTGGATGGCCGATCGCGATCGGTCCCATCCAGCCGCTGGCGATCCCTGCGATTTCCTCGCAGGGCCGGTGCCCGCTCCGGTCACCGCATGCGCTTCATCTCGAACTTCTCGCCCGCCAGCGCACGCTTGGCCGGCTCGCCCCAGTAGGGCGTCGGGGTGTAGTCCCATCCCTCCAGCAGCACCGGGCTGGCCTTGGGATGGAAGCTCCATGCCGTCCAGTGCAGCTTGTGCTTCTGTACCAGACCCAGGAAATCCGGCACCCAGGTCGACGGATCCTCATGCTGCGATTCGGGGATGAACTCCAGCCGCTCCTTCGGAGCGCCGCATTCGCCGATGAACAGCGGATACTTCTCCGCAACATCCAGGAACTTCTGCTGCCACTTGCTCTTCCACGGATACACGTGGCTGGAGTACATGATCCCGTTGCCGCCGCGATCATCCAGCGCATAGCCGTTGATCACGCCCGACAGGTCGTAGCTCCAGTCGAGCCCGCCGACGATAACGATATTCTTCGCACCCGTGTTGCGGACGGTATCCACCAGGGCCTGCATGCCGATCGAGTGGAACCCGCGCAGCTTCTCGTTGTTTTCGGCGATGACGGTTTCGTCACGCTTCTTGTCGCTGACGAACCCGCCGTTCTTCCACACATCCCACGACACGTCGTGCGGCTCGTTGAACAGCTCGAACAGCACAGCCGGGTGGTTCTTGTACTTCTCCGCTACCTGCTTCCAGAAGTCCGCATGCTTCTGCTCAGGAGCGCGGAAGCAGTGCAGGTCGAGCACGACATACACGCCCTTGGACGAGGCGAGGTTCACGACGTCATCAACGAGTTGTCGGTAGGCGGCGCCGCCGTCGTTCTGGTAGGGGCCCGTGCCGGCCCAGAAATGCTCGCGGATGCCCAGGCGGATCACCTTCGCGTTCCAGTTCTCCGTCGCCTCGGTGACCGACTTGAGGATGTTCTCGCCGCCGGCGCTCCACTCCATACTCGGGATGGCCACGCCCTGCAGCCAGACCTCATTGCCGTTGGCGTCGAAGACCTTGTTGCCTTCCACATGCAGCATCGGCGGAAGCTGATCGGGCGGCGTCACCGGCACCTGCGGCTTGACGCGCGCCGCGCGAGCGGCGATCTCGGCGGCCCGCTTGGCTTCAGCCGCTTCCTTGGCTGCCTGGACCGGCGCCGGATCGATCGGCTCGATGTACAGGTCATCCAGATCCAGCGTGCCGCTGGCGACCTGGAACATCGCGGGCATGATCTCCAGTTTCGTGGCGCCTTCGGGAACGAGGAACTCCAGGCGGACTTCCTTCCAGCCGTCCTTGGTCGTGCCATGGAAGTTCGGATGCCCGGGCCCGCCCTTGAGCTTCGCGCCCGACGCATCCTTGAAATCGAGGATGATTCGTCCGTCATGCCAGTTGGCCTTGCCGCGCTTCAGCTCGATCGCCCGGGCGCGGAAGCTAAAGGCATACGCCTTGTGATCCGGCTTGACGTCGATGACGCGATAGACCGTCAGCATCTTCTCCGGCCGGGCATGCAGACGGAGGAAGTGATTACCGTCCTCCTGCTCCCATGTCACACCGTCGAGGCGCGGCCAGTCGTCCGGCCAGTCCTCAGCCTTCGTCGCCTTCTCAAAGTCGCCGTTGCTCAGCAGCGACTGGGCCTGGATCCGGGCGACACCCATCGCCAGAAGCGCCAGCAGTGCTGTAATTGTCGCGATTGCTTTCATCATCAACTCCGATTGACTGCCTCGAAATACGGGCGGCGCACGCACCGCCCCGATTCTGTCCTCATCCTCCGCACACGCCGCTCACCGCGATCGCGGCGGCGCTACCGACTGACGGTGCACGATTTCTACGGGAAGCACACGATGCTCGATCGGTGCAGACGGATCCTCCATCCGCTTGCACAACAGCTCGATGGCGGCCTGGCCCATCTGCTTGAACGGCTGACGCACCGTCGTCAGCGGTGGGGGCAGCCATTCAGCCACAGGATCGTCGTCGAACCCGACGACGCTCAGATCCTGCGGCACGCGGACGTTCATCTCCGCCAGTTTGCGATACAGCAGCCGGGCGACGCCGTCGCAACTGCAGAAGATCGCCGTCGGCGGGTCGTCGCGCTTCAGCAGATCGACAGCCGCCTGCTCGATGGCTGCCGACCAGTCGCCCATCCGGTCGCGCCCGCAGATCAGGTCAACCACCAGCGACCGGTCAAACGCGATACCCGCGTCGTTCACGGCATCGCGCAGGCCGGCCAGCCGGTCACGAACTGTCATCGCGATCAGATCGCCGATGAACGCGATCCGGCGATGGCCTTTTTCCAGCAGAAGCTGCCCGAGCTGATGCCCACCGGCGTGGTTGTCAGCCATCACCGAGGGTACCTCGATGTCATGCAGCCGCTGGTCGACCAGCACGAACGCAAACCCCCGGCTTTTCAGCAGAAAGAGGGCTTCGTTGAAGGCGGGGCTGTGCAGGGCGATGATCACCGCGCCGCGCGAGCCCGATTCGGGCAGCGCACGGATCATTGCCAGGTCCTGCTGCTCGTCACCGCGGGCGTCGTAGAGCTGCACCTGCATGCCCTGGGTCTTGGCCAGGTCCTGCACACCGCGGGAGATCTGGATCGACGGCTCCCAGTCGAGATTGCCGGCGACGACCTGGATCTGCCCGAACGTGCCGACACCCGCGCCGGGGCGGGGGGCCGCCGTCGAGCGGACATACAGCCCCTTCCCGGGGCGTCGCTCCAGCAGGCCCTCCTCGATGAGCACTTCGCTGGCGCGGCGGACCGTCATCCGGCTGATGCTCGTCTGCCGGGCCATGCCATGCTCGGTGCCGATGCGGTCACCGGGCCGATACTTGCCTTCGAGAATCGACTTACGGATCTTGTCCGCCAGGACCTCATAGACCGGCGCGCCGCCAGTTTGCTCCACTGTCAAGCCCATGCAAACCAGTATACATCAGGTATGCAGGCAGTCTAGACAATTCCAGCCCGACCCCCTGTGGCGATGTGTCACAGATTCACGTAAATGTTTGTCAGATAAAGACGTGCGCCAGAATTATACCGGTATGATACTGGTGGGATTCCCGGTCCCCTCTGTCCCTCATCTTGCCGTCGGAACGCCTACCCTCGGGCCCCTGAGCCCCATATGAACGCAGCCGGCGTTGCGGCGCGGCCCCCCCCCGACCGCGCCGCACGCGCCAGGCCGCATCCGCCAAGCCGCCGGTCTTCCCCGTGCCAGCGGCTTGGGCGACCCCCACGCCCCCACACCCCCACACCCCGTGGGAGTGAAGTGTGAGGGACCTTACGCCATGCCACTGACACCTGTGTGTCAGGGGTGTGGAAAATCCTTCACCAAGCAGGCCCAGCCGGTTGATATACTCCTGCCAAAGGGAAAGGGGCGCCATGTCGGCTGACTACACGAAGATCCATCGATTGCTGCGAATTCTCACACTCATCCAGGGTTCGGACGGCTGGACCGCCCGTCGCCTGGCAGCCGAGTGCGGGACAACCGAGCGGACCATCTACCGCGACATGAGGATCCTCGAGGGGGCTGGCATTCCGTATTTCTACGATCCCGAAGCCAACGGTTACTGCATCCGCCGCGACTTCTTCCTGCCGCCGGTGCAACTGACGCTGGATGAAGCGCTCGCACTGGCGGTTTTGGCTGAGCAGGTGGGGGCCCAGGAGCAGATCCCCTTCACGCGCAGCGCCGGCAGGGCCATCACCAAGATCCGCTCGCAGCTCCCAGCCAGCCTGCGCGACGAGCTCAACCGTATCGATGATGCCGTTGCGATCCGCCTCGCAGCCGCCATGCCGCCTGAGGGCGTGGCTGATGTTTACGAAACCATGCGTCGCGCTATCGCCGGCGGACATGTGCTCGAATGCGCGTACGACTCGCTCAGCGGCAACAGCGACGGCCAGACGTTCCAGTTCAAGCCATACTCGCTGCTGTTCAACCAGCGGGCGTGGTACGTCCTGGGGCATCACAGCGGCCACGGCGAGGTCCGATGCCTCAAGCTCAATCGCTTCTCCAGCATCCGCCAGACCGGAAAGACCTTTCGCCGTCCGAAGAACTTCAGCGTCGAAAACCACCTGGGCAACGCCTGGCGCATGATCCGCGGCGACAAGCGGTATCGCGTCGAGCTGTATTTCGATGCCGAGTTCGCTGAGACGATCGCCGACACACACTGGCACCGCACGCAGCAGGTCACCTGGAACGACGACGGTTCGATCAACTTCGCCTGCGAAGTCGATGGGCTGGACGAGATCGTCTGGTGGGTGCTGAGCATGGGGCCGCATTGCCGCGTGCTCCAGCCGCGGGAGCTGGCGGATCGCGTGCGCGATCTGGCCAAAGGCATGGTGGAGCTGTACGAGCCGCCAAGCGCCAGAAAACCAGCCCTGACAGGCAGTCGTCAGCAGGCTGGCGTATGATTGAGGGTGAAAGGGGGTGAGTGCAGCCCCATGATGAAGCGCGCGGGCAGACAGGACGTGCAGGGCGTGCAGCGGCTGGCCATGCGACGGACGCTCCACGACCTTCGCCAGTCGATCGCCGCCGGTCGGCCGATCTCGCTGCCGAACCTCCTGCGCCTTCTCCGCCGTCGCATGGCCGAAGCATCCCCACCGCAAATCCAGCAACAATCCGACCGCCTGCGGCATCTGTATATGAAGAAGCAGCCGTTCAGGGAGGGGTGACGGAGAGACGAAGAGACGAAGTGGGGGGGCAGCGACGAAGCGACGAAGCGCCGAAGGGGGGGAGAAAGACAAGGCGACAAAGAGACAAAGAGACGAAGAGACAAAGAGACGAAGTGCTGCCGGCCAATAATCAATGTAAGTCAACCAGACCCAACAAGTAACAAGTAACCAGTAACAAATAACAAATCAAGAACAACACCGCCTCGGACGGGGAGGGCGGGGCGGTGCTTACAAACACGATCTGTACCAGCCGCGACATCATGCGGCGCGACGGCGCCTCATCATTCCCAGGCACGCCAGGCCAACGATCCCCAGCAGCGCGCCCGGTTCAGGCGTCGAAATCACAAACGTCGGATCGCCATCGCTGATGCGAAGCCGCCAAACCTCGTGGCCCATCCCGTTCAGCGTCGTGCCGTAGAACGCGTTGAACCCCTCAGGCAGGCCCATGATCAGGACGTCGTCAAACGTGCCCGTGATCCCGTTGGAGTCATTGGTCACGATCAGGTCGAAGTCGTACGTGCCGGGCAACAGCGGCTCAAACGTGAAGATGATCTCCAGCAAGCCATTGAGCTGCGCGACGAGTGCGCCGGCAGTCACGTCGATCGCGCTGTACTCGATCTGGCGCAGCAGGCCATCCAGCTCCATCCTGATCACCGCGTTATCTCCCAGGAGCAGCGCGGGCGTCTTCAGGTAGCTGGGATTCATCGACAGCACTCCGCCGGCCGTACCCTGCGTGGCGCCGTCGGTCGTTCCGATCAACGTGGGATTGCCGGTGATCACCTGGCTGTTGTGCAGGGCCAGCGTTCCGGTGGCGATGTTGGCGGTGTTGGTTCCGCCTCCCTGAAGCCTGCCGATCACGATGCCGTCCATGACCACCAGCGTGGAGTTGAACACATCGACCACCGCGTTCGTCATCGCCAGCGCATTGTTCTGCACGTCCGTCCGCCCGATGTGCATGGCATCGTTCACCGTGATCAGGCTGTCGGTGATGGCGCCCTCGACAAACACGGAAGCAGTCGCATTGCCATTGACGGCAGCCGTCGTTCCGAACAGGAGCGATCCGCCGACGAACATGTTGCCGACGTTCTGCAGATGGACCACCGCCCTGGCCGTCGACTCGGCTGAGTCGCTGGTGATCACGACCTGACCGGCCACGAACGACCCGCTCATGGTCATGGAGGCGATGTCGTGGAACACCACCGAGGCAAAGCTGCTCGATGACGCGCTGCCCGAGGCGCTGTTCCGTGCGATGCTTACGTCGTGGGAGATCTGGAGGCTCCCGATGTCGCCGAACTCGATCAGCGGCGGCGGTAAGCCGTTGTTCCCGTTCATGTCGTTGGCCCTCGCCTCACCGGACAGACCAAAGGCCTGTGCCGTGGCGAGAACCATGTTGCCGCTGATACCGACGACATCCGATCGCAGCAGCTTGAATGACGTCATCGATTGCGCGACCGGGCCATCGGTCAGCACCGAGGCTTGGGTGCGCGCGATCCCGACGCGCAGGTCGTGGACGATGCTGATGGTGTCGACGCCGTTGATCTCAGCCGTGGTGGTCGTGATGGAAGCGGCATGTCCCGGCGAACCAACCGGATCCGCCATGTTTGCCATCGCGATGCCGATATCCACGCGGTCGGTCGCTTTGAGCGCCGAGCCCACCGTTTCCAGCGTGAAATCGGCATGGGTCGTCGCCGTGCCCTGCCCGGTCGATTCCGCTATGCCGATCGACATCTGCATTGTCAGGATGTCAGCCGACAGCACATCCGTGATGCGCGCCGTCGCGCCGGCTGCCGCTGTGGCGGCGCCATTGGCGCTGCTGTAGCCGACGGTGAACTGAGGGGCCGCACTGTTCGTTCCCACGCGGAACACGCCATCCACCGATTCCACCAGGAACGTCGAACCGAGCTGCGGATCGGCCCCCGTGGCGATGGCTGTGGCGGTGTCATGCGCGACGGCCCGGCCGACGATGAGCTGGCCGAAGACCCACATGCCGCCGACGCCGACATCGCGGATGCTCGCGTCGCTGATGGCGGTCGAGCTGCTCGAACCGTCCGCGAACGCGTCGCCGAACAGCGCCGACGTGCGCAACTCGATGCCGCCGGTAGCCAAGTTACTGAGGCTGAACGTGCCGGCGCCGGTCGCGTGCGACAGGCTTTCGGCGTGAGCGATGCCCACGCGCAGGTCGTTGTCGGAGACAAATCCCTGGCTGAAGCTGTCGATGCTGAACGCGCCGGCGCTGGATGCCGTGCTTGAGTGAACCGCACTGGCAATGCCGATATCCAGGCGGCCGACGTGCGCGTTGAACTGGACATTGCTGATATCGAGGCTGCCGGACGCCATCGCCTCGGCCGCGCCGGTGGTGCTGGCTCGTCCGACCCGGACGTCCCCATCGACAGTGAAGGATCCGGTGATCTGATCGAGCGTCGCCGCGCCGGCTGCAGCCGAACTGCTTAGTCCATGGCCGGTGGCCTCGCCGATCAGCAACTCGCTGCCGAACCGAACCGTCGCATCGACCTGCGACACGTGGAGCGTTCCCTGCGCCTGGGCCGTGCTGGCGCCGTTGGCCAGGGAACCGCCGATGGTCGCAGTGGCGCCGATCGCAAGCTCATCGCCGATCATCGTGGCGCGGAACGTGCCCACGGCGTTGGCGGTGGTGCTCTCGAGGGCAGTCGCGTTGCCGACGTTCAACGTCCCGGTGTTGAACAGCCGGTCCTCGATCTGCCCTGCGTGGAAGTCGCCGGCGGCGCTGGCTGAGCTGTTGTCGCCCATGGCCGACGCAACGCCGACATTGAGGTTGCCGTAGATGCCAAGGTTTCCATTCAGCTCACCGGCGTACATCGTGCCGCGCGCCTTGGCGGTCGACGTGGCTGAGGCTTGTGCCCAGCCCAGCAGCAGCGTGCCGTCAGGGACCGGCGTGTTGCCGAACTGCAACGTGCCGCCGAGCTTGCTGAAGCTCAGCTCGCCCGTGGCTTCACCGCTGGCCTGTCCTGTCGTCAGGCTCACGCCTGCCTCGACAAACCCCAGGACAAAACCGCCGGTTTCGGTGTTGTGAACCTTCATCAGGCCGTGAGCCTCGCCCTGCGAGAACTGATTGGCGACGATCCTGCCCACCCTCAGGTGGCCGGTAAGGATCTCCAGCGCGAACGGATCGACGCCGGTGTCGATGATGTCCTCGACGATAAGCTTGCCGGTGGCGACGGTGGATGCCGACGACAGCAGGTCGGCCAGGCCGACCTCGACCGGACCGCCGATGCGGAGCACACCGTTGAGCGTGTCGATCCTCAGCATGCCCCAGGCTTCGCCGGACGAAGCGCCCGTGCCGCGGACCGTGCCGATCTGCAGTGCCTTGTTGGCGTCACTGAGGAACTGGTCGGCGAATGTCACCTGGCCGTCGATGTTCGCGATCTTCGCGAAGGCGTGCGTGTTGTAGTTGCTGAAATCACTTGCGTTCACGACGCCGATCAGCGCCGGCCCGGCAAAGGTGACGCCGCCGTTGTTGACGGTGTCGATCACGAACTTGCCGTCGGCTGCGGCGTGGCCGTTGTCGGCGGCGTCAACGACGCCGACGCTGAGCAGCGAGCCGATCGCTATGCCGTTCTGGGAGTTGTTGATCCACAGCTTGCCGTCGCCGATGGCCTGGCTGAGATCGCCGGCTTGCAGCGATGCGACGCTGAGCCCGAGTCCGCCGATGATGAGGTTGCTGTTGCTCTCGAGCGTCGCCCTCGCTTCTGTGCGGCCGGTGGCGCGCTGGCTGGCGAACACGTCGCCCACGTTGAGGCCGGCAAGGAATACCGAGTTGATGTCCTGCAACGTGAACTCAGCCCTGGCGATGGCGTCGCCGCTGCCGCCGCCGACGGCCCAGGCCCTGCCGACATTCACCCCGCCCGCGACGTTCAGCACGCTCATCCTCTCCAGGTGCAACGAGCCGTCGGCCGTCGCCGTGGGCATCACCAGGTTCTGGCCGCCCGAGGCGCTGGCGACGCCGACATTGACCTCGTTCGCGGCCACGAGGGTGTTCAACTCATCGATCCGCACGCGGCCCCACGCGTTGGCTTCGGACGATTCCTGGGCCACCGCGTACCCCACGTTGATGGGGCTGATGATGCTGATCGCTCCGTTGATCTCGTCGATGTAGAACTCGCCGTAACCGTTGGCGATCGACGTGCCTTCGCCCTGCGAGTAGGCAATTCCGACGTTGAACTCCGACAGGGTGCCAAACAGTTGGCCCAGGCGCTGCCACTCGAACTTGCCGTTGGCCCACGCCTGGCCGAACTGATTGAGCTCGGTCCGCGCGTAGCCGATCCGCAGCGCGGCGTTCAGGCTCAACTGATCGACCGATTGCAGGAACAGGGAGCCCGTGCTCCTGGCCTCGGCGAAATCGCCCGCCACGGAATAGCCGATGATCAGACTATTGTCGATGCTGGCGGTCTGGATCCCGTCCAACACCACCTTGCCGGTGCTGTGCGCGTGACCGATGCCTCCCTCGGTCGCGTCAGCCGTTCCGATGAGCAGGCTGTTGCCGGCTTCGAACTGCAGAACCCGCTGCACAAGCAACTCGCCCTTGGCTTCGACCGGTGCGTCCTGGTTGGAGAAGTAGTTGTTCAGGCTCGCATTGCCGACGTAGATCGAGCCGTCGATGTTGGCACTGATCAGCTCGCGGATCTCGACCTTGCCGTCGGCCTTCGCCGAAGCGCGGTCGAGGAACGCCTTCTCGAGCAGCGCACTGCCGATGATCAGATCGCCCGCGATGCTCACCTGGTCGTTGGCCAGCGCGCCGTCCTTGTTGGTCAGGACCATCCACCCCTTGCCGGTGGCGCTGCGGTCGAACGTGTCGGCTGAGCCGACCAGGATGTTGAAGGCAGCGAGAGATCCTAGCAGCTCCAGCGAGCCTTCGGCCTTGCCGTCGCCGAACGCTGTTCCGATGTACATCGCTGAGTCGGGATTCTGCCCGACTTCCAGCAGCCCATTGGCCAGTCCCTGCTGGTTGCCCACCAGCCGAAACGAACCTCTGGAGTGCGTCGCCAGCGTCGGATCAACGTGCGCATCGTCGATGAATCCGACGCCCAGCAGATCCAGAATTCCGACGTTCGTATCCAGGCCCTCAAAGTGACCGACGCCGCCGTTCAGACCCAGCCAGAAGTTGTCGTTGTTCACCGGCGTGCCGCCGCTGGCCGTCGCCTTGCCGCCGTTGTTGATGAACGCCGTGTCGCCAAACGTCGGCACGTCGTTCGGTGTCCAGTTGGTTGCAGTGAAGTACGAGCCGGTACCGGCATTCCAGGTCAGATCGTCGGCGCGGATCTCGACAGCCGCGACGGCCATCGCGACCGCCGACGCACCGGCCGCCAGGCGCAGGCGCCTGGACGATCGAGGGTTGTGACCGGACAAGACCAGATCGCTCGCGCGGTCCCTGGGCGTGACATGCTGCTTGCGCATTGCCATCTCCCCGTCAAAAGAGTTTCACGACAGACCATCGGCCATGCCACAATTCACCCACACCCCGCAGCGAACCACTCACTGCGGGTACTCATTGGCTAGCGTTTTGTGAACTCAGGTTTGGCGCCCGGCCGCGCACACCTGCGGCGCGATGGACGTGGCACTTACGGCCCCCGGAGGTACGACATGAACCCTCACCTACTACCGCCACGTCGACGGCGGCCAACCGACCTGTCTGATGCGATTTTCTATACCAGCTTCGCCAGAAACCGACAAGCAGGATTTTGGCATGCAGGGGTCAACGGTGAGGGGCAATGGGGCATCCGGTGTGACCACACCGCGCAATCGCGGCCGCTAAACGGAGTCTCCCTCCCCTTCGTCGCTTCATCGCTTCGTCGCTCTCACCCCCACTTCGTCTCTCCCCTTCCTCGCTCCGTCGCTCACCTATGCTCCATCGGCCCGAACACAAACCAATGGATCGCCCCGGCGATCGCGTAGCGCGTCGGGCCGGCATCGCGGCGGACCCACTCGACCCTGCCGTCGCCGTACAGCACGTTCATCCCCATGACGCCGCGGCTTTCGCCGTGGTTCCACACGCGAAGCGTCAGACCGGCTGCGTCGGTGTACGCCAGGTAGTCGGCGCCGATCACCAGGTCACTGCGCAGCCGCCGGTACTCGGGCTTGTCGATCGTCCAGTTTCCCTTCGCCAGCCAGTGGGGGTACTGGTACGTCAGCGCGATGATCCCAAAGCTCGTATGCGGCCACCACTGCTGGGCGGATCGCTGCTCGAAGTTGGCAGGGCAGTACCACACGTCCTTTGTCTGCGTGTATCGCAGCAGCTCCGTGGCTGGGTAGTCGCGCGATGCAGGTCGATCGGTGCGCCCGACGATATGCGGCTCGAACTGCTCGACCTCGTAGCGCTTCGGCAGATAACCGCGGTTGTCGTTGAAGTACATCACCATCGCCAGCCCCGTCTGGCGAAGGTTGGAGGCGCACGCCGTCCGGATCGAGACCTCGCGCGCCCGCATCAGCGCCGGCAGCAGCAGGGCGATCAGAACAGCGATCACACCGATGACGACCAGCAGTTCCACCAGCGTAAACCCCGCCGGCTGATGCACATGCGATTGGCGATGCGTCCTCATCTCGCTCCGCCTTCCCCGGATCCCTCCGGAATGATCTCCAGCCAGGCTGCGCGCCTGGTCAGCCAGACGGGCACGCGCAGCACCCCATCGCCCACGGCAAACCCGATCTCCCGCGGCGTCTGCTCGTGCAGGCTGTGCCAGACGACCCGCTTGATCGCGACGCTCTGGCCCATCGAGATCGTCAGCTCCGTCGCGAAATCGACATCTTTCGCCTGCCGCTGATCCAGACGCCACACCGGCACGATGACTGCGCCGTCATCGCGCCGCCAGGCGTGATGACGAACGACATCCGGCCAGTTCGAGCTGGCGGCCTCGACCGACAGCTTCTCAAGCCGACTTGGGTCGTCGAAGAATCCAGCGATGCGACGGTAGACCTCGTAAGCCGGTTTGACGCGCGACGTGTCATACCCGACCAGGCCGAAGTTGCTCTCGGCATGGTCGTTGCGCCCATCGTTCTTGAAGTCGTACCACGTCACCGCCTCCAGCGGTACGCCATCCAGCCGCACGGCCAGATATGTCAGCATCAGCCGCGAGAGGTAATCGGCCTGCAGCGTCTCATCGCCCAGTGCCGCCATCCCCTCGACACCGGACGAATACCCCAACTCGGTGAAGTAGAGCTTCACCTGCTTGCCTTCAGGCGCGTGTGACTGAACCAGCGCATTGAACGCGTGGATCGCCCGCTCCAGGTGATCCGGATCCTCCGGCGAACCCTCCGCAAAGTGCGGATCGGCCTCCGGCGCGAATCGTTTGTTGTACGGATGCACAGCCACCGCATCGGCCCATTCGAGCGCGCCGGCATCGAGGACCACCTTCAGCCACTCGATGCCCGGCTCCCACCAGAGGCTGGAGATCGACCCGACGGCGATCGTCACCTCAGGGGCGCGGTGGCGGATAGCGGCTGCGCCGTCGCGGTAGATGGTGACGTAGTCCTGCGCCGTTCCCTGCCAGAAGTATTTCAGGTTCGGCTCATTGTGCATCTCGATGACGCGCACGCACGAAAAGCGTGCCGCCAGGTCGCCTATCCACTGGAAGTACCCTTCGCGAAACGCCCCATGCTTCGCATCATTCGGCCCGACAGCCAGCGGCACGAGAATCACGCGCACGCCGTGATCCTGGTACATCTGCAGATACCGCTCGACGGTCTTGCGGTTCTCCATCGCGCGGGGGTTGTCGGGATCGTCAAACCACGGCTGATACAGTGGTTCGCGCACCCAGCCGAGGTTGGCCTGCAGCAGCAGCGGCAGCGTGTACTCGAGCTGCCAGTAGGGCGACTTGCTGCCGTCGCGATAGAACAGTGGCGTGTGCATGAAATGCCCGCAGGCGCCGAACATCGTCTGCTGCGGAGCACGCAGATCGGGCATCGGCGGCGGGGGAAAGAGAACTTCCTCCAGCACCGCCTGCTCCGAGCGACCGTCGCTGCGATCGACGATCTCGATGCTCAGGTTGTCGATCGCCGTCGCGCCGCCGTTGTTGTTCTGCGCGAAGATGGCGACATGCATCTGTCGCAGGTTGTAGCTGCCCAGGTCGCGCGTGACGCCGTTGGCGCCCTGGGACGTGCCCTCGGTCTCACCGCCGTTCGCATTCACCTGCTGCACTTCGGCGGTGTAGCGGATAGCGCGCCCCTCATCCGTCAGGCCCATCGTGGCCGTCAGCCGATACCATTGGCCATCGGCCAGCGCAAATCGCGGCCCCAGGTCGCGCGTGGCGACGCCATTGACCAGTTGCGGCACCCACGCCGACTGCGGATCGGCCGGCGAGGCCGGCTTGAACAGGCGGACGCCGATTTTGGCGTCGCCTTTGGCCAGATTGGTCTGCGGCGAGTCGGCAAAGCCGACGAAGATGCGGGATGTGCCTTTGCCGTTGGTGCCGTCAGCCCGAAAATACAGGCTGAGCGTCACCTCCTGCCGGCGCAGGTTGACGGTCTGCTGAACAAGAAACAGGCCGTCGTCCTTTGAGCCGTCGTTCAGCACGGCGATCAAGCCCGCATCAGCGCCGATCCCCGCTTCGGCGCGATGCGGATATTGAGCGATCTGCCCGCTGCTTTCCCGAAAGGCCTCGAGCTGCGCGGCGTCGGCGAAGTCGAACGTGAGCCTGGTCGCCGGCTGCTGTTCTTCCTGGCCGCGTGCGATCCCCGCACCCAGCAGCAGCGTTGCCATCGCGAAGATGGATAGCCTCATGCGATGCATCAATGTCTCCGGTGGGGTTCGTGCGTGCTGTCGCGCGAGATATCACGCACGGCGCCGGATCAGCAGCATGCCGGCCATCGCCAGCCCCAGCGCGCTGGTCGGCTCAGGGACGATGCTGAGGTTGTCAAAGTGCGTCGCACCGCCGAAGTGAAGCTGGCCCAGAAGGCCGGCATACCACTGCGAAGCAGCAGCCATCGTCGCGTTGGTGAACTCCTGGCTGCCGTCGTACAGGACCTGCGGATCGGCGGCCTGGCCATCGGTGCCATGGTCGAGCAGCTTGCCGGCGATGTTGAACTTGTTGGCAGCCGTTTGCGTGATGGTGACGATCATCTCGTACCAGTGATCGTCCTCCAGCGGAGACTTGCCGACCTCAAACGTGCTCGTCCCCGACTGCAGATGGAAGACCCAGTTGAGTGAGTTGGCCGGCTTGAACAGACGCACGCCCAGCTTGCCGTCCTGCGTGGCGAGGTTGACGTTGGTGCTGGAGGCGAAGCCAACGAAGTTGCGGCTGAAGTTGGAGGCCGAACCCTCATTGGACCCGGCATCGAGCTTGAGCATGACGCTCACCGTCAGCGGCCCGTCGGCGATGGCGTATGTTTCGCCGGTATACAGCAGGCTCCTGGAATTGTCCGCATTGCTGCCGTTGCTGTGCGTGATAGCGCCAGCCGGCGTCCCGACGCCGTCGGCATTGGTCCAACTGTAAATCGACGGCGCACCGCCGCCGTTTTCGACGAAGTTCCCCAGATCGGCTGACGAGTCGAACGTGATCAGCGCGCCGCTGGCTGCCGGCGCACAAAGCAAACCCAGTCCGAGCACAACCCCCAGCATACGACGTGGCATCCGATCGCTCATGACTCCTCCCAGACGGTGGAATAGACCTTGCCCTTGCGGGTGTTTGACTTGTTCACATGCGGACGCGAGGCGTCCAGGCTTTCACTGCGGAAGGCGGACGGATTGACGATCTCGCGGCGAACGATCGGGCGCGTGCGATCGACCAGCCGCTGAAGGATGGTCCGCGCGCACACGATGCGCAAACCCTGGCGCGCAAGCTCGTCGTCCGATGGGCAAAGATGGATAGTCGGCACGCCGTTGGCCCGGCAGATCTCGGCTGCCGCATCGCCGACGCCTTCCAGATCCAGCCCCAATGTCGTGACCTGCAATGTCTTCAGGATGTGCGGCAGGGCTGTCAGGAGCATCTGGTCCGTCGCATCACCGACGCGTAGATGCTCATCCAGGCAGCCATTTTTGCCGCAGTAGCAGCGGCGGGGCGAGTCGGAGACGCGCACATGCACCGCGCTGCTGGCTGTGCCGAAGCGCCCCAGCTCCAGCGACCCCGCCCGCAGCGAGGCGATGGCCAGCATGCCGTCACTTTTCTCAATGAAGCCGATGCGGTCGTCTTCGCGCAGGCGCGTCGACAAACCAAAGAGCTTGCACGCGACGCTGGTGGTGGGAACGACCGCCAGGCCGTGCATTTCATCGATCACCTGGCCCAGCAGGCACGGCTCCCAGTCGGGGAATCCACGGATGGCGAAGATCATCCCGTTGGTGGGCTCCATGAAGCCGTGGATGCCGATGGCGACGGTGTCCAACGCCTGGCTGATCTGCTGGCCGAAGGTCCGGGCTTCGCGGACAGCCAGCCGCAGGGCATCGGCGACGCCGCGCTGAGTTCGCTCAGCCAGAGGCTGCTGAATCTGCTTCAGCGGCTGGCCGTTGGCGGCAATGATCTCGCAGTCGATATGGTCGGCGTGCAGCAGGGCGGTTAATCCGGTGGCGCGCGTACCTTGGAGGTGGAGTGTTTCGACCGGGCGCTTTACATTAGGCATGCGCACACGTTTCAGCGTGACCAGGTCGTTGTCCTCCAACCAGCGGACGTGACGGGTCACCGCAGGCATAGACAGTCCGAATGCCTCGGCGATCTGACGTCGCGTCAACCGGTTATGTAAGAGCATCTTGCGGGTTAACTCGTAGCGGAGTCGATGATCGAAGAAGCTCATGGCCAATAAATTAGCACAACGTTGAATTAACGCCAAATAAATTTATCATGATGTTTAATTAAGCATCCCGGAGGTTCCTCGTGTCGAACGCATCTGCTGGTCGTACCATGGTTTCCGTTTCACTGCCCAGCCAGATTCCCCTGGCGCAGCAAGCTCAGGTCATCGTCGTCGGCGGGGGACCGGGGGGGATCGGAGCAGCCGTCGCGGCGGCCCGGCAGGGGGCGGATGTGCTGCTGGTTGAGCATTACGGCTTCCTCGGCGGCATGGCGACGGCCGGCGAGGTCAACCCCTTCATGCCCAATCACCTGAACGGCAAGTCGCTGGACACGGGCATCTTCGAGGAATGGGTGGATCGGATGTCCTCCTACGGTGGCGTGCGGCCGGGGTCGCGGGTCTTCGACCCGCATATCGCCCGCCTGGCAGCCGAGGACCTGTGCGTCGAAGCGGGCGTCCGCCTGCTGTACCACCATCGCGCGGTCCATGTCGAAACGGCTGACCGCCGCATCGAGACCGTCGTGCTGCACTCCAAGGGCGGTTTGACCGCGGCCCGGGCGGATATCTGGATAGACAGCACCGGCGACGGTGACTTGGCGGCGCTGGCTGGGTGCGAGTTCCACTTCGGCAGCGAGACCAGCGGCCATGCCCAGCCGATGACGCTCTGCTTCAAGCTCAAGCTCAATCGCAACGACCTGCCGGAGGATCTGCGCGATCAGCCGGCCTTCCAGGCGATCAAGCAGTTCCGCCAGCAGATCGAAGACGCCTATCAGCGCGGCAAGCAGGATGGCCGCATCGAATGCCCTCGCGAGAACGTGCTGCTGTTCCCCTCCGTCGAGGATGACGTTATTCACTTCAACACGACGCGCGTTATTCGCAAGTCGGCTGTCGATGGGCGTCAGCTTTCCGAAGCCGAGATCGAAGCCCGCCGCCAGCTCCGCCAGATCTGGAAGGTGCTGGCTGACGAGGTCCCGATCTTCCGCAACTCGCGCATCTACTCGATTGCGCCGCAGATCGGCGTTCGTGAAAGCCGCCGCATCGTCGGCCGGGCGTGGCTGACCCTCGAAGACTATCAGCAGGCGAGGACGTTCGAGGACGCCGTCGCGCGCGTGACCTATCCGGTCGACATCCACAACCCTGACGGTACGGGCACGCACATCGTCCACCTGCCGAAGGGCAAGTGGTATGAGATTCCCTGGGGCTGCCTGCTGCCCAAAGACATCGACAACATGGCCATCGCCAGCCGCTGCATTTCAGCCGATCACGCCGTGCATTCGAGCCTGCGCGTCATGCCGCCGGTCTGCTCGATCGGCCAGGCCGCCGGCACGGCTGCCGGCATGGCGATCCGCAACAAGATCGATGTCTGCCAGGTCGACGGCCGCGAGCTGCGGCAGAACCTGATCGCCCAGGGCCGCCACCTGGGTCCCGAGGAGACGCCCACCGACGGCGAGGAAACCCCCGCCCAGCAGGCTGCACGCGTCCAGCGCAGCAAGGCTGCTGCCAAGACGTTCTCGGCGTGATGTCGGATCAGAACCGCAGATGAACGCGGATGCTACGGATTGGTTCCGGCTTACGGATTTGGTTGTTGAGATCTCAGATTTGAAACTTCAGTTTTCAGATCTGGGATCTCAACCTTGCGCCATGCGTGGGCCGTTCTGACGCGATTCACTGCCCACTGCCTACCGCCGACTCCCCACTGACCCGCACAAACGTCCCCGATGCCGGGATGTTGCGCCGCCATCGCCAGTCCGGCATCCAGGCGATGACGGCTGGGCGCTCGCCGGGCGCGTCGACGTCCTGATAGATGACGTTCAGCCGCAGGCTGGTCCACCCCTCGCCCTGCATCTGCACGATGTAGGCGACCGGGATCGCTACCTCGGCTGACCATACGTTGTCAGCCGTCGAACTGGAGAAACGCGTGCCTTCGGGCAGCTTGTCCGCATCGAGCAGCGCCACGCCGTCGGCGGTCCGCACCAGCGAGATGCGGATGAATTGGTCGAACAACTGCTTCTGCCAGTCGCCGACCGATCGCTGGGCCAGCGGGCGGGCGTCGAGCCACAGATCGATCCGGTCGCCGGTGTTCTCCGCATCGCCATGCAGGATGTCATCCTGCACGCGAACGGCGATGTACACGAATTCGTCATCGTGACGCGCGTCGAACGAGACGTTGGCGTCCGCATCGCCGCGCCACGCCTCGCTGTTGCCGCCGATTTCGCGCGGCGTCTGTGCGAAGCGGAGCGTGCCCCATTCGTCGAGCTTGCCGTCTGTGTGGGCTGTGCCCGCGGCGAGCGGCCAGTTCGGTTGGATGTGAACGGTCTGCTCCAGCGGCTGGCTGACAGTGCGACCATCCGCGAGCTGATAGTCGATCCGGCCGGTCAGCCGGATCGGCACGATCTCGTCAGCCGGCAGGCGCCGCAGCGGCACGAGCCGGAAGGGTACTTCGACCTCCTGTGCCTGCACGTTGGCGAAGTTGCCAGAACCGGCTGCGACGTCCTGCTCGATGACGCGCGGTTCGCCGCGCATCTGCGGATGCTGGTCGAAGACCATCGTGATCCGCGCCGGCAGGCGCGTGCCGTTGCGGAAGCGGATCGTGCCATCGAGCGGCTGCTCGAGATGCGAGCCGTCGAAGCGCAGCGTCTGCGCCGCGCGCACGACGTTCTTGCCGCGATCGGCGATGTCCATATCCAGCTCGTTGCGCAGCTCCGGCGAGAGGATGCCGGTGATGTCGATATTGGCGATGATCGGGCCGTTGTGGGTCATCGTGACCCAGACGATCTGGTCAAACTCGCCCATCTCAGGCCCGCGCTGGCCGCTCATGCCGCCGGTGGTCGCCAGCGTGTAATACTCGCGCCCGTGACGATCCTGCTTGAGGTAGCGATGCACATGGCCGGTGAAGACGGTGTACGGCCGGTCCTGGAGCATCCCCTCAAATTCCGGCCAGCCTTCGAACGGCTGGCTCAGCTCCTCTTCCATCCACCAGGCTGGCTTGTGGGCGAAGATGAACGTCCATCGGACGTCGCGGTTTTCGTCCAGTACCTTGCGGAAATACGCAAGCTGCTCCGGCCCGATGCGCCGCGCCTCGTGGTCCTGGATGTCCACGCACAGGAACAGCACATTGCGATAGACGAAGTGGTAATACGGCCGACCAATGCGCTCGTTATAGACCTTCCGCAGGGCCGGGTTGGAGATGTCGTGGTTGCCGGGGACGAAGAAGAACGGCGGCTCGAGCACAGCCAGGTCCTTCAGGAATGCGTCCCATTGCCGATTGGCCGCCTCCTCCCGTCCGGCGCCCTGGATCAGGTCTCCGACGTTGATCACGAACTTCGGCCGAAGCCAGTTGAGCTTCGTCATCGCATCGCGGAAGACGCCCGGCCGTGCGCGGCCGGTGTTGTCCGAGACGATGGCGAAGTGAAACACATCCGGATCTTCTTCGAAGTTGAGGTGCGTCCACGGGTTGACGCCTGGCAGGACGTCGATCGTCAGCGGCTTGGCTGACGTGTCAGCCGTCGCGTCGGCGTCAGCCGCGGCGATTGGCAGGGCGGGGGGCTCGAACTGCTGCAGTTCAGCCGGCAATGCCCACAGCCGCTCCACGACGTTGATCATCGCCCGACCGTTGTGATAACAGGCCTTCCACGCATTGCCCTTGAACTGCCTCGGCTGCTGCTGGCCGGTCGCGCTGACAGAATGCAGCCAACCGCCGTGGCGACGGTCGATCTGGTGATTCTGGATGAATCGCCAGGTCTGCACGAACTTCTGGCCGTATTCGGGTGTCTCACGTCCGAATCGCTCGTGCATCAGCAGCAGGGCGTTGAGGCCCTCAGCCTGTGTCCACCATCGCTTGTCCGTGACGCACGCGCCGCTGAAAGCCTGGCCTTCATAAAAGAACCCGCCATTGCCCCTGTCCCAGCCGTCGCGCAAAGCGTGATCGACCAGTTTTCGCGCAGCCGACAACGTCGCTGGATCCTCCGCCATGCCCAAAGCATCGGCGGATTCCAACAACAAATAGGCGGCCTCCACGTCATGCCCGTAGGAACTGTGCCCCGGCACGGGCCGCCAGTCGGGCGTGAAGAACAGCGGAATCGAGCCGTTCTCCGCAAGCATCGGCCCGATCATCAGCTGATGCAGTTCCAGCAGTCGTTCCTTCAGCACCGGATCCTGCCAGCGGCGATACAACGCCGTGAACGCCTCCAGCAGGTGTAGGTGCGTGTTCATCGACTTGTAGCCGTAGGCTGTGCCCAGGGCGTCCCATTGCACGTCATCGCGCGGGCTGTCGGATTTGCTAAGCAGGGGCGTGCCGTCGCGCGCGAGGGCTTCGAAATAGCCGCCGTGCTCGGCATCGTGCGCGTGCTCGTCGAGCCAGCGGAAGGTTTCGATTGCCAGATCGAGCGCCCCTGCGTCCGGCATCACGTCATGCGCCGAACTTGCGGCATAGATGGCGAAGGCCAGGGCATACGCATGCTTCTCGCCGTGCATCGGGCTTTCGCTGCCGTCGATCATACGATCCCAGAACATTCCGCCATGTTCAGGATCGACGAACTGCTCGCGGATGTAGGTCAGCCCGTGGGCTGCATACGCCCGATGCTGCTCCGCCAACTCCGGCAGCTTCGCGGCCATCGTCGCATTGACCCACAACATGCGGGACTGGAAGACCAACGTCCGCCTCGGCTGATCCACTTTCTCCCAGGCGTGGTTGAAGGCCTGGTGATATCCGCCGTTCGCCTCGTCGATGCAGCGGGGAAACCACAGCTTCAGCTCGTCGTGAAGCGCCGCCTGCACCTCCGCCGCGAGGTCAGATGGCGAAACACGCGCCGCCGGCGATTCCTGTGCAGCCGCGCTGCCGCAGGCCACGGTGCATACGACCAGTGCGGATAGCAGGCTTCTCATGGACCAGTCTCCTCAGGACTTGCGAAGGATCTTGATCGCTGCGTGATCAACGACATCACCGACCTGCACTCGCACCTTGCCGCCGGTCGCTGTGGCAGTCGATGTCGACCGCGGCTGGCCGGTGTTGATATCCCAGACGATCACGTCATACACGCCGTCGGGGAGATTGGCGACCTCAACCTCGACGTCACGAATCTTCGCAGGCGTCTGGCCGAGGGCATCTTCCGGCAGCTCGCCCACGGTGACATTCCGCAGCACGAGGATAGCCGTCTGATCCGACGCCAGGCCGTCGACATTGACCAGACGCGTTGAATCTGTCTCGTCGTAGACGATCAGGTAACGCCGTATGTCGATCCAGTCGCTGTTGGGGCCTTCCAGTGACAGCTTGAGGCTATGCGAACCGGCTGAAAGGGGGATACGGAGGAACTTGCTCTCATTGGGCACAGAGCGGCGCTCCGAGCCGGGGAAGGTGAACTCGGTGGCCGGTTGGCCGTTGTCGGTGACGACCAGCTTCATGCTGGCGGGGCCGGAGATCTGCATGCCCATCTCGATGATAAACTCGCCCCTGGCCGGCAGGTTGAACTCGAATGTCGGCTCGGTGCGCCACTCAGGATGCCGCACGCCGTACAGTTTGGGCGAAATGCCTTCGAGAAACTGATTGCCAGCCGTGGGATCGATGACGAAGTGATCCTCGGTCGCCCTGGCGCCCCAGCGGGCGATATCGCCGTAGTTGACCAGCGCGATCACGCGCTGCGGGGTGGCGTCGCCGGCGGTGTCGACGTTTGCGGCGACGACGCGCGCCTCAGCCGGCTGGACCTTCTGCTCGTGCAGGCGCAGACCCTGCATGAACCGATGCATCGAGGCGAAGCAGTCCCACGCGTCATAGCGGTCGACCATGCCATGCGGCCAGGTCATCACGCCGCCATGGCCGCGGCTCATCGCTTGCCACAGCTCGAGGCGAAGGGTGTCGATGAACCACTTGGTGTTGCGCGTGAAGTAGACTTCCTGGATGACGCTGGGCTTGTCGGTGGGCAGCGGCTGCGCCGGCTGGGAGTAGTCGGGGATCTGCTGAGCCGCGAACTTGAAGTTCGTGCCGAAGATGATCGGCCGCCAGCCGTCGAACAGCTCGTGTGTGTAGCCATGCATTTCGCGTAGCCAGTCGAGCGTCTCGGGGCTGGGGTTGTTCATGTCGTTCCACGTGTTGATGGCCCACAGCGATGGGCTGTATCCCCAGCGGGCGGCGATGTAGCGAAGACGCTTGCGATAGGCTTGGCGCGCTTCGGATGAGCTGAAACGGTCGTGGGGCTTCTCAGCCGGGCCGCCGTTGAGCTTGTTGTAGGGGTTGAAGGCCCAGGCATGTGGGGGACCGTTATCGGCGGGGCCGCTGTGCTCGTCGTTGTCGTCAAGCACGAGCATGATGCGCAAGTCGGCTTGTTCGCCGAGTTCGAAGACGCGGTCAAACGCGGCTGCCACCATCTGGTTGTAGTAGTTCATCCCACCGTAGCCGCTCCAGGAGTTGTTGGGATCCTGGCCAGGGACGGGCATCCACTCGAGCCACGCGTAATGGCACTGCCAGACGCGCGTCGCGGACATGTTGCCCCTGGCCTTGGAGAAATAGTGCTCGTAGGTGCCGTGCGGGGCGCCGAGTTCGGGGTTCTTCGTGGTCGTGCGCGTCCACGGGACATTGACGCCCACGGGATAGAACAGCTCGCCCGAGGCGGCATACTCAAAGTAGCGGGGGTTTCGCTCGCTGACACGAACATAGCCCGCGTGATCGGACACGGCGGCTGTGAATCGCACAGCCGGCGCGGTGGCCTTCTGCGAACCATCCGCCTGTTCGGCGATCAGCACGACCTGGTGTTCGCCCGCCTGCGTGGGGGCGTAGCGGAGACGCCAGCCCTGGCCGGTGCTCGGCTTGTAGTCGACGTCGCCCTGCAGGCGAGTCTTGCCGTCGGCTGACTCGTACTCAGCCATGAAGAACGCCGGCACGGTGATGACCGAGCCATCGGGACGGGTGATCTGCGCGTCAACGCGAATCTGATCGGGATCGAAGGGGTTTTCGAAGCGACCTTCAATATCGAACGACAGTTCAAAGCGATGGAACAGCTCGACGCTGTCGGCGGACGGGCGGACATTGGCGATCTTGAGTTGTGCGTCGTTGCGGGCGTACTGCATGCGGACGCGCTGCGCCGCGGCGATGCGCTCGGCTGGGCCGGACTCCTGCCCATACAGGGGCGTCGCGGCCACCATGAGCAGGCTGAGGCAGATGCCAAGGCCCAGATGTCGAAGAGGGAGCGTGGCAGGGGAGAGGGTCATGGTCGTCACCTTCCTTTTACGCCGGGAGAGGGCGCAGCGCCCACCCCCTGTTTGATGCGGATGTCGGCTGATTGTCAGCCGGCAGGTTCAGCAGAAAGCGGCGTGCAACGCATGCGGACTGGGCATCCGGCCGCACCGTGGCGGCGCGGCCGGATGGCGGGGCACGTACTGCCGCTTGTCGCTTGCACGCGGGGCCGTTACTGGATCTCCGGGTTCCACTTCCAGAAATGGTCGTACATCTCCGGCTTGCCGATCCACAGTGAGTTGTCCAGCGCCTCGACATGGCCGTCCAGGAACAGGATGTTGGCTTTGTCCCGATGGCGATAGGCGATTGTGTTCCAGTTGCTAGGGTTGCCGATCACGAAGTCAGGCTCGAGGAAGGTGCGTTTGCAGGTGTTGTTGTCGAGGACCACCAGGTTCGCATCCGCGACCCAGATCTTCTCCTGCGAGTTCTTCACGCGAACCATCGGGCCGGGAATCTTGTGGGTGGCGTGGCTTTCGAGCTTGCTGCCATTCCAGATCAGCTTGCCGGCATAGCGCGTCATGGAATAGCAGTGACCGCGCGACTGCGTTTCATAAGCGGTTCCCCGCTGGGTCGGGCAGTCGAAGAGCGTCTCATCGACCTGCTGGGCCTCCAGCGGTCGGCGCGTGGTGATGTAATCGCGCAGGCGGGCGATCCATGTGGCTTCCCATTTACCGTCATTCCGCTGGACGGGATTGATGAGGCCGTCGTCGTAGTAGGGCATGCACCAGCCGCGGTTGTCTTCGACGTACATGCGCAGGGACAGGCCGATCTGGCGCAGGTTGGACTGGCACTTGACGGCATTGGCGGATTCGCGTGCTCTGCTCAGTGCCGGCATCAAAACTGAGATCAGCAGGGCGATGATGCCGATCACTACCAGAAGTTCCACGAGTGTGAACGCCCGTCGATACTCGAGATGTGAGGGTTGCGTCGTCATAACCACTCCTATTGAGAATTGACGGGGTTCGACCCCGTGAAGTTACGGTTCTCGACGCGGCGCGGCTGTGGACTCACGAACCACAAGCCGCTGCGGCAGCCATTTGCGATTGGGTGCGGCGTCGGCCCCCGCCGAACGCCGGTTGTCGATGCGCTCCAGGAGCAGCTCCGCCGAAAGCCGCCCCATTTCCTGCCCCGGCAGGGCGACGGCCGTCAGCGGCGGCAGGACGTGCTCCACCGGGTATACATCATTGAAAGCGGCGATGCTCAGATCCTGCGGCACGCGCACGCCGCGACGCGCGCATTCGTAGATCAGGTCGATCGCCAGGACATGGTCGTGACAGATGACGGCTGTCGGCCGATACCTGCCGGCGACGAAATCCTCCACCACAGTCTCCGGCTGGGGATACGACAGCACGCGAATGCGATCGGCATAGCCGGCCTTGGCCATCATCCGCTCGTAGGTCTGGCGGCGATGGACGGCGCTGTAGTGGGGGTGCTGGCCGCGGAAGCACATCGCGATGTCGCGATGGCCCAGGCCCAGCAGATGCTCCATGAGCTGGCGGGTGCCGTCGTGGTCATCGGCCAGGACCTGCGGAACCGGCAGGTCGCTGAGCATGTTGATGATGACCATCGGCAGCGTCGTCTCAGCCAGGATCTGCCCAAGCTGATTGGGCATGGGAAACAGTACAACACAGCCGTCGAGGCGGTCGGGGCTGATCACCTCGCGCCAGCCGTCAGGCTCGCCGAGCAGCGGCACGAGGAGCTGGTGGTAGCCAGCCTCATGCAGCGTTTCGGACAGCGCGGTGACGATCGCCTCATTGACGGCTGTCATGAACGGCGCCTGGCGGGCATACACCATGCCGATCGTGAACGTTTTCTTCTTCGCCAATGCCCGGGCACGCCAGCTTGGGCGATAGCCCAGCTCCTGAGCGACCTCAATGGCGCGGAGTCGCGTGGCTTCGGATAGATGGCAGTCTTCCGGGGCGCGGTTCAGGGCGATGCTGATGGTGGTGGGGGAGAGCCCGGCCTTGCGGGCAACTTCCTGCAGGGTGACCCGTCGTTTGGCTGGCGACCTTGGATGTGCGCTTTGCACCATGCTCACTCCATTTCTGAATGTAAAGCGCTTATCTGGCTTTGTAAAGCGCTTTTTCTAAAGTTTTCGCAATTGTCTCTGACCCACCCTCGCAGCATCAATTAGCATCCGCCGGGGACTGTTTGATGCAAGAGGACCTCCACTTCTATGCAGGCGCCAATGCCGGATGGCCGTCAGGATTGAATGGTATGGCTGCTGGTCTTCGGGCGTCATCCGGCTTTGTGCTTGGGATGGTTGCCATCAAGCGTTGGCCGCGGTGTTTGCGGTGATCTGGGTCCCGTGCGCCCGCTGGGCTGCCGGGCCAAGGGAACTGACTCATGCAACGCGTCCGGTTCGGTTGAGCGTGCTTGAACGATGCGGGCCGGGCCTTATGATTCCGCCTCGGGTCTTAATCCTGTTTTCGCAACTTTCAGACATGGCAGGTGCGTATCATGGCACAAGCAGTTAAAGGCAACGCGGTCATCGGGCAGTCGGGCGGGCCGACCTCCGTCATCAACCAGTCGCTGGTCGGCGTGGTGCAGGAGGTGCGCAAGCACCCGCACATTCAGAAGTTGCTGGGCGCGCGGCATGGCGTGCGAGGGATCGTCGAAGGCGACTTCATCGACCTGAGCAACGTCAGCGACGAGCTGCTGGAACGCGTGGCCGTGACGCCGGCTGCGGCGCTGGGTTCGACCCGTGACAAGCCCGACGCAGCCTACTGCGAGCGGATCTTCGAGAGCTTCCGCAAGCACGACGTCCGCTACTTCTTCTACATCGGCGGCAACGACTCAGCCGACACCGCCCGTATCGTGCAGGAGCTGGCTGCCAACGCCGGCCACGAACTGCACGTGTTCCACATTCCCAAGACGATCGACAACGACCTGCGCGTGCACGACCACACGCCCGGCTACGGCTCGGCTGCCAAGTTCGTCGCCAGCGCCATCATGGGCGACGACTACGACAACAAGAGCCTGCCCGGCATCAAGGTGGACGTGATCATGGGTCGCCATGCCGGCTTCCTGACGGCGGCCTCGGTCCTCGCCCGCAAGTACGAGAACGACGGCCCGCACCTGATCTACGTCCCGGAGGCCCCGCTGAGCGAAGAGCAGTTCCTGGCGGATGTTGACCGCGTCTACTCGAAGCTCGGCCGCTGCCTGATCGCCGTCTCCGAAGGCGTCAGCCGGCCCGACGGCAAGACCTGGGCTGAGGCCATGAGCGACAACCTCGAGAAGGACGCCCACGGCAACATCCAGCTCTCCGGCACCGGCGCGCTGGGCGATTACCTGGCGTCGCTGGTCTCGAAGAAGCTCAAGGCGCCGGGCGGCAAGAAGCTGCGCGTCCGTGCCGACACCTTCGGCTACCTCCAGCGGTCGTTCCCGGGGTACCTCTCGGAGACCGATGCAGTCGAAGCGCGCCAGGTCGGCGTGCGGGCGGTGCAGCTCTCAGCCGATCCGAGCATCGCCGAGTGCTCGGTTTACATGAAGCGCGTCAGCAACGATCCCTACAAGATCGAGCTGGACCACACGTCCATCAAGAACGTGGCGCGCGACACCAAGCACCTGGATCCGTCGTACATCGAGAACGGCAACAACATCACCGCCAAGTTCATTGAGTACGTCCGCCCGCTGGTCGGCACGCTGCCGACGGTCGGGTCGCTCAGCGAACTGAAGTAATCGGCTCGCTTCGTCGGACTACCCTTCACAGTCCCAAAGGTCCCGCCGCGCGAGTGGCGGGATCTTTTCTTGCGCGCCGGACGCCTGCCCGCGGGAAATGCGGCGAGAATTGAAAGTTCGCAGCCGATATCCGCCTACAATCTGACGATGGCACACGCACCCAGGGCGAAGGTTTTCATCGTCGGTGGGGGATTCGCGGGCCTGGAGGCAGCGAAGGCACTGGCCGATGCGCCCGCGGCGGTCACAATCGTCGATCGTCGCAATCATCATGTTTTTCAGCCGCTGCTGTATCAAGTGGCGACGGCTGCACTCTCGCCAGCCGACATCAGCGCGCCGATCCGTTCGATCTTCCGCCGACAGGCCAACTGCCAGGTGGTGCTGGGCGAGGTGACGGGCGTCGATCTGGAAAAGCGCCGGTTGATCCTGTCGGACGGGTATCTGACGTACGACTACCTCGTCCTGGCCGCCGGTGCGACGCATTCGTACTTCGGCAAGGATCAGTGGGCCGCGGTCGCGCCGGGCTTGAAGACGATCGAGGATGCCACCGAGATGCGCCGACGTATCCTGCTGGCGTTTGAGTCAGCCGAGTTTGAAGGGGACGCGGCTTCTCGGCAGGCGGCACTGACATTCGGCATTGTCGGCGGCGGGCCGACGGGCGTGGAGCTCGCCGGCGCGATCAAGGAGATCGCCGGCAAGACACTGCCCCGCGACTACAAGCACATCGACACGCGCACGACGCGCGTCATTGTCTTCGAAGCCGACGATCGGCTGCTCGGTGCGTTTCCGTCCGAGCTCAGCGAGCGCGCGAAGCGCGATCTTGAGCGCATGGGCGTCGAGGTGCGTCTCCATGCGCGTGTGACGAACGTCACGCCGGAGGGGATCACGGTGGGGGAGGAGTTCGTGCCGGTGCGCAATGTCTTCTGGGCTGCCGGTGTGAAGGCCAGCCCGCTGGGACAGTCGCTGGGCGTGGCGCTGGATCGGAGCGGGCGCGTGATCGTCGAGCCGGATCTGTCCGTGCCGGGGCATCCGGAGGTGTTCGTGACGGGCGACATGGCAGCCGCCAGGTCGGCTGACACCGGCAACCCAGTGCCGGGCGTTGCGCAGGGCGCGATCCAGATGGGCCGGCATGTCGGCACGATCATCGCGCGCGAACTGACTCAGCCGGGCGAGCGACCGGCGCGACCGCCATTCGTCTACCGCGACAAGGGTTCGCTGGCTGTCATCGGCAAAGCCAGTGCGGTCGCCGCGATCGGCAAGCACCACTTCGGCGGCTTTGTGGCCTGGATGCTGTGGGGCGGGGTGCACATTGCGTTCCTCATCGGCTTCCGCAATCGCCTGCAGGTACTGCTGAGCTGGTTCTGGAACTGGATGCTCAACGCCCGCGACGCGCGGTTGATCACAGGCGAGGCAAAGGTCGATGTCCGCACCCCGCGCCCGCCGGAGTTTGTGCGGACGTCGTCGGAATAGGTTCACGCAAAGAGATCAAGGGAGAGAGCGACGAAGCGACGGAGCGACGAAGGGGGTAAGGGCGTATCGCTTTTTGCTTGTTGCACCTGGACATCGATTGTGCGGATGACGTCAACACGCCACATGCGACAAGCTACAAGGCAACCCCTTCGCCTCTTCGCGTGAGGTAAGGCTATGCCACCTGTTCCACGCTCGTGCGGCGGAGTTTGGGGGCCAGGTACTGGGCGGTGTGGGAGTGCTTGGCCTTGCAGAGGATCTCCGGCGGGCCTTCGGCGATGACTTGGCCACCGCCGTCGCCGCCTTCGGGGCCCATGTCGATGATCCAGTCAGCGCACTTGATCACGTCCAGGTTGTGCTCGATGACCAGGATCGTGTTACCCAGATCCGCCAGGCGGTTCAGCACGTTCAGCAGGTTGTTGATGTCAGCAAAGTGCAACCCGGTGGTCGGCTCATCGAGGACGTAGAGCGTGTGGCCGGTCGGGTTCTTGCCCAGCTCGCTGGCGAGCTTCACACGCTGAGCTTCGCCACCGGAGAGCTGCGTACTCGGCTGGCCGAGGCGGATGTATGACAAGCCGACGTCGTTGACGGCTTTGAGCATGCGATGGATCGCCGGGAAGTTGGCGAAGAATTCGAGTGCCTGCTCGACCGTCATGTCCAGCACATCGGCGATCGTCTTGCCACGGTAGTGGATCTCGAGCGTCTCGGCGTTGTAACGCTTGCCGTGGCAGACTTCGCAGGCCACGTAGACGTCCGGCAGGAAGTGCATCTCGATGCACTTGACGCCCTGGCCCTGGCAGGCCTCGCAGCGGCCGCCTTTGACGTTGAAGCTGAAACGTCCGGGCTCATAGCCGCGGATCTTGGCCTCGCGCGTCTTGGCAAAGATCTTGCGGATTTCGTCAAAGACGCCCGTATACGTGGCAGGGTTGCTGCGCGACGTGCGGCCTATGGGGGACTGGTCGATCTCGATGACCTTGTCGATCCGATGCGCGCCCGTGAGCGACTTGTGCTCGCCGGGCTTGATACGAGAGCCGTAGATCTTGCGCTTCAGCGCCGGCAGGAGCGTCTGGTTGACCAGCGTGCTCTTGCCCGATCCGCTGACGCCCGTCACGCAGACGATCCCGCCCAGGGGGATGCGGACATCGATGTCCTTGAGATTGTTGGCGGTGCAACCCTTGATCTCGATGCATTCCTTGTTGGGATCGACCGGACGTCGCGTCTCAGGCACCTTGATTTCGAGATTGCCGGTCAGGTACTTGACCGTGACCGAATGCCCCTGTGCCAGCACGTCGGGCATGTCACCCTGGGCGACGACCTGGCCGCCGTGGACACCGGCGCCGGGGCCGATATCGATCAAGTGATCGGCTGCGCGGATGCAGTCCTCATCATGCTCGACCATGATGACAGTGTTGCCGATGTCGCGCAGGCGCAGGAGCGTGCGGATGAGACGCGTGTTGTCGCGCTGGTGCAGGCCGATTGTCGGCTCGTCCAGCACGTAGCAGACGCCGACCAGCCCCGAGCCGACCTGCGTGGCCAGGCGGATCCGCTGCGCTTCACCGCCGGAGAGCGTGCCGGTTTTCCGGTCGAGCGTCAGATACTCCAAACCGACATCAACCATGAACCCCAGCCGCGCCGCGATCTCGCGGACGATCGGCTCGGCGATCTTCGCGCCTTCGGCGCTGAGCTTGAGATTTTCGAAGAACGCCTTGGCTTGCGCGACCGTCATGCGCGTGACGTCGGCGATGCTGTAGCCGCTGAGCGGGGCGATCTCGTTGCCGGTTTTCGCCTTGCGCGGCTTCTTGCTGTTGCGACCGTTCTCCTCGAAGGGGATGGGCGACGCGTCGTCACGCGTATGCAGGCGGACGGCGAGGACTTCCGGCTTGAGTCGCGTGCCGTGGCAGGTCTCGCATGGCTGCTCGGACTGATACTGGAAAAGGCGCGCCTTCACGTACTCCGACTCGGTGTTCTCGAACCGCCGGTGCAGGTTGGGGATAACGCCTTCAAACCATGTCCCCGTGCCGGCGTCGCCCTTGGCATCGGTGCCGTACATGAGAATCTCGCGGATCTTCTTGGGGATGTCCTTGTACGGCTGGGTGTAGCTGATGCCGAAATCGCGGCAGAACTGGCGCAGCACGCGGCTGTAGTAGATATTCATCCGCTTGCCGCCCTTGCGCCAGGCTTCGATGGCGCCGTTTTCCAGCGAGAGCGACTCATCGGGCACGATCAGCTCCGGGTCGAAATCGCTGGTCGTCCCCAGGCCGTGGCAGGTGGGGCAGGCGCCCTGCGGGGCGTTGAACGAAAAGACGCGCGGCTCGAGCTCGGGCAGGCTGGTCTCCGGGTGCAGCGGACAGGCGAACTTCTCGCTGAAGATGCGGTCGGCCCATGTGCCGTCGGCCTGGCCGATGCTGGCGATGACCAGTCCGCGCGACAGGCGCAGCGCGGTCTCGACTGAATCCGCCAGTCGCGATCGCACCTCGGGTTTGAGCACGATGCGGTCGACGACGGCTTCGATGTTGTGCTTGAACGTCTTCTTGAGCTCGGGGAGCTGGTTGGCGGTGAGTTCGACGATCTGGCCGTCGACGCGGGCGCGGACGAAGCCCTGCTTGATCAGGGCGTTGAAGACGTCCTTGTGCTCGCCTTTCTGGGCATGAACCAGCGGGGCGAGGATCATGACGCGCGTGCCGGCGGGGTTGGCGGCGATGGCATCGGTGATCTGGCTCGGCCCGGTCGCCGCGATCGGCTGGCCGCATTTCCAGCAGTGGGGCGTGCCGGCGCGGGCGAACAGGACGCGCAGGTAATCGTAGATTTCCGTCGTCGTCGCGACGGTCGATCGCGGATTGGAGCTGGCAGACCGCTGCTCGATGGCGATGGTCGGGGGCAGGCCCTCGATCTCGTCGATGTCGGGTTTCTGGAGCTGATCGAGGAACTGCCGGGCGTAGGCGCTGAGCGACTCGATGTACTTACGCTGGCCTTCAGCGTAGACGGTGTCGAAGGCGAGCGTGCTCTTGCCCGATCCGCTCAAGCCGGTGATGACGACCAGGCGGTCGCGCGGGATCTCCAGGGAGATGTTGCGCAAGTTATGCTCGCGGGCGCCGGTGATACGGATCGACTTTGTGGTCATGGATGGATCAGAAGTATAGGCGCGCCCGACAGCGGCGCGCGATTGGACTATCGTACGGCGGATGTACGGAGGGTCAATGGCGGGGGTTCGACGGGAGTTTAGGAATCATTCAACTAGGCATGATCAGCACAGGCCGGTAGGACAGGTCCAGGGCATTGAGGATGAAGCCCATGATCAGCCAGAAGCCGGCAGCCATCGACTCGCCAACGATCAGGCCAAAGAAGAACGGCTTGGCATTGGTGTAGAACCTTGCTCCACCGAACCGGACGATCAGCGTCTTGGCCAGCCAGCCGATGAAGAAGCTGAACCACAGGTGCACGCCCGGGAATGTCCCGAGCATCAGATATCCTACCGGATGCAGCGGCCACCCCGTGAACCGCAGCCGCAAATAGCTCAGCAGCGACGTCACCACAAATCCGAAACCAAAGTGCAGCAACGGGTTATGTGGCGACTGATAGATGCCGCGCTGGTACTGCATGGTCGATTCCAGCACCATCCACCGCGGCATGCCCGAGGCGCCCCATTCATTGATGGGCATCTTCTGTGAGATGTCCTGCGTCCAGGCAAAGTTGTATTCCGTCCAGAGCGTCGAGGCGAGGCTGACGACATAGCCGACCGCCAGAGCCAAAGCCAGCAGCGCGATGAACTTGCGCCCGTTGCGGCGGTCGTGCGGCGTGTCGTCGACCTGATCGTGGAAGATGGTGGTATCCGCCACCTTGGCTGCATGCGAGGCGTAGACGGGCATCGGCTCGCGGAAGTCGTAGTGCTGGCCGTTGATGACCGTGACGAGGTAGTAGCTCTGCACGGTGATTGGCTGATCGATGCCCGCCTGGTCCAGCAACTGCCAGGGGCGATAGAGGGGCGCCTGGAGCTGGCCGTGGACGATGCCGGTTTCCGCGATGATGCGCGTGATGATCAGGAACAGCAACATCAGCAGCATCACCGTGGTGAAGCCGGTCAGAATGTCGGCACCGGCGAACGTCATCCACGCCGTCATGATCCCCACGCAGGTGCACAGGCCCCAGAAGGCAAACCGGTACGACAGCAGCCGGCCCTCCGGCTCGCCCTCGCGCACGCCGCGGAACGCCTGTTTGACGACCATGCCCCAGTGCTTTCGTCCGATGTACAGCACGGCAAAGGCATAGGCGACGATCCCGCCGAAATGCTGGTCGCCCTGGCCGTAGATCACACTGTCGCCCGTAGCCGAGCCCAGCCACATGCGGAAAATCTGCTGGATGATGAAAAAAAACCACAGGCTGAACGCCACGCTGCTGGTCAGGAAGTAGGTGACGCCCACGACCGTGAAAAAGACCGCCGCGTTCTTCAGCTTGAAGTCGACATATCCCCACGGCGGATCAGCGAACAGATCCTGCAGCTCGTAGTAGACCGGAATTTGCGGAAAGATGCCGGGGTGGTAGTTGCCCAAGCCGTTCCAAACGTGCAGCAGAAAGATTCCGCCAAACGCCAGCCAGAACGACCGGGCGCGCAGGACATTATTAAGCCAGCGCCCGGGCTTCGGTTGGTCGATCAACGCCAGATGGATCTGCGCCAGCGGAAACGGCAGCCGCTCGTTTTCATGCCACTGCCGCCGCACGATCGCGATCATGCACAGCAGCGATCCGTACAGCGCCCCCAGGAAGATCCCCCAGGTCCAGGCGGGCGTCAGCCAGGCCAGGTACGGGGGCGGCGAGTCGAGCGTCCAGCGGTTCTCAAACCCGGTCACGATCGGGTCGCTCATCCACTGGTAAATGTCGCTGCCCTCAAAACTCGGGAAAAGCCATCGCGGCAGGTCGAGCTGATAGAAAACCCACGCGAACTCGCCGTGCTGGCGGGCGAGGTAGATCGGCATGATCAGCGAGCCGGGGAAATACCGCATCAGTCCGCTGCTTGGCAGGCAGCACGCGACCAGCGTCATCGACAGCGCGACGGTGATCTCCCCAGCCGTGAACGCCTTGCCCGGCCACCAGCGGTTCAGCGGTCCGTTCACCAGTACAACGAAGAGGAACGTGAGCATCACCACGCCCAACGGCAGGTTGTTGCCGATCAGGAAGGTGTTGTTCAGCGCATAGTCGTTGTACGGCGTCAATGCGCAGATGATCGTCACACCGATCAGTCCGAGCAGGACGCTGCGCCAGTTGATAGGCTCGCGGCGGCGATCCTTAAGCACGGGCGGGATTGTACGTCCCCGGCGCAAAGGTGGAAGGGCAGGGGATATGGGCCTGCCGCAGGGGGCGGATGTGTGCAGGAGGGGGATGGGCTGCGGGAACGATGCGCCGGCAGGTTCTGTTTGCCCGCGTCTGTCAGCAAGGTTACGATGGCGCCATCCAGTTGAGCTTCAGGTCACAGTAGATGCACGTGCCCGTCGCCAAGGGAGGGGAGTGCGCATGAAACATGGTGGATCAGGATGGATCGCGGGACGGACGATCCTGTGTGCGGTGCTGTTGGGGATGCCGGGTATGCTGTCGGCGCAGCGGTCTGCGGCGACCTTCATGGAAGGCCAGCGGGTAGAGGTGCGTGAAGGCGACATCTGGTCGCCGGCGACCATCATCAAACAGGAGGGCCGGCGCTACCAGATCCGCTATGAGGATGGCACGGAGGAGTGGGTTGCGACGGATCGTCTGCGTCTGCCCGGCCAGGCAGGTCAGCCTGCACCGGCGTCGCCGGCCAGACCTGCTCGACCGCAGACACCGGCCGCGCCGGGGCAGGCTGCCGAACCTCAGCCGGGGCAGCGGGTCCAGGCCAAACGCGGCAGCAACCGGTGGGAGGATGCCATCGTCACACGCAAGGTCGCAGCGGACCGGTGGGAAATCCCATGGCAGTTCGGTGGCAATCTGGACATCAAGCCGCGCGATGAGATCCGCCTGCCGGACGAGGCTAAGGCTTCGGCTCCGCCTAGCCGATCCGGGGGTGAACCCGTGCGGCTCTACGCGACGACGCTGCCTGATCTGTCGCAGATGCGCCAGATCCGGCCGCGGCGGAGGGATGGAAACCGGCGGTGGACGACACGCCGCCTGTGGAACTTACCGACCGTGTGGTCTTCGTCCACAAGGACAGGAGCCGGCCCTATCATCGGTTCGGCTTTGTTGTTTCCGATGCTCACGCCATCTTCGTGGGTGAGACGATTTCGGGCGAGAAGGGTTTCTCCGCTACGCCGATTTCGCTGGTCAGCGGGCAGAGCGGGCCGGTGCTCCAGCTCCCGCCCGACTCCCGGCCGCTGGCAGTCAGCCCGGACGGGCTCGTGCTGGCGGCGCGGTCGGAGGGCATCGTGCAGGGGGAGAAAGGGCGGCTGGATTTGTGGTCAGCCGCAGAGGAAGGGGCGAAGCATCTGACCAGCTTTGATCCGTTCATCGACGAATCCCGACCTGCGGATCGTGATATCCTGTCGGTTTGGTTCGTGGCCAATAACCGTCTGCTGATCCGCAACGACCAGGGCCGGATGATGTTCTGGGAGTTCGATCTGCAGACGCCGGCGGTACGGGCGATCTGGAACCTCAAGACCAACCAGTGGGATTCGTACACGCTCAGCCCCGGATGCAGGTACCTCTACATCGGAACACGGCGCGGAGTGCTGGCGCTGGAGGTGGCCAGTGGCGAACCGGTTGGCCATCTGCCGTCGAATGACCAGCTCAAGAGGATGTCGGTGTCGCCGGATGGGCGATACCTGGCTGGGCTGACGTCGCAGCAGCTTCAGGTGTGGGATCTGCAGACAGGGCAGCTGAAATGGGAGTACGAGTGGCGCACCCCTCTGGATGAACTGGTGTTTGTGGAGCCTGAGTTTGTGCTGGCCAGCGAGAAGCTGGTTTACCTGCCGAAGGGCGTGGTTGTCTGGGAGTACCAAAGACCCCCGTATGCCAAGGCGATCCGCAGCAGGGTGCTGGTGGAAGACAATCTGGCAAGTCGGCCAGCCGTTCGGCTGCTGTCGCTGCCGCATCGGAAGGCGCGCCTCGCTGCCAGCGAAGCAGCCGAGCCGCCCAGGGCGGTGATGCGCGGCAGCACGGTTTCGCTGGACATCCAGATCAGCGCTACAGCCGAAGAAATCCGCGAGGTAACCGAGCACTTCAGGCGTCAGCTTGAAGCGGCTGGCATCAACATCGCCGACGGTCAGCCCGTTCGGCTGGTCGTGCGGACGGAAAGGCGCGACTCCGAACGGCGGACGGTGCAGTACAGGACGCTGCGCGGGGAGGAAACGGTGACGATGACGCCGCACTACACCTTCGTCCACTGGATGAAGGGCGATGCGACGTTGTGGACGTGGGGGCGCGTCACGGGACTCGCGGGCGATCTTTACCTGAAGGACGGACAGTCGGCGCAGCAGGTCGTCAATGAACGGGCGAAGTTCGACATCAACGGGCTGAAACGCCTTGAAATACCCACGGACGTGGTGGACAGCACCCAGTTGCCCACACCCGGCAGGTCCATGCTGACGCTCAACGGGATCATCGACCGATGACGCTGCGCGCGCAGCAGACGGCTGGGCTCTCGGTCCGCGGGATGCCGCGGCATGCGCGCTTAACCGAAAGGGGCCTCCGATGCTTTTGACCATCCGCGATGAGCCAGCCACCGGCTCGGTGACCAACGAGCTGACTGTCGCAGATCGGGCGGTGATTGTGGGGCCGAGCGCGCCGCAAGCGGAGGCGCTGAACTGCGATGGCCGGCGTCATCTGCGCTGATCTGCGTTCATCTGCGGTTTCAACTTCTGACACCTGGGGCAGAAGTGTGTCGATCGGCCGCCGACGATGATCCGCTCGATGGGGGCTTTACATACATGGCAGGGGGCGCCGTCGCGGGCGTAGACCCTGTGCAGGTTCTGGAACGCGCCGCGGTTGCCTTCGGCGTCGACGTAATCGCGCAGTGTGCTGCCGCGATGGCGGATGGCCCGGCGAAGGGTGGTCTTGATGGCCCGGTTAAGCCGGGCAATCTGGGCAGGTTCGAGGCGATTGGCGCGGGCCAGCGGATGGATGCCCGCGGCGTGGAGGGCTTCGTCTACATAGATATTGCCCAGGCCGGCGATCAGCCGCTGGTCGAGCAGTGCGTTCTTGATCGCGCGCGTTGTCCGGGCCAGGCGTTCGGCGAGCTGCTTCGTGCGAAGCGTCAGCGGCTCGGGGCCGAGGGCGGGATCGTCGTGCATCGTCCGGCCAAGCCAGAAGATGCCGCCAAACCGCCGCGGATCACGCAAGCGCAACTGCTGATCCGTCCCCGCGATGGCGGCAATCAGATGCGTGTGCGGCAGGATGGGGGCGGCCGCGGGGTCGACCGTCAGCCGGCCGCTCATGCCCAGGTGGATATAGAACCGCTCGCCGCCGTCGATGGTGAAGACGATTCTTTTGGCTCGCCGTTCAATCCCTATGATGGTGCGGTGTGCGATCGCCCCAGCCAGATCGAAACCGCGCGGCCGGACGATGTCCCCCCGCAGGTGTGCCGGCGCCTCCAGACACCGCCCGCACAACCGCGGCCGCAACGAATCGACAACCGTCTGTACTTCCGGCAGCTCAGGCATTGCAACTTTCCATCAGCCCGCGCATCCGACATGGTGTAGCATGTGGGCCAGGCTCAGGAACTTAAGTCCAGTCTTCTACAGAAAGCGTGTTGGCGTCAGTCCCAGGGAGTCATCATGGAACATCAGATCGGGATCAGCAAGCCGGAGCAGACCGACCTTGCCGCCGATGAGCTGGCAGCCGTCGAGAAGCTGCAGCAGGGGTATCACAACATCAAGGTCGAGCTGCACAAGCAGATCGTCGGCCAGGAAGCCGTGATCGAGGAGCTGCTGATCGCGCTGTTCTGCCGCGGCCATGCGCTGCTGGTCGGGGTACCCGGGCTGGCGAAGACATTGCTGATCTCCACGCTGGCCAAGACTCTGGGCCTGAGCTTCAGCCGCATTCAGTTCACGCCCGACCTCATGCCCTCCGACATCACGGGCACCGAGGTCATCGAGGAAGACAAAGCCACCGGCCAGCGACACTTGCGCTTCGTCCGCGGGCCGGTCTTCGCCAATGTGATCCTCGCGGACGAGATCAACCGCACGCCCCCCAAGACGCAGGCGGCGCTGCTGGAGGCGATGCAGGAGCATCAGGTCACCGCTGGCGGCATGCAGCATCGCCTGCCCCAGCCGTTTTTTGTCCTGGCGACGCAGAACCCCATCGAGCAGGAGGGCACCTACCCGCTGCCCGAGGCCCAGCTCGACCGCTTCATGTTCAACATCCGCGTCGGCTATCCGACGGAGGATGAGGAGTTCGACATCGTTCGCCGCACGACGGCGCCGATGAAGTCGGATCTCAACAAGGTCCTGACAGCCGAAGAGATCCTGATGCTCCAGGACATCGTTCGCAAGGTGCCGGTGGCGGATCATGTGATCCGCTATGCCCTGCAGCTCACGCGTCTGACGCGTGTGAGCGAGGGGGATGTGCCGGATTTTGTGAAGGAGTTCGTCGCCTGGGGCGCCGGCCCGCGCGCAAGCCAGTATCTCATCCTCGCCGGCAAGGCTCGCGCCCTGCTCAAGGGCCGGTATCACGTCAGCACCGATGACATCCGCCATGTGGCCACGCCCGTGCTGCGGCATCGCATCGTCACCAACTTCAACGCCGAAGCCGAAGGCATCAAGAGCGAAACCATCATTCAGAAACTGATCGCCCACATTCCGCGTCAGCAGTACGATGAACTCGACAAGGCCGCCCCGAAGCTGGTGAAGGACGGCTCGGCCGCGTGAGGTGAATCGTTCGTGAATTCACGGGCTAAGAAAACATCACAGCGTAGGGCAGGCTATTGCCTGCCGAGAATGTTCAGGACCGTCCATGGAAGGCAATAGCCTGCCCGACAAAGTTGTTCTCAAGATGCGCTGATGCGCCACCCGTGGATGTGTATGCAATGACCCAGGCCGTCACCGATTACCGCAAGTATCTCGATCCCCGCGTGCTGGCGCGGATCTCGTCGCTGGACCTGCGCGCGCGGTTGATCGTCGAAGGCTTGATGACCGGCATGCATCGCTCGCCGTACCAGGGGGTGTCGGTCGAGTTCGCCCAGCATCGACCGTATGTCGCGGGCGACGACATCCGCCATGTCGACTGGAAAGTCTACGCCAAGAGCGACAAGATCTATCTCAAGCAGTACCTCGAAGAGACCAACCTGCACCTGATCTGCATCGTCGACGCCAGCGAGTCGATGGGATTTGGGACGGTAGCAGGCAGCGGGCCGCAGGCAGCCGGTAGCGAAGGCAAAGCTGCCAGCCGCCTGCTGCCTGCTGCCAGCTGGACCAAGTACGACCACGCCACCGCCATCGCGGCCAGCCTGTCCTACATGGCCATCCAGCAGCAGGACGCAGCCGGGTTGGCGATCTTCGACCAGGAACTGAAACGCTACTTCAAGCCCAGTAACTCCCCGGGGCAGTGGAAGGTCATCATCAACGAGCTGCAGACCGTTCCCCGCGTCGCCAAGACCAACATGGGCCGTCTGCTCGACCAGATCGCAGAGAAACTTACGCATCGCAGCCTGGTCGTGATCCTCAGCGACTTCTTCGACGACCTGAGCGGTATCAAGAAAGGCCTGCGGCATCTCCGCTTCAAGCGGCATGAGGTAATGGCGTTCCAGGTCCTCGACCCAGCCGAGATCGAGTTTCCCTTCGAGGATGTCACGCTCTTCAAGGGTCTGGAAGGCTTGGGCGAGCTGCTCACCGAGCCGCGCTCGCTGCGCGAGGGGTATCTCCGCGAGATGCAGAAGTTCAACGACGAACTGAAGCGCGTCTGCCGCGGGATGAATGTCGAGTTCGAACAGTTCAGCAGCGGCGATCCGCTGGATGTCGCATTGAGCAACTTCCTGGCGGGCAGGGCGGCCAGGCTGAAGTGAGGGCGGAACAGAAGACAGTCGAGAGAAGATAGAAGGAAGCAGGCAGTAGGCAGCGCAATGCTTGAGATGGTGTTAACAACCTCGATGACAGAAACGGCAGTTGCGGCCGTTTCCTTGCCTCTTCCGTCTTCTGTCTCCTCACTTCTGTCATCTGTGCCTCTCGCGGTCGCCTTCCTCAACCCGGGCCTTGCCATCGCCGGGCTGGTGCTCATCGCCATCCCGATCATCATCCACATCCTGAACCGGCGGCGGTTCAAGGTGGTCAACTGGGCGGCGATGGAGTTCCTGCTGTCAGCCATGCGGAAGAACCGCCGCCGGCTGAAGTTTGAGCAATGGCTGCTGCTGGCGACGCGATGCGCGCTGGTGCTGCTGCTGGGGCTGGCGCTGGCCAGGCCGATGGGGTGTGGCGGGTCGAGCTTTGCCGGGATCGGCCAGCGGGTGGGGCTGCATGTCATCATCATCGACAACAGCTACTCGATGGCCTACCAGGCCGATCGGCCGGAGGCGCGCACGCATCTCGACCAGGCCCGCAAGATCGGCCAGGAGATCGTCGCCCGCCTGGGGGGCGAGGAGTCGGTCGTCCTCATCACCGCCGCCGCGCCGGCTCAGGCGGTGCTGGCGACGCCCGTGTACGACCTGCAGTCCGTCCAGTCGGCCATCGCCCGTATCGAGCAGACGCACAGCGGCACGGACATCGCCGGCGCGTTGCGCCTGGCGCGGCAGATTGCGGATGACCATCCATCCATCCCGCCGCGGCGGGTCTACCTGATCACCGACGGCACGCGCAGCGCGTGGGATGCGCCCGGCTCAGCCGCCATCGCGCCGGCGGCCCAGGCGCTGGCAGCCGACTTCAAGATCACCCACATCCATCTCGGCTTGCAGAACCAGTGGAATCACGCGGTCGAAAGCCTCGAAGCCGTGAGCAATCTTGTGACCAGCCGCTTTGGCAATGATTTCGCCGCGACCGTGCATGGCTATGGCACGGGATCGCCGTCGCTAGTCCAGTGGAAGCTGGATGACCAGATTCTCCCCGGCGCAGCCACGCTTCCGCTGGAGCTGGACACGCCGCCGCAACTGCAGACGCTGCAATTCCCCGCGGGCGGGACGCATGTGGTCAGCGTGTCGCTGGCCAGCGATGATCGGCTTGAGATTGATGACACGTTCCATCGCGTCGTCAATGTGGCTTCGGAGTTGAAGACG
Source organism: uncultured Phycisphaerales bacterium (assembly GCA_937904525.1). Classification (GTDB taxonomy): domain Bacteria; phylum Planctomycetota; class Phycisphaerae; order Tepidisphaerales; family Tepidisphaeraceae; genus CALEKX01. Next base: position 94,083 of record CALEKX010000148.1, read on the forward strand.
CTCGTTGTGGAGGGGGATCGCGGCGCCGGTGTGCTGTCGGGATCGGCTGCATTCCTGCGCCTGGCATTGGCGCCGCCAAAGGAAGCAGGCGACACGCTCACGCCCGGACGGACAGACAGCTATGTCTGGCCGGAGGTCATCAGCGACCTGGAGCTGGGCAATCGCGTCCTCAGCGACTACAAGGCCGTCATCCTTACCAATGTCGCGACCGTCCAGCCGGCGGTCGCGGACCAGCTTCGCGCCTACGTCCAGAGCGGCGGCACGCTCATCCTCTTCATGGGCGGGCAGGTCAACACCGACAGCTACAACGCGGTGCTCCTGCCGCGGCAGTTGCTGCCCGGCGCGCTGGTGAAACAGGTGCAGGCGCCGGCTGCATCGCAGGGGTTTGCGTTTGATTTCGACCCCAATGGCGTGCTGCATCCGTATCTGCGGATCTTCCGCGGACGGACGGATTCGGGCCTGGAGACGGCGCGTGTCTTTACGTATATGCAGGCGGCCCTGCCGGCTGAGAGCAGCGCCGAGCGCGTCCTCGATTTCCGCCTCGCCGGCGCTGAGACAGCCATCGAGGGCGATGAGAAGGATCCTGCCATCACCGTCCACTCGCTGGGCGAAGGGCGGGTCGTCTTCGTGGCGACGACAGCCGACCCGGAGTGGACCAGCCTGCCGGCCAAGCCGTCGTACGTCGTGCTCATGCACGAACTGCTGGCCGGCAGCGTCGATGCCGGTGACGGTTGGCTTAACCTTCAGGCCGGCCAGGAGTTGCGCATCCCCCCGCACATCCGTCTGACGGCGGCCCCGACGCTGGTCGACCCGCAGCAGCGCGACATCCCGCTGATCGCCGCATCGGGCGATGACGGGCAGATGGTTTACCATAGCCCGCCGCTCAATCAGCCGGGCGTCTATCGCCTGACGCTGGGCGATCGCACGCTGCCGGTGGCGGTCAATCCGCCGGTTGGCGAAGCCGATGTCCGCACGCTCGAACCGCCCGCGATCCGAGCCGCGCTGGGCGACATCGAACTGACCATGGAACGTGACGCCCTCGCTCCGCAGTCCGAAACGGCTGAAGACGGCCGCGACTACGGCTGGGTGATCCTCGCAGCCGTCCTTCTATTAGCCGGGTTCGAATGCTTCGTAGCCATGCGATTGGGGCATTACCGCCGTTAGGAGACGACATGGTGAAGCTGAAAGGCCTTGATCTGCAATACGTCACAGACCAGCACGGACGAAAAGTCAGCGTCCTTCTGCCGGTCGAGCAGTTCGACCAGCTGGTGGAAGACCTGCAGGATCTCGCCGCCGTTGCTGAACGGCGCGAGGAGCCGGCCGTTTCCCATGAGGATCTGGTGAAGGAGCTTAAGCGCTATCGTACCGCCTCCGCGTTGGAGACTATCGCGTGATCTGCAACGTGCTGAAGCAGACGGTCGTGATTGAAATCGTCCGCGTCGGTGATCGACGCGAGCTCTACAGGTAGTAATACCCGTTGCCGGGAGGCTCTTTAGGCTCGGCCAGCGATGCAGAAGTTCTGGGAACTCATTTTCGGTCTTCGACCTGGCTTCCTCTCGCAGGAGGGGCAGTTCAGCCTGCAGTTCAATCCGCGCTGGCCGTGGCAGGATGTGCTGGGGGCGGGGCTGTGGAACTTCGTGCTGGTGGTGCTGGCAATTGCGCTGGTAGTCTATGTCTACCGTCGCGAGGGCCGGCCGCGGGCGGCGCGGATCATTCTCGGCTCGGTCCGCCTGGGACTGCTGATCCTGCTGATCGCCTTGCTCAATCGCCCCAGCCTTCTGCTCAGCCAGAACCGTATCGAGCCGTCCGTCGTCGCCGTCATGATCGACGACAGCATCTCCATGCGCGTCCGCGATGCCGACGGCAGCGAAGGCCAGCCGACCTCGCGCCTCCAGCGGGCCATCGAACTGTTGTCCGAAGGCGATCAGGCCCTCCTGCGCCAGCTCGCAGCCGAGCACCAGCTTCGGCTCTATCGCTTCCATTCAACCGCCCAGCCGCTGGGCGCGGTGGCCGACCTGGAGGAAGCGAAGACGATCCTGCAGGATCTCACGCCCGACGGCGGCCAGACGCGTCTCGTCGATTCGCTGCGGACGGTCCTGTCGGATCTGCAGGGCCAGCGGCTGGCCGGTGTCGTCATCCTGACCGACGGCCGCGAAACGCCTTCGCCCGCGCGGGCTGAGCAACTGCAGGCCGTGAAAGATTTCGGCGTCCGCATCTTCCCGGTCGCCGTGGGGGCTGAGGATCCGCCGCGCAACATCGCGGTCACCTCGCTCGACGTGCAGGAGACGGCGTTCAAGGATGACTTCGTTGCCGTCACCGCCACCATCCGCGCGACGGGTTTTGCCCCGGGATACAACATCACCGTCAATCTCAAGGATCAGGCCACCGGCCGCGTGCTCGGCGGCGTCGATGGCGCCGAAGCCTCGCGCGTGGTCTCGGTGCCCGGCGATGAGCCGTTTGAGGTCGAGCTGACCTTCAAGCCGCAGGAAGTCGGCACGATGGAGCTGGCTGTCGAAGCCACGCCCGAACCTGCGGAGATCGACGAGGAAGACAACATCCGCCAGGCGCAGCTCGAAGTGCTCGATGCGCAGATCCGCGTCCTCTACGTCGACGGCTATCCCCGCTGGGATTACCGATATCTCAAGAACGAGATGATGCGCGAGCGGACGGTGGAAATCTCCTGCCTGCTGCTCAGTGCCGATCCGACGTTTGCGCAGGAAGGGGATCGCCCGATCCGCCGCTTCCCCGAGAGCATCACCGAACTACTGGAATATGACGTCGTTCTGTTCGGCGACGTTGATCCGCGATATTTCAGCGACGCGCAGCTCGAGCTGATCCGCGATTTCGTCGCCAATCGCGGCGGCGGTTTCGGCATGGTCGCGGGTACGCGATGGTCGCCGGCTGCCTATCGCAACACCGCCATCGAGCCGATCCTGCCCGTGAATATCCAGCGGGCCGACAGCTCGCCGCCGCCCAGCAATGCCATGGGCTTCCGGCCGTTGCTCACGCCCGAAGGGCATCGCAGCTCGATCTTCCGCTTCTTCGCGGATCGTGATCGCAATCGCCAGTTCATCGAGAACGAATGGCAGCCGCTGTTCTGGTACAAGGAAGGTATCACCGCCAAGCCGGGCGTCGGCGAGGTCTTCGCTGAGCATCCCAGCGACATCGCCCACGACGGCCGCCGTGCGCCGATCATCGTCCTCGGCCGCTATGGCGCCGGCAGGACGTTTTTCAGCGCGATCGACGACTCGTGGCGGTGGCGCTACTACACCGGCGAAAGCATCTTTGACACCTTCTGGATCCAGACCTTCCGATACTTGGCGCGCAGCAAGAAGCTCGGTCAGCGAAAGCTGACCTTTGTCGCGACCCAGCCGGTGTACGAGCTGGGCGAGCAGGTGCGGCTGAACCTGCGCGTGCTCGATCCCGTGCTTTTGCAGCAACTTCCCGAACAGATCAGCGTCGAAATCGTGGATGATGTCGGCCAGGTCATCCGACAGGAGACCATCCGCCGTCAGCAGGGCCAGCCGGAGCTGTACACGGCCTCCTGGACGGCCGATCGCGTCGGCCGTTTCCGCGCTGTCCTGCCCAGCGTGGCCGGCGGAATCGACCCGATGCAGATTCCGCTCGAGGTCGCCATCCCGCGGCTGGAACTGCTCCAACCGCAGGTTGATCGAACCCTGCTGTCGCGCCTGGCGTCAGAGACGATGGGACAGTCTGTCTCAGCCGACCAGGCTGCGAGCATCCTGCCTGCGGCAGTCACCAGCATGGCGCAGGTGATCCCGATCGACACCGAGGAACCCCTGTGGGATGCGCCTGTGGCGCTGGTTTTGTTCGTCCTGCTCATCACCCTGGAATGGGTGCTGCGCAAGGCATACGGAATGCTGTGATACTTGACGTAACCAACGGCTCAGCCCGTGTTTGATCCGATTCGGAGTCAGCCGATGCCGCCAACCCAACTGCTCAACACGCTTGATCGCCTGCGACTGCGGATTCGCGCGCTCAGCCTGGCGTACGGGGCGTCGCTGGTGGTGGCGTGCGCCATTGTGCTGCTGCTGGCCGCGGCTGTGCTGGATTACGTGCTCAACCTGCGCGCCATTCCGCGGCTGGTCGTGCTGCTGGCGGTAGTGGGGGTATTGGGGTGGATGCTGTTGCGGTTTGTGATCCGGCCGATGATGGCGCGATTCACGCTGCGGGATGTCGCATCGCGCATCGAGCGGGCATTTCCGCAGTTTGATGACCGTTTGCGCAGCACAGTCGACTTCGCGACCGGCGATGCGCCCGGTTCGGAGGTGCTCAAGGCCCGCGTGATGGCTGAGGCCGGTTCGCTCGCTCAGCAGGTCGACCTGAGCAAGGCCCTGGTCTACAAGCCGGTGTGGTATTCCACCGCCTCAGCCGCCGCAGCCATCGCGCTGCTTGTGCTGCTGATGACGCTTCTACCGACGACGTATGTCACCATCGCCGTTGAGCGGATGTTCAACCCCTTCGGCGGCGCGCTGTGGCCCAAGCGTGTGAACATCGCGATGGTCGAGGCGCCGCCCCAGCGCGTGCCCGTCGGCCAGCGGATCCCGATCCGGATGCAACTCACCAAGGGCGACAAGCCCTCGCTTCGCGCGACGATCTTCTATCAGTACGAAGGCGGACCGGTGCAGCGCGAGCTCATGACGCGAAGCCGCGACGGTACGTACACGGCTTCGCTCGATGCCCGCATCGAACCGGGCGCCCGCCAGGGCAGCGTCCGCGCATGGATTGAGTCGGGCGATGACAGGTATGAGCTGCAGCCGATCGTGATCGTCCCGCGGCTGCAGATCGACCGCGTCGAGGCTGTCATCGCGCCTCCGCCATACGCGCCGCAGCGGTCGGTGATGTTCGATCTGGCCTCTGGCCCAGCCGTCATGACGGCTGGATCGAATCTCCAGCTTCGCGTCACCTTCAACAAGCCGCTGGACAGTGAATCGCCGATCGAGCTCGAGCCCGTCGAGCAGATCGCGCCGCCGCAGGTCACATGGCAGATCGACGGGGATTCGACCGCCGTCGGCACTCTGCTGGCGCATGAGTCCCTGCGATTCCGCATCCGGGCGCGCGATCGCGATGGATTCAGCAACTCTGCTCTCGAAGAGTTCCAGTGGATCGTCCGCCCGGACCAGCAGCCGGTTGTGCAGATCGAGCAGCCGCGCAGCAACATCGAAGCGACGCCGCAGGCGACTGTCCCCCTGCAGGCCGCCGTCGAAGACGACTACGGCATCGATTCGCTTCGCCTGATCGTCGAACGCCTGGGCGGCGAGCAGCGATGGGAGATCGACCTGATTGCCAACGGCCAGCCGACAGGCGATGTCGCCTGGACACCGATCGACCACGCCGGCGACCGCCATCGCTTCCGCATGAACTATGGCTGGCAATTGGCGACGCTGGAGGGGGGCGAGCTCAAGAGTGGCGATGTGCTGCAGTATCACCTGCTTGTCCGCGACAACTTCAACCTTGACGGCCAGCGGCATGAGCCGGTTGCCAGCGGCCGGCTGCGCATTACGATCATCAGCCAGGAAGAGTTCACCAATCGCGTTGCCGACGAGCTGCTGACCGTCAAGCAGCGCATCGCCGAGATCAAGAACATCCAGGACCGCACGCGCGGCGAGACGATCAATCTTCGTCGTGAAACGTCTGACAAAGATGAACTCCACCCAGCCGATCGCGCGATCGCCGAGCGCCTGGCCAATCAGCAGAGTACGACGGCCTCGCAGACCAAGCAGACCGCCCAGCAACTGCGCGATCTGCAGCGACGTATGGACAACAACCGTTCGGAGGCGGCGGATCTGCGCCAGATGGCTGCCGACGTCGAAGAGCTGCTCAACCAGACGGCTGAAGGCCCCATGAAGGAGGCCGCCAATGAGATCAATGCCGCGCGCGATCAGCAGGGCGGCAATCCGCAGGAGCGCAGCCAGAAGCTCGATCGCGCCGCTGATGTTCAGCAGACAGCTGCCGATCAGCTTTCCAGCGCCATGAACCGTATGGGGAGCATCGGCAACCTCCAGACAACCATCGCGCAGCTTCGAAACATCCTCGACCGTCAGCGCGAGCTGACGGAGCAGACGGCAGCCATCGGTCGGCGCAATCTCGGCAAGACGCTCGACCAGATGAATCCGGACGATCGTCGCGAGCTGCAGAAGATCGCCGATGAGCAGCAGGCGCTGTCGGAGAAGACGCAGGAAGCGCTGGACAAGATGGAGGAGGATGCCCGCTCCATGGACTCCAGCGATTCGGCGACGGCCCAGACGATGCGCAACGCCTCACGCACCGGCCGCCAGCAGGGCGTGCCCGCGCGTCAGCGGCAGGCGTCGCAGAACGCCCGCCAGAACCAGCAGACCCAGGCCCAGGCCAACCAGAAGGCGGCGGAGATCGGCTTGGAGATGGTCCTCGGCCAGCTCCGCGAAGCCGAACGGCGCAAGCTCGAGGCCCTGGCGCGGAAGCTCGCGGAGATGCAGGAGCTGGTCGGCAATCTCGTCCGCCGCCAGGCCGGGCACAATCTCGACAACCTCACGCTGCAGGGTGGGACGGTGCTGGCCGATCTGGATTCGTCGGTGCGCGATCGCCTGTTCGAACTGTCGGAGCGGTCGCAGGAGAACCCGCCTGCGCCGCCCGGGCTGCCGCAGCTCTCCAATGCCCAGGAGCAAACGGAGCGCAACACGCGCGACATCGCCCGCCAGGCCGAGGAAATGGAAGACGGCGCGCAGGCGTCGGCTCATCTGGTCCGCGCAGCCGGCAAGATGGAACGCGCGATCGTCCATCTGCGCAACCAGGAACTGCCTCAGGCCTATGAGCCGCCCATGGTCGACGCACTGGCGGCTCTGGTCGACGCCCTCGATCGCATCAACCAGCAGAAGGCGCAGGTCGAGCAGCAGCAGGAAAACCAGCGCAAGGAGTCCATCCGCGAGCGCTACATCCAGATCCGCAAGGAGCAGCAGGCCATCAACACGCGCACGCGTGAGTCCGAGGGCAAGCGCCGCGAGGATGGATCGCTGGATCGCGTCACAGAGTTGGCGCTGACCGGCCTGTCCGGCACGCAGGCGGAGCTGGCCGAGCGTACCGCCGGTATCGAAGCCGACCTGTCCGGCCTCGGCAGCATCGTCTACGTCTGGGCCAACCAGGACATCGTCAAGTCGATGAACGCCGTCAAGGGCCATCTGGCCCAGGCGCGCAGCGGCAATGACGTGCAGGCGGAGCAGCTCCGCATCATCCAGCAGCTCGATGTGATGATCGACAACCTCAAGGCCACGCCGCCCGATGATCCCAAGTTCGCCAGCCGCGAAGGCGGCGGTGGTGGTGGCGGCGGCGGTAGCAGCGGCCCGCGCCTGCCCAGCGAAGCCGAGCTTCGCCTGCTCAAGGAGCTGCAGCGCGCCGTCAACAACGCCACCATCGAGCTCGACAAGGCTGAGAACAAAGACCCCGCCGAGCTGGTCGCCCTTGGCGAGCGGCAGGGCGACCTGCGAACCCTGCTGGATCGCCTGTTGCAGCAGGCCTCGCGCGGCCAGGTCAAGCTCGGCCCCGAGCCCGACAACCGGGATCAGCTTCCCGAGGAAGCCAGCGACGAAGACATCGACCTCAGCGAACTGGAGCGAGAACTGCTCAGCGGCGAGCTTACCGAAGAAGCCATCGAGCGCGACACGAACCTCATCGGCGACCGAATGGCCCGCTCGCGCCAGCGGTTGGCGATCAACCACGATCCCGGCAAGACGACCCAGAAGATTCAGGAGCGCATCCTGATCGATCTGGATCAGCTCATCGAGGCCTCTAGGCGGCAGCAGCAACAGCAGCAGATGGCTGGCGGTCAGTCGTCGGGACAGCAGCAGCGCCGTCCCAGCCAGGGTCAGCAGCCGCAGGGCACGCAGGAGGGCACGGCCCAGCGGAATACCTCGACCGAGGCGGCTCAGGAGTCCACGGCTCCGGGCGCCGCAGCCATCCCCAATCCACCTGAGGGCGATATCCGCGAGACCATGGCGGAATGGGGCAGCAAGCTGCCGCCGCGCCTTCGCGATGCCGTAATCGAGGGCTCGAGCGAGAAGATCATCGAAAAGTACAAGGCCCTGACCGAGGACTATTACCGCAGCATCGCAACCGAGGCCTCGCGGCAACGGTAAATTCCAATGGCAAGGGCGGATGCTGCATGTCACAATTCCCGTACAGAACCGTGTTTGCAACGACCATGATGTGGAATCGGCCGATCATCCTCAGCCTTGCCGCTGTCGTTATCGCACTGGCGCCGTGCGTTGCGCAGGGTCAGTCGCGCCGTCAACTGAGGATGGGGGATCGTCCTGCGCAGGTGACGGGTGAAGAGCTGACGCCCGAAGCCCGACGCGCCATCGACAAAGGCCTGGAGTGGCTGGCGTCGCGGCAGAATCCCGACGGCAGTTTCGGCGGCAGCTCCAGCTACGGGGCGCAGTCCGCGGTCACGGCGCTGAGCGGTCTGGCGTTCATGTCGGCAGGGCATCTGCCCGGCCGTGGCAAGTACGGCGACCATGTCCAGAAAGCCGTCGATTACATCTGCAACAACGCGCAGGAGTCCGGCCTGCTCGCCAGCGAGGCGTCGCATGGTGTGATGTACTCGCACGGGTTTGCGACGCTTTTCCTCGGCGAGGTGTACGGCATGACCGGCGATGAGCGCGTGAAGGAGACGCTGCAGAAGGCGGTGCGTCTCATCCACCGTGCGCAGAACGAGGAAGGCGGCTGGCGGTATACGCCCGTGCCGTACGATGCGGATATCTCCGTGACGATCTGCGAGGTGATGGGCCTGCGTGCCGCCCGCGATGCGGGGATCAAGGTCGAGAAGGAGACGATCGACCGCGCGATTGCGTACGTCCGTCGCTGTCAGAATCCCGATGGCGGGTTCAGCTATGTCGCCAACTTCGGCGGCGGAGGCGGCAGCGCGTTTGAGCGGTCGGCTGCCGGCGTGGCGACGCTTTATTACGCGGGCGTCTTCGAAGGCGACGAACTGAAGCGCGGGCTGGACTATATTGCACGCTTCCGTCCAAGAGAGGGGGGTGGCCGGTCGCTCAGCCATTACTACTACGGCCACTACTACGCGGCGCAGGCGATGTTCCTGGCGGGCGGGGATTACTGGGCGGAGTGGTATCCAGCCATCCGCGATGAGCTGATCAACACGCGCCAGAATCCCGAGACCGGCGCCTTCAGCGGCGAGGTCAGCCCGGAATACGCAACGGCTTGTGCCCTGATTATCCTCCAGATGCCGAATCGGTACCTGCCGGTCTTCAACGGCAAGGGGCCGGGGGGGTAAGCAGCAGCGGCGAAGTAGCTGTAGGGTCCGTCCCGGCGGACCGGTTATTCGATCGCACGTGCGGGACGCCCGTGCCACTAAGAGATGATCACGCTTGGATCGGATGGATGCTCATCCATGGCGAAGCGAAGGTTGCTGACAATCGGGTTGGTCGTGCTGGCGATGGCGGGGCACGCCGTCGGCTGGACGCTGACGACCAAGGACTTTCGCAAGGAGACCGTCACGCTGCGCTCGCTGGATGACGCAGCCGTGATCTACGTCCGCGAGGGGGATGACCAGCCGATCCGCCTGCCCATCGACCAGTTCCTTTCGCTCAGCCGCGACGCTTCGCCCGTCGCCCTCGATCAGGGCGCGCTTGTGCTGCATCTGGCCGGCGGGGGACGCCTTGTCGGCGAGCCGGTGCGGATGGAGGGAGACTCGATCGTCTGGCGGACGCGAGCGATCGGCGATGTGCCGGCATCCCTCCGGACGGCGCGCGGGATCACACGCGGTGATCAGCCGCTGCCGCCGCCCCCAGCCGATGCGTTCGCCCAGGATCGCATCCGCCTGCGCAACAGCGACACGCTCGAGGGCATCGTCGCCGACGTCACCGACGGTCAGCTCATGCTGCAGTCGGGGACCGACCTGCTGCCCGTGCCGCTGGAGTCGATCGCATCGGTGCAGTTTGCAACGGCGGCCCAGCAGGCACCGCAGCAGCAGCGGGGCTTCGAGCTTCGCCTGGACGACGGCTCGACCGTCTGGTCGCGCCTTGTGCAGATCGAGGGAGACCATGTGCTGGCTGACGTGGCGGGGCAGACGCGGCGGATGACGGTCAGCCGTGTGCTGGCCATCGACCAGGTCAATGGCCCGGTCGTCTGGCTGAGCGATCGCATTCCCGATCAGATCGAGCAGACGCCGTTCATCGGCGATCCTGTGACGACGCGGTTCAACACGGATCTGGACGGCCGCCCGATCCGCATCGCGGATCGGTTGATTGCCAAGGCGATCGCCGTGCACGCCCGCTCGCGGCTGACATGGACGCTGCCCGAGGGCTACGCGACCTTCCGCTGCCAGTACGCCATCGACGGCAACCGCCCGCTGGCCAATGTTGTGGTGCGAATCCGTCTGGATGACCGGATCGTCCACGAGCAGGAGAACGTGACCATCGGCCCGCCGCGGCCGGTTTTCGAAGTCGACATCCGGGGGGCTCAGAAGCTCACGCTGGAGGTCGACTATGGGGAGACCTATCACGTGCAGGATCGACTCATCTGGATCGAACCGGCGCTGGTTCGGTGACCCTGTAGGGGCACATGGCAACGTGCCCTGTAATCCTGATGACATCCTGGCCACCGCCTATGCGGCCGAGGGCGGATTGCCATCCGCCCCTGCGCAGTTCGCGTAGGTTGCGTTCCCCTGATCACATTTTCCGCGATCTCGGGACCCGGGTGATCTCTATGCCGCGGTTTTCGGGAAGGGCGGGTCTGGGAGGGGGAAATCGGCGCAACAAAAAGGGCCGGTGCTCGCCGTAACACCGGCCCACAATCAGGCTGCCCAACCAGTCGGTTGGAGACCCACAGCCTTACAATTCTCATCGGCAAGCGGGTTGACGAAGTTTAACGATTTCGACTTGAGATTTGCCGGATCGCCGAGCCGCCCGGGCGGGGCATCGGGCGGGGTTGGACCTATAATGGCGGCGTGACCGGTGGAGACACGATTTGCGCGATCAGCTCAGCCGCGGGACCGGCGGGGCGGACGATTGTCCGCGTCAGCGGGCCGGAGGCTGTTGCGCTGGCGGCGGCGACGGCTGAGCCGGTGCGGGAGATGGCCGGGGGCGAAGCCCGCCGGCTGACGCTGCACCTGGCCGGGATGCTGGTCCCCGCTTGGGTTTACGTGTTTCGCGGTCCACGCAGCTACACGGGGGAGGACATCGTTGAGCTGCACCTGCCGGGCAATGCGATCCTGGCGCGGATGGTGCTGGATGACCTGATCCGTCGGGGGGCCAGGCCGGCGGAGGCCGGGGAGTTCACAGCCCGGGCCTACTTCAACCGCCGCATGGATCTGACAGAAGCCGAGGGCGTTGCAGCCGCGGTTTCCGCCGGCAGCGAGCGAGAGCTGATGGCGGCGCGGCAACTGCTCGCGGGCGAGCTGGCGCGGCGGCTTTCGCCGATGATGGACCAGCTCGCCGATACGCTGGCTCTGGTCGAAGTCGGCATCGACTTCACGGATGAGGATGTCACGTTTCTTTCGACGGATGAACTGCTTGCGCGCATCGTGGCGATTCACGCGGATCTGCGGAGGCTGGTGCGCGACAGCGCCCGCTTCGAGCGTCTCAGCCACGAGCCGCGCGTCGTGCTGGTCGGCCGTCCCAATGCCGGCAAGAGCACGCTGATGAATGCGCTGTCGCGCTCGGCGCGGGCGATCGTCTCGCCGCAGGCGGGGACAACGCGGGATGTGCTGTCGGCTGAGGTGGAGCTGGCATCGGGGCTGGTGACATTGCTCGACGTCGCCGGGCTGGAGACGGATGAGAACGGGCAAACGCCGGAAGGCGTGTTGGCGGAGGTGCATCAGCAGATGCAGCGGCGAGCCCGCGAGGCAGTGGCGCAGGCGGATCTGGTGGTGCTTGTGCGGGAGATCAGCGATCGTTCGCCGCCGATCGACATCGGACGGTCGGCCGATCTGTCGGTCTGGACGAAGCTGGATCTGGCCGGCGCGGCTGGTGATCTGCCGGCTATGCGTGGAGACGCTGTGGCGGTAAGCGCCGTGACAGGCGCGGGCATGGAGGAGCTGCGCCGGCGGCTGGATGAACTGGCCTTCGGCAAGGGTGGTCAGGAGGCGACGTTGGCGCTCAATACCCGTCATCTGGCGGAGATTGATGCGGCGCTGGCGGCGCTCGATCGTGCGACGAAGGCCGCTGACGAAGGCGCGGAGCTGGCGGCATTGGAGCTGCGCGAGGCGCTGGATGCGCTGGGGCGGATCCTGGGCGCGGTGACGCCCGATGAGTTGTTAGGCCGAATTTTCTCGCGATTTTGCATTGGGAAATGATGCGAAGCTGGTGCGCCATCCTGGTATTGCTGCTCGGTGCCGCGCCGGCGTGGGGCCAGCGGATCATGCTGCCGCTGGGGGGGTATTTTCGGCCGGGGCAGTACATGCCGGTGCGCGTGGAGGGGATGGCGGGGACGGCCCAGGTGCGCGTCGAGGCGACGGCTGCCATGCCGGTGGAGGTGCGTCGTGCGGAGGGGCAGGTTATCGTCCCGCTGCTGGTCTATGAGCCGGGGCTGACGGACCTGCGCGCAAGTGACGGCGAACGAACGGTCACCTGCGATCAGCCGCTGCGGGCGCTGTTGCCATCCCAGAAACTGGTGGGCGTAACGGTCGATCGCCTGCCGCGCGAGCTTTTCTACGGCACGCACGCGATCCGCGTTGAACTCGATGGCGACGATCCGCTGCCGGGATCGGCGATGGCGTGGGCCTCGCTGGACGGGCTGATCGTCGACCCAGCCGCGTACGCGCGCATCGCGCCGCAGACGATAGATGCGTTGCTCGCTGCCGGCACGATCGTGGCTGTGCGAAGCGATCAGCCGCCGGATGCCAGGCCGTGGGAGGGGCGCGACGGCTGGCAGGTGCTCGCGGGGCCGCGGATCGGACCCGCCGGAGCGGAGCTGGTCGAATCCGCCTATCTGCCGACGTATGGTTGGTCGCCGGGCTGGCCAGGAGGCGTGCGGCGGATGGTGGCGCTGATCGGCGTGGTGGGCGGGCTGCTGGCGGTAGGGGGCGCGATGTTGGGATGGCGAGCCGGCGTGACGGCCGTGGTCGTCGTGGCTGGCCTGATCGGCGGGGCGGCGGTGGTGCTGCGGACGACGTATCAGCCGGTCTTCGAGATGCGCGGGTGGGCGATGATCGAACATTCGACTCTGCCGCGGGTGGAGGAATGGTCCTATCAGAAGAGCCTGCGCAGCGGACAGTTCGCTTACCTGGTGCGCGAGCCGACCTGGCCGATCTGGGCCAGCCGCTCGCATCGCGAGGCTGTGGCGATGGTCCTGCGCGTCGACGGCCGCGGCGCGCCGCAGGCGATGGTGTATACCCTGCCAGCGGGCGGGTCTGTGGCGCTGCTGTCCAAGCGGCTGACATCAGCGGACCAGCCCGCCGCGCCGCTGCCGGAGGTGCATCAGCCCGCCAGCCCGCGGTTTGATGCGATGCTCCGGCGGGTCTATCGTGGCGCCCGCCTGGCCCTGCCGACCCACGGCGGCATTGCCCACCTCGCTGTCCCCGATGGGGCAAAATAGCCCCCAAGGCGTGCGCTATAGCCCCGAAATCGATCCTTGGCGAAGGAATCGCGCGGCGTGGGTGGGATTAGGCACTAATAAGATTGACATATCCGATTATCCGAAATATATATTTGTGAAGAAATTCACGAACCCCTTCGCGGGCTGGCCCCAAGCGGATTTCCAGCTTTACAGGCTGCGGAGGGTGTGGCAAGAAGACGCATGTTGCCAACATGTTGTTGGCCCGGAACTTCCGCCACTTCTCGTGAGACCGGTGTTGACGCGGTCTAGTACTCGGTCAAGCAAGGATTCGGAAAGGATCACAGCCATGACAGTCGCTGCTCCCTCCAAGACTTCTGGAGAAGCCCGGGCAAACGCCAATCCCCACGTCCGGCGGTGGATTGAAGAGTGTGTCGCACTCTGCAAGCCGGACAAGATCGTCTACTGCGACGGAACGTACGAGGAACGTCAGCGCCTGTTCAAAGAAGGCTGCCAGGCCGGCATCTTCATCGAGCTCAACCAGGAAAAGTGGCCGGGCTGCTACTACCACCGCTCCAATTCCAATGACGTCGCCCGCACCGAGCACCTGACGTTCATCTGTACCCCGTCGGAGGACATGGTCGGGCCGACCAACAACTGGATGGAGGACAAGGCCGCCTACGCCAAGCTCGAGCAGCTTTTCGACGGCTGCATGAAGGGCCGGACGATGTACGTCCTGCCGTTCGTCATGGGCCCCAAGGGCTCGCCGCTGGCGAAGGTGGGCATCCAGCTGACCGACTCGCTCTACGTCGCGGTCTCCATGAGCATTATGACCCGCATGGGTGAGATCGCCTGGGAGCAGCTCGGCAATTCCGACGAGTTCACCCGCTGCCTGCACTCGATCGGCGATGTGAACCCGGATCGGCGGTACATCTGCCACTTCCCGCTGGACAACACGATCTGGAGCTTCGGCTCGGGCTACGGCGGCAACGCGCTGCTCGGCAAGAAGTGCCTGGCATTGCGTATCGCAAGCTGGCTGGGCCGTCAGCAGGAGTGGATGGCTGAGCACATGCTGTTGATGGGCGCCGAGTCGCCCGACGGCGAGAAGAACTACATCGCAGCCGCCTTCCCGTCGGCCTGCGGCAAGACCAACTTCGCGATGCTCATCCCGCCGCCGAAGTACAAGGACTGGAAGATCACCACCATCGGCGACGACATCGCCTGGATGTGGGTCGACAAGGATGGCCGCCTGCGGGCGATCAACCCCGAAGCCGGTTACTTCGGCGTCGTGCCGGGCACGAACTCCAGGTCCAACCCCAACGCGATGAAGACGATCCGCAAGGACACGATCTTCACCAACGTCGCGCTGGTCCCCCTGGAGGACGGCACCTACGACATCTGGTGGGAAGACAGCGACTGGGATCCGCCGGCCAAGGCCATCGACTGGCAGGGCAAGGAGTGGACGCCCGACTCCAAGTCGAAGGCGGCTCACCCCAACAGCCGGTTCACCGCTCCGGCCACCAACAACCCGGTGCTCGATCCCAACTGGGACGACCCCGCGGGCGTGCCGGTGACGGCGATCGTCTTCGGCGGCCGACGCAGCAAGACGATCCCGCTGGTGACCCAGGCCTTCAACTGGATCCACGGCGTGTACGTCGGCGCCACCATCGGTTCGGAAACCACGGCTGCTGCGACCGGCGCGACCGGCGTCGTGCGGCGTGACCCGATGGCCATGCTTCCGTTCATTGGCTACAACATCCGCGATTACCTGGTGCACTGGTTCCGGATGCGCAAGAAGATGACGGACTGCCCGCGCGTCTTCATGGTCAACTGGTTCCGCAAGGACGAGAACGGCAAGTTCATCTGGCCGGGTTACGGCGAGAACATGCGCGTGCTCAAGTGGATCATCGACCGCGCTCACGGCCGCGCGTATGCCAAGGAAACGCCCCTCGGCTGGATGCCGCGACCGGAAGACATCGACCTGGAAGGCCTCAACATCGACAAGAGCGATTTCGAGAAGATCCAGTCGATCAGCGCCGAAGAGGTCAAGCAGGAGATCATCAGCCAGGAAGAGCTGTTCCTGAAGCTGGCAGGCGACCTGCCCAAGGAAATGATCTTCCAGCGCGAGCTGCTGATCAGCCGCCTGTAACGATTGGCGACTGTCGCGCCTGCGACCGCCCTCGGGGGCTAACTCCGAGGGCGGTCGGCTTTTCACGGCTGGGCGTGAGCCGTGGCGTTCGGTTCGCGATGGAAACGGATGAGAGAGGGCAGGCGTCGCACAAACTGCTCGGCTGCGATCACCACGTCGCGCGCAAGCTTGGGCAGATGGCGCAGCACATACAGGGCGAAGACGCCGTAGCAGCGGGCGCGGGTCAGCGGGGCCATCCATGTCTCATGGATTGCGCGGCCGTATTCCAGCATCACACGCCATTCGGGGAAGACGATTCGGCCCTTCATGGCGGAATCCCACCATTCCGCCGGAGGAAGGGGGCCGGCGCCGATCCAGGCGGAAAGCCTGCTGCCGGCGCGGACGTACCGTTGGCCCTGCGTGCGGCTGGAGCGGTCGTTGTGGTCGCGGTTGAGGAACAGGTACTGTTCGACCTGTCCGAACCCGCCGAGCAGGGCGAGCTTGGCCAGCAGTACGCTGTCGGCTCGCACGTGCGCGCCGCAGAGGCTGGTCTTGTTCAGCCAGTCCAGGCGGATCACGCCGTACAGCTCATGCGCGCCATGGCGGCGATGATCGACGAAAAGCAACCTCGCCAGTCGCCGCCAGGCCCGCTGGCGGTCGTACGTCGGCTGATACTCGACGCGGCCGACCTCTTTGCCTTCCGAGTCGATCTGGATCGTTCGCGGATAGGCCAGCACCAGCGACGTATCGGCTTCGAGCATGGCGACGCACTCTTCGATGAACGTGGGCGCGCACAGGTCATCGGCTGCGTTCCACTTGAGGTAGCGGCCGCGTGCCAGGGGCACGGCGCGGTTGAAGTTGCGTGCCGGGCCGAGATTACGATCAGCGCGGAAATACCGGACGCGCGGATCGCGCTCGGCATATTCGCGGCAGATCTTCTCGGTGCCGTCGGTCGAGCAGTTGTCGCAGATGATCAGCTCAAGGTTGCGCCACGTCTGGTTGAGGATCGAGTCGAGCGTAGCGCGCAGATAGCGCTCACCGTTGTAGACGGGGACGGCGACACTGACGAGAGGTTGCGTTGACATCATTGCAGTACTCCGGTTCATGTCCGTCCCGGCTGATCAGCCGGCCATGGCAGAGGAGAGCGACGCCGGAACAGGCAGGCTGAAATGCCGGGCCTGTTCCACCCACAGCCGGTCGCTGAGCCGGCCGGCGGGCAACTGCACATCGTCAAAGGTGATCGCCGCATCCATCGGCAGGTCGCGCAGCAGGCGACAGCCTTCGCTCAGCCCGATCGGCAGCAGGTTCTGGCGCCGGGCGACGTCGCTGTTCTCGATCGTGCCGTAGGAGAGGAATCCGCCGATGCCGTCGAGGACTTCGCCTGCGCGCAGCGGCCGCTTGGCGATCGTGACGACATCGCACACAGGCCCGCCCATCGGTTCCAGCGCCGTATCGCCCGTCAGACAGGCGCGCGCGACGCTCGCCGGCGCTTCAAGCGGGCTGAGATGGGTCGGGGTATAGAAGGTGTACAGCGGCCCGTCGCCCATCTTGTAGACCTTCATGTAGCGGGCGCGCACCGGATGGTCGCAGTAGGAGAGGATGAACACGCCGAAGCTCGGCTGAGCGCCGAGGATGTAGTCGACGCGGCCGCCGTCGAGCAGTTCATCCAGGTCGAATACCTTGTGCGCGTTGTCCACGTGATCGCACCTGGGCCCGCGCATGCCGCGGACGCTGACGCGGAAGCCCGTCGCATTGGCGACGGTCGCCATTTCCTGGCTGATCTTCGTGCCGTCCGCGAAGCTGGTGATGAACTTCGGCCGCTGCCAGTGACGGATGGCGAAGTCGCGCTGCGTTGCCGGCGTGCGGCGGCAGTCCAGCAGCGACTTGATGTTGCCAGCCATGACGGGCGTGAAGCCCATCGACTGCACATGGCGGAGCAGGTTCATGAGCACCGCCGGCTGGTCCCCGTCGGCCTGCGTGTAGATCACGCCGGCGCGGCGGGCATGGACCTTGAGGATCGGCCCGAGCGTCGCGTCGAGCTCGGCATTGAGGGCGACGAAGTGCTTGCCGTTGGCGAAGGCGGCTTCAGCCACCTGCGCGGCGAACTCGATTTCGCCGGTCGCCTCGACGATGCAGTCGATGCCGGGGGCCTGGCAGAGGATGAACGGATCGTCGGTGATGGCGCAGGTATCGTGCGCGATGGCGTCCTGCAGCGCATCGACCGAGCGGACGACGGCAGGCGCGTCGACGCCGCACTCACGGCAGGCTTCTTCGGCCGTGCTGAGCGTGCGGTTGGAGATGGCGGCCAGACGCATCCCGCGCTTGCCGGTCAGCAACTGAAGCGCAAAACCCTTGCCGGCAAAACCGGCCCCCACGAGCCCGACGCGAAGCGGTTGTCCTGCGCGCTCGCGCTCGTCCAACAGGCGATCCACGATGATCATGAGAGATTAGCCCTTTCGTTTCCCGCGCAGATTCGATCCCGGCTTGAATCAGTCACCCACTTGGCTGGAATCCGGTGCGAATCGCACAGGAGAAGTTTGCCCGCGCTTTGCAGGCTGAACCATTGGGACAAAGCCTGATTCCGGTTTGCGGGGACATTAAGCCCATATAGGGGAAACCCTTAATGGCCGATAACGCTGGTCAAATATGACGGTTGCGCTCAAAATGACGCCTCACATGACAGACGACGCGCACATGTCGCCGCTTCGACGCCTGATCTGGAGGGCTGGCCGATCCATGCGATATCGATGGGCCCGATACATGTTGGCAGTGGTTGCGGTGGGGGCGGCGCTGGCGATGCGAACCGCGCTGGAGCCGCTGATTACCAGCAATGTCCCGTTTCTGCTGTTGTTTGCAGCCGTGATGGCGGCGGCGGCGTATGGCGGACTTGGGCCGGGGCTGCTGGCGACCGTCTTGGGCGGTATCGCAGGCTATGGGTTGTTTATGTCCCCAGCCGAGCGTAACGGCACGACGCGGACGGAGCTGGCATTGTTCCTGCTGGAAGGGGGATTGCTGAGCATCATGGCTGCGCGCCTGCATCAGGCGGTTAGCCAGGCTGCGGCGGCTGAGGCGGCGAACCTCGTGCTCGAGCAGCGGATCCTGGAAATCTCCGACGACGAGCGGCGGCGCATCGGTCATGACCTGCACGACGGGTTGGGCCAGCAGCTCACAGGAATCGCTTTGCTGAGCAAAGCCCTGCAGCAGCGGCTGAGCGCCGTTCAGCCGGAGGATGCGCAGGCGGTCGAGCAGATCGCATCGCTGGTCAACCAGTCGATCGCATGGACGCGCGACCTTGCGCGCGGGCTGGCGCCGATGTCGCTGGAATCTGCCGACGCGGCAGCGGCGTTCGAGGAAGCCGCTGTCAACTCTGCACATCTGCTGGGCGTCGAATGCTCCTTCCATGCCGAAGGCGAGCTTCCGCGCATCGAAGAGCATGCCGCGCTGCACCTGGTGCGCATCATCCAGGAAGCCATCACAAACTCAGCCAAGCACGGCAAAGCCAAGCATGTGCGCGTCATGCTCAGCGCCGATGAGCAGAAGCTTTCGCTGGACATCCGCGACGACGGCATCGGCATGTCCGCCAAGACACTCGCCAAGCCCGGGCTGGGCTTGCGGATCATGAACTACCGTGCCAGAATGATCGGCGCCAAGATCGAGTTCGGCAGGTCAAATCCCGGCGGCGGCGCACTGGTACGATGCATTGTTCCGCTGTCCCGCCTCAATTCGGAGTCACACCTGGATGGCCGCAAGTCCTGACGCCAAAGCCCGTGTTCTCCTGGTTGACGATCACCCGATCGTACGCCAGGGTCTGGCGATGCTGATCAACGCCGAGCCGGATCTGATGGTCTGCGGCGAAGCCTCCACCGGGGCGGAGGCGCTGCAGCTAGTCCGCACGTCCGAACCGGATGTCGCGATGATCGATATTGCGCTGGACGACCGCAGCGGCGTCGAGCTGATCCGCGAGATCCACGGGATGTTGCCGGATCTGCCGATGCTGGCGTTGTCGATGCATGACGAATCGCTGTATGCCGAGCGCGTGCTGCGCGCCGGCGGACGCGGCTACGTCATGAAGCAGGAAGCCACCGAGAACATGCTGACGGCGATCCGCCGCGTGTTGGCGGGGGAGATCTACCTGAGCGCGCGGATGAGCACGCGGCTGCTGGGGCAGTTCGCGTCGGCTCCGCGGGGTGAGAATGTCTCGCCGATCAGCCGGCTGACGGACCGCGAGCTGGAAGTCTTCACGATGATCGGCCGCGGCTTGTCGACGCGCGAGATCGCCGAGAAGCTGTTCCTGTCGGTCAAGACCGTCGAGGCTCACCGCGAGCACATCAAGGAGAAGCTGGGGTTGCGCAGCTCCGTCGAGCTGGTGCGGCACGCGGTGCAGTTCAATCTGGCGCCGGATAGGTAGGTGGCGTTGCTATTCGTGACTTGTTGCTGGTGACCATTCGTCCGCCGTTGCCGGCAATCCTTCACGTATTCGCAGGACCGGTCCGCTGAAGCGGACCCTCTCTCCTCCCTTCGTCGCTTCGTCAGGGAACAACCTCAAAAAAAGCAGGAGATCCCTGTGTCAGGGATCTCCTGCGATTGCTCAGGACTCGTGAAGGTTACTTGCTGTCCTTCACCTCGTATTCGGCGTCGATGACGTCGTCGTCCTTCTTTTCGGACGAGGAGTCTGCCGGGCCGGACGAAGCCGCGCCGGCTGAGGCGCCGGCTGCGCCCGCCGAAGCGCTCTTGTAGATCTCCTCGCCGAGCTTGTAAGCCGCCTGCTGGAGGTTGTCCAGCGCTTTCTTGATGCGGTCGGCTTCGTCGGACTTGGCAGCGTCCTTGATCGTGTTGAGGGCGCTCTCGATGTTGCCGCGGACGTCGGCAGAGACCTTGTCGCCATGCTCGCGGAGCTGCTTTTCGGTCTGGTAGATGACCGAATCGGCCTGGTTCTTCAGGTCGATCAGCTCGCGGCGCTTCTTGTCCTCGGCGGCATGCTCCTCGGCTTCGCGCTTCATGCGCTCGATCTCTTCCTTGGACAGGCCGCCGGCGTTCTGGATCTCGATCTTGGCTTCCTTGCCCGTGCCCAGGTCCTTGGCGCGGACGTTGAGGATGCCGTTGACGTCAATGTTGAACTCGACCTCGATCTGCGGGATGCCGCGCGGCGCCGGCGGGATGTCGGTCAGGTTGAACGTGCCCAGCAGGCGGTTGTCGCGCGCCATTTCGCGCTCGCCCTGCAGGACGTTGATCGTAACCGCGCTCTGGTTGTCCGACGCGGTGGAGAAGATCTCCTTCTTGCTGGTCGGAATCGTCGTATTGCGCGGGATGAGGACCGTCATCACGCCGCCCAGCGTCTCAACGCCCAGGCTCAGCGGCGTGGCGTCGAGCACGAGGATGTCCTTGACGTCGCCCTTGGCGATCGCGCCCTGGATGGCGGCGCCGACGGCGACGACCTCGTCGGGGTTGACGCTCTTGTTGGGCTCCTTGCCGCCGAACAGCTCCTTGACGACGCGCTGCACCAGCGGCACGCGCGTCGAACCACCGACCAGCACGACCTCGTCGATCTGGTGCGGCTCGAGGCCGGCATCCTTCAGCGCCTTGCGGACCGGCTCCTTGGTCTTCTCGACCAGCGGGTCGATGAGCTGCTCGAACTTGGCGCGGGTGATGGTCATCTGCAGGTGCTTGGGCCCGTTCTGGTCAGCCGTGATAAACGGCAGGTTGACCGTGGACTCCTGCGCCGACGACAGCTCGATCTTGGCCTTCTCGGCAGCTTCCTTCAGACGCTGCAGGGCCATCGCGTCCTTGCGCAGATCGATGCCTTCCTGCTTGCGGAACTCCTCAGCGATGTAGTTGATCAGCTCCTCGTCGAAGTCGTCACCACCCAGGTGCGTATCGCCGTTGATGCTCAGCACCTCGAAGACGCCGTCGCCGACGTCCAGGATGCTGACGTCGAACGTCCCGCCGCCCAGGTCGAAGACCGCGATCTTCTCGTTCTTCTTCTTGTCCAGACCGTAGGCCAGGGCAGCCGCGGTCGGCTCGGGCAGCACGCGCAGCACCTTCAGGCCCGCGATCTCGCCGGCGTTCTTGGTCGCCTGACGCTGGGCGTCGTTGAAGTAAGCCGGGACGGTGATGACCGCCTCGGTGACCTTCTCGCCCAGGTAATCCTCAGCCGTCTTCTTCAGATCCTGGAGGATGAAGCTGCTGATTTCTTCGGGGGTGTACTCCTTGCCGCGGATCCTGACCTTGACGTAGTCATCGGGCCCCCCGGTGATCTCGTAGGGGACCATCTTCTCTTCCTGCGAGACCTCCTTATGCCGGCGGCCCATGAACCGCTTGATGGAGAAGATGGTGTTCTTGGGGTTGGTCACCTGCTGATGCTTGGCTGTCTGACCGATCAGGCGCTCGCCTTTTTCCGTGAAGGCGACGACCGACGGGGTCACGCGCGAACCGGCGGCGTTGATCAGCACCTTGGGCTGATCGCCTTCCATCAGCGCGACGCAACTGTTGGTCGTCCCCAGGTCAATCCCGATGATTTTCGCCATGTTTTGCTCCTCAGATATCGTCTTTGCACTGGCTCGGTAGGGCGTATGCGGCCCGCCCGCGCACACTTGTCGTAGCTCAAACGCAAAGATTATGCCAGCCGGCGGGAATTGCCAGAGGCGCAGAAGTATATGCCAATGCAGAGCTTATCTGCAAAGACCGAGGGCATGGCGGCTGGCGCCTTCATGCCATTTCGACAGTCGCGCCACGGCGGCTGCCAGTCTGGCAAGCGGCGGAGCGGCGGTTACTCCGGCTGATGGGGATTGTCGCGCACCGCCTGCATCAGCCGCTGGCGGTCGAGCACCTGTACGAACGGCAGGGGATCGATTCCGCGGGCGATGACGTAGTCGGTCAGTTGCTTGCGGACGACGTCGTGAAGCTGCTGGCGCGTCCACGGCTTGGCGATGTAGTGGTGCAGGTCGGCTTCGTTGACGGCCTTGATGGTGTCGGACAGGCCGGCTTGTGCGGTGACCAGCACCTTGCGCGTCGGCTGAGTGCGCGGGTCGTGGTTGAGCTCGACCAGGTAGTCCACGCCATTGGTGCCGGGCATAAGGTGATCGGCCAGCACCAGGGCGATCTCATCGCCCTTGGCCAGGTGATCCTGGACGACCTTGCGGGCGTCGTCGACGTTTTCAGCCGGTTCGATGCGGAAGCGCTCAGCGAACAACTCCAGGTCGCGAACAAGGGCGTCAAGCACGGAGCGTTCGTCTTCGATAATGAGGAGGATGTACTGGCTCATGGTCATGGTTCCTTGCAACTGTTAAGCCGGGGGATGTCCCGGCTGGGCGCGCGAAGGCGCAGATTTCGATGCCGGCAGCGTGACTTCGAAGACGGTCCGGCCGGGCCGCGATTCGCAGCGGATGCGGCCGTCGTGGCGGTTGATGATCTGCCGACAGATCACCAGCCCCATGCCCAGCCCAAAGCCCGCGCCGCCGTGCTTCGTCGTGAAATTCAGGTCAAACACGCGGTCCCGATGCTCGGGGGCGATGCCCGGACCGTCGTCGATGATGCGCACGGCGACCGTGTCGCCGCGCGGTTCGGTTTCGATCTGCAGCGTACCGGTCTTCCCCATCGCCTCCAGGGCATTGGCGATCAGGTTGGTCCAGACCTGGTTGAGCTGCGCGGCGATGCCCTTGATCGGCGGGATCTCGCCGTAGCGTCGTTCGACTCGGATGCTGTGCATCTGCGCGCCAAACAGCCGCAGTGTGTCCTCGATCCCCTCATGCACGTTCACATCGGTGGGATCATCGCCGCCCGTGCGGGCGTAGGAGCGCAGGCTCTTGACGATCGCGCTGATCCGCTCGCCAGCGGCACGGATGTTTCGCAGGGATGTCCCAAGCTGATAGGCGCGTTCGCGCAGGCGGAGGCGGCGCTCTCGCACTTCGTGGGACGTCTTGCCGAACAGCTCGCGGTATTCCTCGATCGTGGTGATCCCGACGCGAAGGAGGCGACGGGCGAGGCTCTCATCCTTTAACTCCGCAGCCAGCGCATCGCGGCGGCGCCGCAGCTCAGCCGTTGGCAGGGGGGCATCGGTCATCGCGGTGGACAGCGCATGGCTGAGGAGTTGCCCTTCGGGAAGCTCGCTGATCAGCGGCGTGATGTCCTCGATGAGGTACTCGGCTGCGCGCGTGATCGCGGTGGCCGGGTTGTTCAGTTCATGGCCGATGCCGGCGACGAGCTGGCCGAGGGTGGCCATCTTCTCCTGCTCGATGAGGCGGGTCTGTGCCTCTTCGAGCCGACGGAGGGTTTGGGCGAGCTGGTCGCGCTCGCCGGCCAGCACGGCGTTGAGATCTTCGATCTCGAGCTGCAGCTCGACGATGCGGCGGAGACGCTTGGACAGCGACCGCACGAGCACCGTCAGGAAGTGGAACAGCAGCGTCGGTTCGCGCTGCAGCGCTTCGTCCAGTTGGGTCCAACTGAGATAGACTGCCGTGACGGGCGTGGCTGCGCGGCAGGAAAAGAACGCCTGCTGCCGACCCGCCAGGGCGAGCAGGCCAACGATCCTGCCGACTGATCCGCGATGGAAGACGACTTCGGCTGCACGGCTGCGGCGCGTCAGTTCGACCTCGCCTTCGAGGATGATCCAGATCCCCTCGATGACGTGGCCCTCCTGGAAGATCACCGTGCCGACATCGAAGTGCTGATGTTCAAGAACGCCGGTGGCGCGCTGCAGCGCATCCAGCATGGCGACTTCAGCCTGCTGATCGCTCATCCGGCTGGTCGACGTGATGCTGTAACGCAGCAGGCGCAGTTGCCCTTCCAGCAGATCGCTTTCCTGCTCGGAGACGGCCAGGGCCTCGGCCAGCCGGCGCGTGTCGAGCATTGCATGAAGGCTGGTGAGAGCCTTGGGGAAGTGTGCGACGACGTAATCGGTAAACAGTTCGCGCGCCGCAGCGCGCAGAGCGGGCGCATTGGCCGGATCGTCGACCTGGGCGTCGGCATTCTCGGGCATTTCGCCCTCGCCAATGGCGAGGATGCGCGGTCGGCCGTTGGCGGCTGTAGGGCGCGGCAGCTCGGATGCGCCGGCGGCATCGTTGAGCAGGGCCGTCGGTGCGACGACCAGCGGCACGACGGCGCCCGCGGCCTGCAGGTCGCGGATGGCTCCAGCCGCCGAGGCGAGCGTCTCGGCGGCCTGGATCTCAACCTGCGATGTGAAGATGGCGCTCAGCGCGCCGCCGGCGATGCCGGCCACGCTGATCACGATGAACCGCGGGGATGGTTGAGGCTCGCTCATCGTTGTGTCCATCTCGCCGCGAGCCCATGCCCGCGGCCAGGCTGCGATTCTACCGCGGCAGGATGCCGACCAGCTCCCAGAACCACGGGCCGAGCGTCACGAACAGGGCCCACGTGATGATACCGATCAATGTGCCGATGATGGCCATGTCCTTCACGCGCACCTCGCCGGTGCTGAAGGCGATGGCATTGGGCGGCGTGCTGATGGGCAGCGCCATGGCCAGCGACGAGCCGATAGCGATCCAGATCGCAGCCGCGATCGGGCTGATCGCGACTTCCGGGCTCTTGGCCAGGGCGATGCCGATCGGAACCAGCAGGTTGGCCGTGGCGCTGTGGCTGATGAACGTGCCCATCGCCAGGGCGGCAAACGCCAGCACGGCGACGATCACCTTGGCGTTCATCGATTCCCACGGAAACAGGCTGATGAACCAGCGGTCCATGCCGGTCTTGCCAATGCCCAGCCCCAGGGCGATGCCGCCGGCGACCAGCCACAGCACGTGCCAGTCCAGGGCCTGCAGGTCCTTGACGGTGAACACACGCGTGCACAGCAGCACTACTACCGGCACGAAACCGACGATGTTGGAGTTGAACCCGTGCAGCGATTCCGTCAGCCACAGCAGCACCGTCACCGCGAAGGTGATGTAGAAGATGATGGCTGGTCGCGACTTGTCGAACTTGGCCGACAGGTCCAGTTCAATGTGGTCATGCTTGGTGGGGAACAGCAGGATCAGCAGCACCCAGCAGATGAACAGGAACACAAGCATGAACGGGATCGCGCCCACCATCCACTGGAAGAAGGTCGGGATGGCGTAGGTCAGTGACGGGTCTGCTGCCTTGGCGCTGGAGAGGGCACCCAGGGCGATGGCATTGGGCGGCGTGCCGATCGGCGTGCCGATGCCGCCGATGTTGGCTGCGATCGGGATCGACAGCGCGATGGCGGTCCGCATGCGGTCGCCGGCGGGGAACCGGGCGAGCACGGGGAGGGCCACAGCCATCATCGTGGCTGTCGTGGCGGTGTTGCTCATGAACATGGAGAACAGCGCCGTGACGAGCATGAGGCCCATCAGCACCATGCTCGGGCGCGAGCCAAATGGCTTGAGCACCATGCCGGCCAGGTTGCGGTCGAGGTTGAACTTGGTAGCCGTGTCGGCCAGGAAGAAGCCGCCGAGGAAGAGGATGATGACCGGATCGGCCAGGGAGGCGAAAATATCCTTGTAATTCATCAGGCCGGCCGGATCGAGACCGGATATCATGGGACCCGGCGCCTGCTTGCTGAGCATCAGAATCTCCAGCAGGATGATCAGCACGGCGGTGGCGTGCATGGGCACGGCTTCGCTGATCCACAGCAGGATCGCGAGGATGAAGATCGCGAACATGCGATGGCCGGCTGGCGAGAGGTTTTCGAACTGCACGATGAACGGCAGTGCGAAGCCCGCCAGGGCGAGAACCAGTCCGATGAGCTGAGGCCAGGTAAGCGGGAATCGACGGTTACTGGGAGCGGTGGTGGTGGTCATGGGTGACTCTTGGATTACAGGATGCGGCAGCAGGCGACCGCTGCGCTCGCAGCGGCGATCATCTGCGACCCGGCCGGGAAGTCAACGGAATCGGATCAAAGCATCCGTTTGGGGATGCGGTATGAACTGGCGATTCTTGACGGCGGTATTCGCATTGCTAGCGTGCGTCGCTTTCCTGAGCGCGATGGCGGCGCCGGCATGGGGGCAGGAGGGGGTCGCCAAGCCGAAGGTCGCCATCTTCCCGCTGGGGGGCGATGCCAAGGAGGACCTGCGGGCGAAGGTGGGATTCTCGCTGCGGAGCAAGCTCGATCGCGAGGGCACCTACGAGGTCCTCGACGGCTATACGATGGCTGAACTGGTGGGGGAGCAACGCGTCGATTTCTCAACCGAACTGCAGCATGTTCAGCGGCTCGCCGAGCAGGTCGAGGCGCAGATCCTCATCTGGGGTGAGCTGCGCAACACAGACCGGGGGGCGGAGCTGCGCGTCAAGATCTTCGATCTGCTGCAGCTCGATCCCCAGCCGCATGAGCTGAAACGCGTGATCGCCAGATCGACCGATCTTCGTTTCGTTTCCGAGCAGATCCTCGAGGCCCTGCCGGATGTGCGCAAGTTTGAGCATCCCAGCGAACAGGCGGTGCAGCGTGACGCGACGGCTGAGCAGTTGTGGGAGACCAATCCGAATCTGGTGGCCAATCCGGGGTTCGAGGAGGAGGGGCGGTGGGAGTTCATCTTCAGGAGCATCCGCCGGCCGCTGCAGATCGTTGATCGCCTGCCGATCCCAGATGAAGCCGTTATCACCGAAGTCGACGGCAGCCGCGTGCTGGCCATCCGGATGAGCCGCGATGCAGCCGAGACCAACGGGCTGGCTGTGCTGTCCGATCCGATTCCGATCGAGCCGAACACGCGGTATCGCCTGAGTTTCCGCTACAAGAGCGACGGTCCGCGGCTGCATGTGTTCGTCAAGGGCTACACGATGGCGGAGAACATCAAGGGGGAGCGCGCCGAGCGGGAGATCTACCGCCGCCAGGTCCCGCCCACCGCCGGCACAAACGGCCAGTGGGTGACGATCATCGACGAGCTCAATCCCCAGCACGTCGCTTTCCCCGTCCAGCATCTTCGGGTCGACCTTTACGTCTACCTGAACGAGGGCCTGGTGATGTTCGATGACATCACGCTGAAAGCCGTCGGGGAGCAGACACGCACCGCCAAGGACGCCGCCATCGACAAGCCTGTCGAACGCCCGGCGGGGAAGTAGTGATTGCAGACGGAAGTCTTGTGCCGCCTGGCTCGCGTTTTCGTGGCAATTGCCAACGAGGCGCACTCGCCAGGAAAGCAGTCGTTGTGATCCGATGGCGATTATTGGACGCGTGCAGCCTGAAGTCTTGCGCTGCCGCGGGGAACAGGCGCTTCAGCGCGATCGTCGCTACGCAGCCATCGGGCGGCGGCGGTTCTGCGCGACCTGCGGACGGATATCCTTCCAGGAGAACAGCACATCGGCTTCCTCGGCGGGATCCTCATCCGCGGGGACGTAGGTGAGCGGGGGCGGCTCGGGCCGGCGGGCGGGCGGTTCGCCCGTCACATGCGGCAGCACATCGACAAACAGGAATCCGTCTTCGCTGCGCGAGGGAATTGTTCCATCGGCAATGCGACGCATGATGTCGTCGACCGTTGTGTTCAGAAACTCAGCCGCAATGACAGGGGCAACCCAGCAGGACATGACTCTCCAATCGTTCCGACACCGAGTGCATCGGCGGAAGCGTCTGTTCCCTTTAGATCGGCTGAAACGACTGTATCAATTGCATCGATCAGACACCTTCGCGGGTGCGATGATCGGCTGGGGTTGCCCGTGGTTTACTGAGTTATCGGCGGTAGCCAATTGCGATCACTTGCCGCGCGCGGAGCGGATCGTCTCGATCAGCGCGTGCGCGTTGGCGGTGATCGCGTCCCAGTCGTTGCGAGCCAGGGCGTCCTTCGTCACCAGCGCCGAGCCGACGCCGACGCACACGGCGCCCGCTTTGATCCACTCGCCGGCGTTGTTCAGATCAACGCCGCCAGTCGGTGTGAGCTTGAGCTGCGGCAGTGGCGCGAGCAAGTCCTTGAAGAACTGCGGCCCCAGCGCCGTCGAGGGGAAGACCTTGATCACGTCGCCGCCGATCGTCCAGGCGCGGACGATCTCGGTGGGGGTGAAAGCGCCAGGGATGCTTACCTTTCCGTAGCGGATGGTCGTTTCGATGATCGACTGGTCGGTGATCGGCGAGACGACGAACTGAGCGCCAGCCTGGATCGCGTCGCGCGCGGTGGCTGCGTCAAGCACCGTGCCGACGCCGATGATGGCCTGATCGCCGAAACGGTCTGCCAGCATCTCGATGCCGGCGATGGCCTTGGGCGTGCTCATCGTGACCTCGATGCTCGGCACGCCGCCATTCAGCAGGGCCTCGGTGATGCCCATGAGCTGATCCTTGCTCTTGGCGCGGATGACCGCGACCACGCCGGCTTCGCACATCTGCGACAGTACCTGTTCCTTTGTCCGTGCCATCGGAAGCTGCTCCTGTGATTGCGACTTGTATGAGCAGATGTTGTAGCACGAAGTGCGGCTGATGCCAGCAGGGCGGGCGCAAAAGCGACCGGCCCCGCCCTGTTTAGGGGCGGGGCCGGGGTTGTGGTCAACGAATCGGATCCGTCGGATCAGATCACGACCTTGCTGAACGTGGGCTGGCCGGAGGCATTCAGCAGCCAGACGATGTTGTTGCCGGTCTGGGCATGGATCCACAGGATGTCCGGACGGTCATCGTTGTTGAACTTGCTGATAGCCGCGACCTGCCAGTTCTGGTCGCCGGTGGACGGCAGGGCCTTGAACGTCAGGGCGTTGCCCGGGCCAAGCAGCCAGGTCGTGTTGCGGCCGTCGGCCTTGTTGCGCCAGACGATGTCTTCGAAGCCGTCGTTGTTGAAGTCGCCAATGCCGGCGATCGTCCAGTTCAGGTTGCCGGCCGACGGCAGGGCCTTGAACTGCGAGACGGTCGTGCCGTTCATACGCCAGGTCGTGTTCTGACCAGTCACCTGGTTACGCCAGACGATGTCCAGGTGGCCGTCGTTGTTGAAGTCACCGACGCCGACAGGCTTCCAGGCGGTATTGGCGCTGGGCAGGTTGACGGTGCCCTTGAGGCTCGTGCCATTGAGCAGAATGATCTTCGCGGCGCCGGTCGCAGCATTGTGGACCAGCAGGTCCGGCTTGCCGTCGCCGTCGAAGTCACCGTAGCCAGCCAGGGCGAAGCCCGCGCCGAAGTTCGGCAGGCTGGCCGTACCCAGGCGATTCACACCGTCCATGAACCAGACGGTGCTGACGTTGTTCTGCGTCACGATGATGTCGCTCTTGCCGTCGCCGTTGAAGTCATTGGGGACAGCCGGACCGGACGCGCTGGCCACCAGGCCGAAGGACGTCGACGTCGTCTCCATGCCCGCGGTGACGGTCACGTCACGGAAGCCCGGGTTCGAGCTGGCGTACCCATCGGGCAGATCCACGCGAACCGTGTAGTTGCCCGGCTCGATCCGCTCGATCACGTAGTTGATGCCGGTCGACCCATCGGCCGTCGACAGCGCCGACGGCTCGCCGATGTCGAACTGGCCGTTCTTGTTCACGTCGAGGTAGACGCGGGCGTTGGCGATGAGCTGCTCGCCGGGATCGCGCGTGCCGTTGCCGTTGACATCGTTGAACACGATGCCGCCGATGGCCGACTTGTTCTCAAGGATAAAGTTCACCCCCGCCAGCAGGGCACCATTGTTCACGGTGACGACCTGCGGGTTGTCGCCATCCACCGACTGATAGTGAGCCGGCCAGACGTAGATCTTGTGCTGACCGCCGTCGACGTGGTTGAAGATGTAGTTACCGGCGTTGGGGTTAGGCGTGACGCCGTCACCCAGGAACGTGGAGGTGGTCCACGTGACCTCGTCACCATCGTCGAGGATGCCGTTGTCGTTCATGTCGATGAAGACACGAACGGCGCCGAGGCCTTCGCCAAGATCGTACTCGCCGTTGCCGTTCAGGTCGACGAAGACGCGACCGTTGATGCGCGACCGCTGGATGCCGAAGTCATCCGCTTCGACGGTCGAGCCGTCCGGACCCGTCTGCACGTCCTGCTCACGGGCCGTCGACGTAATTTCGACGTCGCGGTGATCAACCACAACGCGATACGTGGTGTTCGGATCCAGACCGCCGAACGCGTAGCGGCCATTGGCATCCGTGAAGACGAACGGATCGATGCCTTCGTCGAACTGGTCGTTACCGTTCGTGTCCAGGAAGACCCGGTAGTTCTGGGCGGGAACCTCGTTCTGGCCCGGGTTGTAGACGCCGTTACGGTTGAAGTCGTGGAAAACAAGCCCCTCGATGGTGCTGGCGAGCAGACGGCGTGTTTCAAGCGCCTCCACCGCACAGGCTGCCGAGAGTGCCGACTGGCGGCGGAAATGACGAGAACCGCGTTGCTTGATCATGGCTAAAACCACTCCTGTAGAAAAAGGGACCCTACGATCCCGGAAGGACGATGTACAGAGATTACGGAGAACGATTCACCCAAATCTTGCCTGCGTCAAGCCGAAAAGAGGTCACCGACAGATGCCGTTGAATCGGCCCCCGAACGCACGACCGGCACACGCCGGATAGACCACATAAACGATGGGACCTCCATCCCGCTTGAGTTGAAGCTTAGCTCTTATCGGACCGCTTCGTCCGACGATCACACAGACACAACCTCTTATCGGAGGTTGGTTCTGATTTTCACGAATCATCATCTAAACGGTCTCCTGCCAATCCGGAAACTGGCAAAATGCGCAATTTAGATGTCACTGCTGAGGCCGCTTAGGTCGCCAAGCCAAGCAAGAATGCAACATCTTGTGCTGCCGGGGCGACTCCAGGGCAGGGAATGGGGCGAAAAACCCCTCACCTTCTATAGAATGGCTGGCCATGGAAAGTGACCGCCTCAAACAAATCCGCGCGATGCTGGAGAAGCAGCCGGACGATCCCTTCCTGCTCTACGGGCTGGCCATGGAATACAAGAAAGCAGGCCGGGCCGACGACGCCATCGCCGGTTTCGACCGCGTCATCGCCATCGATCCGGGCTACTGCTACGCCTATTACCAGAAGGGCCTGGTGCTCGAAGACCAGGGAAACCTCAATGCCGCCCGGGCCGTATACAAGGAGGGAATCGAGCAGGCTCGACGCAAAGGCGACGAACATGCCCGTTCGGAGCTTGAAGCGGCGCTGAGTTTGCTTGGTTGAGCGGAGATGTCGTCCAAAGGTGCGGCGTGACGCACCGGTGCCGTTGCGGCACTCAAGGATGTCCTGAAACACGCAAAGCCACCGAATGGTCGAGGGGCTGGTTCATTTCATCAAGAGCCCGGATTGGCGTCGCCAGCAGCTCTGGCGGCGGGCGATCTGGCGAGGGATGGCGCGCATCGGCCTGACCGGTGCCCATGCACTGCCCGTCAATCGTCGCTGGGTGGACATCCATCGCCGCAAAATGCCCCTTCACAATCTGGACCCCGCCTTCGAGGGGTTTCGGATCGTGCAGATCTCGGATCTGCATTACAGCCCGGTCGTGTGGCAGCGGTATCTCGTGCAGTACGTCCGCTGGGTCAATGACCTCAAGCCGGACCTGGTCGTCGTCACCGGCGATCTGATCACCGGCGGTTATCGGTTTGCCCATCGCGTGGCAGCCATCCTTCAGCATGTGAAGGCGACGCATGGCGTGGTCTGCACGTTCGGCAACCACGACTACAGCATCTACGGTCGCAACGGCTCGAAAGAGGGGGAGCGGCGGGCCGCCTACCTGCAGAAATGCCTGGTGCAGCGAGGGCTGATCGTCCTCCGCAATCAGGTGCTGAATGTAATGGTCGACGGTGCAGCCAAGCCCCTGGTCATCGTCGGCCTGGATGATGAATGGTCCGGGCATATCGACCCGGATCGCGCGTTCGCAGGTGTCGATCCCCAGCTACCGATCATCTGCCTGAACCATAACCCCGCCAACGCACGGGAGTTGCTGCGATACCCGTGGCAGTGGATGCTCTCGGGACACACGCATGGCCGGGCTGTGGCGACCAGCCGATTCGGGAAGAAGTTTTACCCGCGGCGCTTCCGTCACTTCACGCACGGCTACTACCCCCTCGAAGGCCGGCATTTGTATGTGAATAGAGGCTTGAGCTACGGCCAGCGGATACTCGAATGGTGCCGGCCGGAGATCACCGTCTTCAAGGTGACGGCTCAGCAGCCGACCCATCAGCCCCACGCAAACAACGCCGTCACGCCGGCAATACACGTACCGGGAAGTACGTGTATCCGCCCGCCGCAAGAAGGCCGTTGACGATCAGCCACGTTGCCGCTGCCAGCGCCTCCCCAAAGATGATCCCGATGAAAAACGGCCGGAATCGCATGAACATCGTCGCGCCGCCAAAGCGCAGGATCAGCACCTTGGCCAGCCATCCGATCATCAGGCTGTACCACGCCAACTGCATGTACCACGTATAGGCCGCGACATAGCCCACCGGCATGAACGGCCAGGAGCTGTACCGCAGCGCCAGCACCTGCAGGATCCCTGTGATCACCAGCCCGGCTGTGAAATGCGCAGCCGGTGAATGCGCCGGCTGGGGAAATCCCCCGTCCACGCGCTTCACGGGCGTCACAACCTCGCTGCGCGGTTTGGCTTCGATCCCCTCGGGGTTGATCATCGGAGTGACGTCCGCCGTCAGCGGTGTCGCGTAGGTGTAGTACATCCGCAGCGACGCCCACACGCACACCACAAACGCCACCGCCAGCGCCCAGCCCATAGCCGTTGTCATCAGCCTCCAGCGCGGCCGCTCGGGGGAGACTTCCTGTTCCACCCGGTAGGCGTGGGTTGCGAAAGTCAGCAGGCTTTCGCGCGTGCCCATCGGCCCCAGCGGCTGAACCGTCATCCCCGCGATCAGCGCATCCCTTGGGCCGACCATCGATGCCGGTACATTGGCGAACAACTGCTGGGCCTCTCCCGTGAACCGGAAAAACGGCAAGCCGGTCTCCGCCACCAGCCGCGTCACCACCAGATGCGCCAGCAGGATCAGCATCACCATCGCGACAGCCACCCACGGCTGCATCTTCACAAAGCAGAACCAGCCGATCATCACCGCCGTCGCCGCCACGAACACCATCGCCGGCAGGCGATACGATCGCCGCTCATCCGCCCGCGGCCCGATCACAAGGTGACGCAACACGCGCACCCAGTGATGCCGGCCGATCCACAAAATCCCGATCGCAAACGCGACCGACGCACCGCCATGCTGATCGAAGCGCGCCTGTGTCGTCAGCTCGGTTTCGAATACCCGTAGCTGCACCTGGTAGATTTCCGTCAGCAGGAAGATCGCCCACAGGCTGAACGCCACGCGCGACTGGATGAAATACGCGACCCCGATGTAGGTGAAATAGATCGTCGCCGCCTTCACGTATCCTGTGAAGTACTGCCACGGCGGTTCTGTGAAGATGTCGTTGAAGTCATATCGCAGGGGGATCGCGGGAACCTGGGTGGGGAAGTGCGCCTGCAGGGCGTTGATGTTGTGGATCGCGTAGACCACCAGCAAGCCGATCCAGAACGCCCGCGACGCGAACAGATCGTTGAACCACCGCCTCGGCTGGGGCGGTTCGATGACGGCTGCCTGAAGCTGCGCCAGTGGGAAGGGCAGCCGCTCGTTGGTTGCCCATTGCGGCACGATCAGCAACGCCATCGCCACCAGCGACGCCATCCACGCCGCGATGAACACCCCCCAGCCCAGCATCGGCGCGATCCATGCGTCGTACGGGATCGGGTCGTCGATGACACGGCTGTAGAAGCTCGTGACGATCGGATCGGTTCGTCCGCCGGCGATATCCTTCACCGGAAAGAACCAGCCCGGCAGCTCCATTTGCGAGAAGATCCGCCAGAACTCAGCGTCGCTCTGTCCCAGGTAGAAGGGGGCCACCAGCATGGGCAGCCAATAGCGCATCATTCCCTGTGTCGGGATCGCGCACGCCACCAGCATCATCCCCAGGATGATGACGATCTCTTTGGGGGACAGGGCCCACCGGGGCGCAAACCGGGACAGCGGCGCGTTCACGATCACGACCAGGACAAACAGCCCCAGCACAACCGCCAGCGGCAGGAAGCTGCCAATCATGAACGTGTTGGCCAGCAAATAGTCGTTATATGGCGCCAACGCCGCGATGGTGGCGACCGCAATCGTCCCGATCAGCACAGCGCGCAGCGTCCGCCAGCGCCGCCGCTCGGGGCGCACCGGTGGAGTTGCCGCCGGGATGGACTTCTCAGTCTTGTGGATGGTGGGCATTGTGCCCCCCAGCCAGGGTGCTTTCAATCTTCTGACGGTTCGCCACAGCGACGGCAGGTCCGTATACTGCCCGCCGGTAGATACTTAGAGGAGGATACCCTTGCCCGCTCGCTCCAATTCCAAGCACCCCAGCCCAACCCATGAGTACCCCCGCCCGCAGTTGGTCCGTCCCAACTGGACCAGCCTGAACGGCAAGTGGGATTTCGCCATCGACGCCGATGCCGCATGGTCCGCGCCCAGCCAGGTGAAATGGAACCGCACGATCATCGTGCCGTTCGCGCCCGAGACGCCCGCCAGCGGTGTGAACGAGACGGGCTTCTTCCAGCAGGTCTGGTACCGCCGCAAGTTCGAGGCTCCGACCCTCCGCCGCAATCAGCGGCTGATGCTGCACTTCGGTGCCGTCGACTACCGGGCGCGGGTCTGGGTGAACGGCCGGCTGGCCGTCGAACATGAAGGCGGTTACACGCCGTTCAGCGCCGACATCACCGATCTGCTGACCTCCGGCAGGCAGCAGGTGGTCGAAGTCGCCGCGCACGACGATCCGCATGACCTGTACAAGCCGCGCGGCAAGCAGGACTGGCAGCGCCAGCCGCATTCGATCTGGTATCACCGAACGACCGGCATCTGGCAGACGGTGTGGCTGGAGGTCGTGCCCGAGACGCGCATCCAACATCTGGCGTGGATCCCGAATGTCAACGACAGCCAGATGCGCCTGCGCGTGCATCTGGCCGGGCCATATCCGGACAAGCTGCGCATGCGCGTCCGCCTGGACGCGCCCGACTGTCCGCTGGCGGACGAGGAATTCGCCGTCGCCGGCAGGGACATCGATCGGGCGATCACGCTTCAGCCGCCGCGCGATCACGTGCTGCGGGACCTGCTGTGGAGCCCGGAGCATCCGAGGCTCATCGATGCGAAACTCGAACTGCTCGACCATTCCGGCAAGGTGCTGGACAGCGTCGCCAGCTACTGCGCCCTGCGCACGATCGAGGTGGAAGGGGATCAGATCCTGCTCAACCGCAGGCGGCTCTACCTGCGCATGGCGCTGGATCAGGGTTATTGGGAGGAATCCGGCCTGACCGCGCCCAGCGATGCAGCCTTGCGGCGAGACGTCGAGTTGGCCCGCGACATGGGCTTCAACGGGGTGCGCAAGCACCAGAAGATCGAGGATCCGCGCTACCTCTACTGGGCGGATCGCCTGGGGCTGCTGGTCTGGGAAGAAATGCCCAGCCCCATGCGTTTCAGCACGACGATGGTGCAACGCATCAGCCGCGAATGGGCTGAAGCCATCCAGCGCGACGTCAGCCATCCGTGCATCATCTGCTGGGTGCCGTTCAACGAGTCATGGGGCGTGGACGAGGTAGCGACCGATCCCGTCCAGCGCGATGCCGTGCGGGCGCTGTACTACCAGACGCGCGCGATGGATCCAACCCGACCATGCATCGGCAACGAAGGCTGGGAGATGATCATTGGTGACATCATCGGCGTGCACAACTACGCGCGCGATCCGCGCCGGCTGCTTGAGCTGTACGACATTGAGCCGGAGGATGTCGAAAAGCGCCTGCGCGAAAGCCACATCGGCGGGCGGCTGTTCCTGACGCCGGACACGCCGTACTCCGGGCAGCCAGTGGTGCTGACCGAGTTCGGCGGCATCGGCTACTCGCGACACTCCGGCACATGGGGTTACTACACCGTTTCCAGCGAGCAGGAGCTGGCTGAGAAGTACACGCAACTGCTCGAAGCCGTGCGGCGCATCCCCATCTTCTCCGGGTTCTGCTACACGCAGTTCACCGATACATACCAGGAGGCCAACGGCCTTCTATACATGGATCGCACGCCCAAGTTCCCGATCGAGCAGATCTGCAAGGCGACGCGCGGGTGAGGCATCCCGACGGGCGGCTCGATTGCGGGGAAGGTTGGCATGCGCTAATGTCTGATCCGGGACGCTACGGGAGGAGCCGTCATGTCGATGCTCAGCGATCTTCAGCGGCGTCTGGAGCTGCTCGAAAAGCGCGTGGCCCAGCTCGAGGCCGCCAGCGGTCTGTCCGCGCCAGTCGCCCAGCCTGTGGAGACGGAGGCTGTTCAGCCGTCGGAGGAGGACGATCAAGCCCATAGCGCGCCGATGGGGATGCTCGCCAGGGAGCTCCCCGCCTCAGCCGTCCCCACAGCGGCGGTGGCGCCGCCCGCTGACCAGCCGCCTGTCGCATCGCCTTCCCCATCGCGGCCGCCCGTTGTGCCGCCTCCGCTGCCGCCGCAACTCCCGAAGAGCACGCCCGTCATCGCCTATCAGCCGCCCATCGAGCGCCCGGCGCCCGTTCGCGAGGGCGGTCTCGAACAGACCATCGGCTTGAAATGGGCTGGATGGGTCGGCGCGCTGGTCCTGCTGATCGGCGCCGCACTGGCGGTCCGCTACAGCTACGAGATGTGGCTGAGCAAGGCATCCGCTGAGGTGCGGCTTGCGCTGATGGCCGCTGGTGGGCTGGCCCTCATCGGCGCTGGCGAATGGGTCTATCGCCGCGTGCATGTCCGATCCGCGGTCGGGCTGTTTGGCGCGGGGGTCGCGACACTCTTTCTGGTTGCCTACGCCGGCTACGGTTACCTCGACGTGTATTCACGCCAGGTCGCGTTCATCCTGATGGCGATCGTGACGCTCATCGGCGCAGGGGTGGCCATGCGCGGGCGGCTGGCGTCGATCGCCGTGTTGTCGCTGATCGGCGGGCATTTCGTGCCGGTCGTCCTCAGCTCGGGCGAAGGGCGCATCGGCGTGCTGCTGGGCTACGTGTTGATGCTGCAACTGGTGGCGGTGCTTCTGGCAGCGTGGGGGGCGTCGAAGCGGTGGTGGACGCTCCGCTGGCTGGCGCTGGTGATGACGGCGCTGTGGATGGCGATCGTCCTGCAGGGCAGAGACTATTCGCTTGACGGCCTACCGCTTGCCTTCACGCTGATCTACGCAGCCATTTTCCAGGCGGAACTGCTCTATTCGACGCTGCGGTCTCCTCGCGAGCAGGAGGTCACCCCGGATGGCGCCGGTTCGTCAGCCGCGGTTTTCAGCATCGCTGTGACAGCCGGCATGGTGACGGCGACGCTCGTGGCGCTGCACGACGCCGCACCGATGGTGCGCGGCGCGTGGGTCCTCGGCCAGGCGGCTGTGCTCGCGGCCGTTGGGTTTGCCTTCGGACGCGCGGGCATCCTTGCAGCCGTGCTTCGCATGCAGGCGGCGGCGCTGCTGATCGTGGCTGTGCCCGTGGCGTTAAGCGGGGCTGCCGTCACGCTCGCGTGGGCGATGCTCGCGCTGGCCTATGCAGCCATGGGCGCCCGCTGGGATCTGCGCATCTCCCGCATGGCCGCCATCGTCACCTGGTCGCTGGCGATGCTGTATGTCCCCTGGAGAGTGTCCAACGATACCGGCGACGATCAGCCGCTGCGCGAGCTTCTCGTCAGCCGTATTCCGCTGTATGTCGCGCTGCTGTGGGTGGGGGCGCTGGTTGGCCATGGTGTGGCTGCGCTGATCGGCGTGACACGGCGGGAGTCGGAGCGGCAGGAGCTGCAGCGCGCCGGCGTCGCGCTGTCGGGGTTGGCGACGGCGGCATGGATCGTCGCCGCCATTGCCGGTCTGCCGACGCTGGGGGCGACGCTCAGCCTGGTGATCTATGCCTGGTTGCTGGCCGGCGGCGATTTCGCACTCAATCGCCTGAAACTCGCGCATCAGGCGATGGCTGTGCTGATCGTGGCGACGCTCAAGTGGGCCCTGGTCGACCTGCTGGCGCAGGGGCTGGGCCAGGGATGGAGCAACGCGCAGCTCAATTACCTGCCGTTGCTCAACCCGCTGATGGGCATGGGCGTGCTGCTGGCGGCGTCACTGGCGGGGGTGTGGCGGCTGCGACGAGCAAGCCTGCAGATGACCGACGCCCAGCCGCGCCACATGGGACAGGCGGTAGTCACGGGCCTGTGGCTGATTGTCGCTATCGCGCTGACAGCCGAGATCGACCGCGTCATCGAGGCCGCGCGCGGAAGTTGGATATCGCCTTGGAACCCCGGGCATATCAAGCAGCTTTGCTGGACGATGCTCTGGTCGGTGTCGCTGCTGGGCCTGGGGGCGACGCTGTGGCGGATGACGGACCAGCCGGCGCGGCGGCATCGACAGATGGGGGCGTTGTCGGTCTTTGCTGCGCTGCTGGTGGGTAAGTACATCATCTTCGACACGCTGGCGTGGCGACTGTTCCGATGGACTGCGCCAGGGGCGTTCATCGCGAACCTCGAGGCGCTGACGGCGCTCGTGCTGCTGGGCGTGCTGGCAGCCGCCGCGTGGGCCTTGCGCACCAATGCGCGCCTGCTGGGGCGGCAATTGGTGGGGGGGCCGGTGGTCATCCTCGCGGCGGTGGCGTTGGTGCTTTACGCCGGGACGCTGGAGATCGATCGCGCCTTTGCCCAGTTCGGCGGGCGTGCGCTGATCGGCAAGCAGGTGGCATGGTCGATCTGGTGGTCGATCGTGGCGATCGGTTCGGTCGTGATGGGCTTTGCGCTGAGGACACGCACGCTGCGATACGCGGGGCTGGGGTTGTTTGCGCTGACGGTGGTGAAGGTGTTCATCGTGGATCTGCAGAACGTCGGCACGGGCTGGCGGACGCTGTCGTTCATTGGCTTAGGGCTCTTGCTGATGGGCACGAGCGTGTTGTATGGCAAGTTCAGCCCGCGCATCCTGGCTGCCCGGCGCGAGTCGGATCAGCCGCCTGCGGCGTGACGCGCCGCGGCAGGGGGGCTACGATGTGCGAATCGATATGCGTATCGTCGTTTACAACATTCTCAAGGGCGGCGAAGGCCGCGCCGATCCGCTGGCGGAGGTGATCGAGGCGCAGAAGGCCGACATCGTCGCCTTGATCGAAGCGGATGATCTGACCGTCCTGGACCGCATCGCCGGGCGGCTGAAGATGGAAGTCATCCACGCGCCGGCTGGAAAACATGCCGTTGCGCTGCTGAGCCGCTGGCCTATCGTCAATTCTGTCAATCACGGTGCGCTGTGGGAAACGCCGGCTGGCTGCCTGCTGGAAGCAGGCGTGCGGACCACGGGCGGCGACGTGATCGTCGGTGTGACGCAATCGGAGGATCCGCAGGATCAGCCGGTTGCCGATGCCTTTGCCCAGCATCGCCAGGCCGGCACGTTGCATCTGGTGTGCGGCAGCCTGCAGGCGCCCGAGCGCCTGCTGCAGCTTGGCTACATCGATCTGCTGGCCGGCGCGCAATCGCAGGAGGCACAAGCGTCATCCGCCCAGCCGCCGCGGCAGACGGATGCGATCCTCGCGCACGGCGTCGATCCGTCGAAGGTCAAATCCGCCTGGGTTGAGCAAGATCGCCTGGCTGTCTATGCCAGCGATCATTTCCCGGTTGGCGTGGAGATAGACGGTCTAGAATAGCCCATGGCGCGGGCGTCTCGCCCGCACCAGTGTAGGGCAGGCCATTGCCTGCCGAATCCGATCGCGCAATGGCGATCAAGCTGGCGGCGGCACGCAGTAGCGTGCCCTCCATTGCGAATCCGCAACGCGGGCCAGACGCCCGCGCGACAGTGATATTCCGCAACTGCTCATCGGAGGTGTCTTGTCCTGGCGTAACGTAGCCGACTGGGCCAAGCGGCGAGCGATTGTGCTTCGGCTGGCCGACCGCCTCGGGCGGGGCCGCGGCCGCCTGCGCTGGATGGATCGCCTCGGCGAGATCCCGCCCGCCCCAGCCGTGCCGACATTCGAGCGATGGGAGGATTGCCGCGTGGCCGCCACCTGGATCGGCCATGCGACGGTGCTGCTGCGCATGGAGGGGATGACGATCCTGACCGATCCGGTCTTTTCGTCGCGCGTCGGCGTCGGCTTGGGGTTTATGACCGGCGGCCCGCTGCGGTTGGTCCGCCCAGCCGTGACGCTGCGGCAACTGCCGAAGCTCGACCTGATTCTCCTCTCGCATGCGCATTTCGACCACATCGATCTGCCGACGCTCGACCGCCTTGACCGCCGGACGCCGATCGTGACGGCTCACCACACGCAGGATCTCGTGCGCGCCCTCGGGTTCAGCCGTTTGACCGAGCTGCGATGGGGCGAGCGGCACACGATCGGCCCGCTGCAGATCACGGCTGTGCCGGCGCGGCACTGGGGGGCTCGCACGTTCTTCGACATGCATCGCGGCTTCAACGCATACCTCCTGCAGACGCCGCGGCGCCGCGTGCTGTATGGCGGCGATACCGCCTATCACGACGGCTTTGCCGAAGCCGGCCGGGTCGATCTGGCGATCCTCGGCATCGGCGCTTACAACCCCTACGTCGCCGCACACGCCACGCCCGAACAGGCCCTGGCCATGGCGAACCAGGTCCATGCCGAGCGCATCTTTCCCATGCATCACAGCACCTTTCGCCTCAGCTACGAGTCGATCAACGAACCGATCGAGCGGCTGCTCGATGCGGTGAAAGACGAGCAGCGCGTCATCATCCGACGGGTGGGGGAGCAGTGGGCTGATGGATAGGGGGTAAAGAGCGACGGAGCGACGGAGCGACGAAGGGGGGAGGGCGACGAAGGGAGCTAGTTGCCTGCCGCGGCGGGCATCGCGTAGAGGCGCATGGCGCCGTCGCCCAGCACGGCCACCGGCTGCTGGCTTCGCAGCATCCGGTATGCCGAATGCCGCGGCTCCAGCGCGGCACTGACGGCCAGCAGGCCCGACTCGGGCAGTTCGCCGGGTTCGATCTCCATGGCGCGATCGCCCAGATACACCTGCACCCAGGGCGTTTGCGGGTCGCCGAAGTAGACGACCGACAGCGTCTGGTCGCGATTCTCCGCCCACCTCCGCAACTGCTTGAGCGACTGGCCCCAGTCGACGTTGCTGTCGCTGATCACTAGGTACGCCCGATCGTCCGGGCGATTGATGTACGACAGATAATCCGGATGGGCTGCCAGCACATGCACCGCCCCCGCGGCAAAGGCGATCACCGCCGCTGCGCGCACCCATTTCGCCTGATCGCGCAGCAGCAGGCGCGACGACGCAATCAGCAGCAGGATGTATCCCGGCAGCGCATGGCGAAAGCCGATATTGATCCCCGACGACGCCACAAACACCAGCCAGATCGCCCCCGCGCCGATCAGCCACGCATCGCCGGCGCTGAACCGTCGCCGCAGGCAAAGCATCGCCACCAGCAGGATGGCTGCAAACCCGATCGGCACCTTGTAGCTGCCGACCACCGGAAAGTAATACCACCAGCCGCGGTAGCTCGTCCTGCCGGCCAGATACGCCAGATGACCCTCCTCGCCATGGCTGTACGCTTCCGCCAGCGAGCCGAAGTACATCCCCGCCGGCATCGGCCGCATCATCGCTGGGTTGATCACGTCCGTCCGAATGCTCCAGCCGTCGTCATACTCCGCCGACAAATGCCTTCCCCATTGATCCGGTCGCGACCAGTCCAGGCCCGTCATCACCCACAGGCTCGCAGCCGATACCAGCCACATCATCGCCAGGCGGCGAAAGATCAGGCGGCCGATCGAGATCTCGGCTGACTTTTCCCGCTGCGCAATCCAGTAGATCGCCATGAACGCGCCCGCCGCCAGCGGGGCGATGACGGCTGTGTGCTTCAGCAGGACCCCGACACTGCACCCAACCCCCGCGATGGCGAGATTGACGTTCGTCGGATATCGCGCCGCACGCCAGGCCAGGTACATCGCCACCGTGATGCCCGTCACGCCCAGCGAATCGGGCGTCGCCAGCGGCGTGACCGCAGCCAGCGTCGGCTCAAACACGATCAGCCCCAGCGCCAACCACCCAGCCGCCGTTCCATACAGCTCGCGCGTCCACACAAACGCCACCGCCAGCAGCGGCAGCAGCAGCAGCGACTTCCATGCCGCGATGATCCACTGCAGCGTCTGCGTCGACGCCTGCCCGTAGCGCAGCGGCTGCTTGAGATGCGCCGCATCGGGCGCCAGATCCAGCGCCCACAGGGGAAAGGCCAGGACGGCTTCGACCGTGGGCGGATCGTTCCACTCCGTGCGCTCGGGGCTTGCGGTCAGCAGCAGCCCGCGTCACAGGTGATACTGCTCATCCCAGGTCGGGCTGTGCGCCCAGACCACCAGCATCGACCGCAGCAGCACAATCGCCAGCGCCAGGCTCATGGCGCAGAGGGCAGCGGTGGTCGTTGTGCGGCGGGGGGTGGTCATGGGGACATGATAGCATGGGCTAGCCGGCGGCGGTCAGTCTGCGGTCTGCAGTTGGCGCCCTGAGTGGAGTTGCGGCGAGTGACAAGTGACAAGTGACAAGTGATCAATGACAAAGCCGGCCGTTGAGCCAACTTATCTGCGTTCATCCGCGTTGATCTGCGGTTCTAGCCACGATTGCAATTCTCTCCCAGCCGTCCGACAATGCGGCCCGTGCGGGTGGATCGGACAGATCGCTGGCGGCGGTGGACGCGTGTGCTTTCGGTGCGGATCGTCCGCTCGTTTTATTTCGCCGGCAGGGGGCTGTGGTATCTGTTGCGCACCCAGCGGAACGCTCGGATCGAACTGGCGATCGGCATCGTCGCGTGCGCGATCGGCGCGTGGGTCGGCATCTCGCGGGCCGAGTGGGCGGTGATCGCGTTTACGATCGCACTGGTGCTGATCCTTGAGGGGTTGAACACATCGATCGAAGCGGCTGTGGACCTGGCCATGCCGCGCGTGCATCCGCTAGCCCGCCACGCAAAGGACTTGGCTGCCGGCATGGTCCTGCTGGCCGCCATCGCATCGGTAGCCGTCGGCTCGCTGATCCTCCTCCCGCCGCTGTGGAAGAAGATATTTGGCTGAGGGGGTTAGGGGGAACCGCAGGTGAACACAGATGAACGCGGATGGAGGCTTCGATTGCGGATTTCGGATTTCGGATTGGGACCGCAGATCAACGTGGATGGAGATTTAGGGGGGCTTGGATTGCAGCTTGCCGATTTCGGGTGACGGTTTGGCAAGACTGCGATCTTTTACTTTGCCGCTGGTGCTGGTGCGGGAAATGCTTTCTCGCCATGGTGAAGAAGGGGGCTTGTGCGGGCGAAGAAGGTGAGGGTATCAGACACGATGGCGCATGAACTGACGTGGCGGAAGGCGATTGACAAGGTGTTGGGTGAGTCAAAGACACCGCTCCACTACAAGGACATCACAGAGCGCATCATTGCGCAGGGATTGCGCCGCAATGTC